>CAZEXX010000063.1:0-15613 GCA_964516885.1 uncultured Anaerolineales bacterium | reverse complement strand
CTCACCGAGATCCTGCTGCGCAATCCTGAGTATTTTGACGACCTGGTAGAACACCAACGTCTGGCGCACGCCAAGACCGTTGCCGAGTTCTGGGCCGATATGCCGGCCCTGCACGAGGGCGACGGGGGCACGGACACCCTCGACGCGCTGCGACGCTTCCAGCGCTGGGAGCTCTTGAGAATCGGTACCTGTGACCTGCTCGGCCTCTTCGACCTTCCGGTCGTGACTGCGCAGCTATCCAACCTGGCCGACAGCCTCGTCCAGGCGGCACTGTCATTTGCCGCCACCCAGGTACAGGGAGATCCGGCGCTGGATCGCTTTGTGGTCCTGGCATTGGGGAAACTGGGAGGCCAGGAACTCAACTACAGCTCCGACATCGATCTACTCTTCCTCGCTGAGAAGGATGCCGGCGACTACCGACAACTGGGGGAACGCCTGATCTCGGCGCTCACGGAGGTAACCGACGAGGGTTTTCTCTACCGGGTGGATATGCGTCTGCGGCCGTGGGGGCGATCAGGGCCACTCGTCACTTCGACGCGGGGCTACCTTTCTTACCTGGACCGGCACGCCCGCGTGTGGGAAAAGCAGGCCCTGCTCAAAGCACGCGCCGTGGCCGGCAATCTGGGCACCGGTAGAGCGTTTCTGAAAGATGCGACGCCCATTGTCTTTGACATCACCGCCGATGAGGCCCGTGGGAATGTGCTGAAAATGCGAAACCTCACCGAAAACCGACTGCAGCAGAAGGGACTGGCTTGGGGCGAGGTCAAACAGGGTAAGGGTTCCATTCGCGACGTCGAGTTTGTCATACAATACCTGCAGCTGGCGCACGGCGCGGGACAATCCAGCGTCCGCAGCCACAACTCGCTGGATAGTCTCGGACGCCTGTCGGCCCTGGGACACCTCGCCGCCGAGGACGCGCGGATCCTGAGCGACGGCTACATCTTCCTGCGGACGATTGAGCATCATCTGCAGATGATGCACTATCGGCAGACCCACACTCTGCCGCGGGAACTTGGCGCCCTCACGCAGCTGGCCCGACGGCTGGGCTTTGAGGGAACACAAGCTGGAGAGCAGTTCATAGCACGATATGAACAGCACCGCGCTGCCATCAGAGCAGTCTACTTGAGATACCTGGGAGAGAGACCCATGGACGAATCCAAAAGAGTGCCCGAGACGAACGATGTCAGCAGCGCTCACGTAGCGCGGATGGATGCCTCCTATACCACTATCTTCTCTCCAAAGGAAATAGAGCATCACGCACACCTGGCCGCGCGCATCGATCCTGATACGCTAGCTCAGGTGGAAGCAGAGCCCTTGGATGGTAACTACTGGCGTGTGACCATTGTCGGAGTTGACTATCCTGGAGAGCTCTCCCTGATCTGCGGACTGCTCTTTGGATATGGGCTCTCGATCGTCGAAGGTCAGGTATTCACCTACAGACCAAGTGAGGAAGCCCAGAAGACACGGCGCGGAGGCCGAGAGCCGCGCAAGATCGTGGACACCTTCACAGTCCAGGCCATCCACGACGATGTGGATGAGACTACCTGGCGGGCCTATGCCGATGACCTGCGCAAGCTGTTGCGCAAGATGCAGGCAGGCAAGAGCCAAGAGGCCCAAGGGACACTGGTAAAACGGGTCGCCTCGGTGATTCCCAATGAGGCCCCCACCGAAGCCACCCTCTACCCTGTCCAGATCGAGATCGACAACGACACCTCAGATGACTACACCGTGCTCCACATCAACGCGCCGGACACGATGGGCTTCCTCTACGAACTGACCAATGCGCTGGCCTACAGCCGCATCTACATCGCGCGCGTCAATGTCGAGTCGTACGGGGGGCGCGCACACGATACCCTCTTCGTGACGGACGCGAACGGCCGGAAGATCGAATCGGAGGAACGCCGGCGCGAATTGCGAGCTGCCGTGGTTCTGATCAAGCACTTCACCCACTTGCTGCCCCATACTCCGGATCCTGAGACCGCACTACTCCACTTCCGCGAATTCATCGGTCAACTCTTCCGGCAGGCTAACTGGCCCGACGAATTGGCCTCGCTGCAGAGCCCGGAAGTCCTGAACCGGCTGGCACGCCTTCTGGGCGTCAGCGAATTCCTGTGGGACGACTTCCTCCGGATGCAGTATGCGAACCTCTTCCCTGTGGTTCGTGACGTCGATGCCCTGCAGACCAGAAAATCCCGGGAGCAACTGCAGAGCGAGTTGGAAGGCGCCCTGGCGCTGGTCCACACTAGCCCACGCCCCCCCTCGGAGAGCAACCAGTGGCAGACAACCCTGAATGCCTTCAAGGACCGCGAGATGTTCCGCATCGATATGCGCCACATCCTCGGCCATACGACGGAGTTCTGGGATTTCTCCGAAGAGCTGACGGCGCTGGCCGAGGTGATTGTCAACGCGACGTATCACCTGTGCCACGAGGATCTCAGAAGCCAGTACGGTACACCCTACCTCGAAGATGGCGCGATCAGTGAGATGGCTGTCTGTGCGCTGGGAAAGTGCGGCGGGCGCGAACTGGGCTTTGCTTCCGACATCGAGCTGATGTTCCTCTACAGCGGCAACGGTATGACCTCCGGCCCGACGGCGATCTCCACCACGGAGTTCTATGAGAAGCTCGTAGGGGTCTTCCTTCAGGTCATAAAGGCCAAGCGCGAGGGCATCTTCGAGATTGACCTGCGCCTGCGCCCCTACGGCAAATCCGGGAGCATGGCGGTACCTATGGGATCCTTCCGGCGTTACTTTGCCCCGGACGGGTCTGCCTGGGCCTATGAACGCCAGGCATTGGTCAAGCTGCGCCCCATTGCCGGCAACGCGGCCCTGGGCCAGGACATCGTGGCTCTAAGAGACGCCTTCACCTATAGTGATGGCGTCTTCGACGCCACAGCAATGCGGGCTATGCGCGAACGCCAGATCCGGCACCTCGTTACCGGCGGGACCTTCAACGCCAAGTACAGCCCCGGCGGGCTGGTCGATATCGAGTACCTTGTCCAGGGACTGCAGATCAAACATGGGCACAGAGACATATCGTTGCGTCACGCCAATATCCGCGATGCGATGCGGGCATTGGCCAACGCCGGTCTACTCTCTGAACATGACTATGCCCAGCTTCGCAAGGCTCACACCTTCCTGAGATGGCTCATCGACGGGCTCCGGATGGTTCGTGGCAACGCCAAGGACCTCACGGTGCCGCCCGTGGAGAACGAGGCCTTCGCCTTCCTGGCCCGCCGGCTTCGCTACGGCAATGATGTCACACGACTTCACCAGGACTTGACCACCTACACGACATCAGTACAGGCGCTCAACCGGCGCCTGCTTGAATAGAGCAGCGTTGACTGGCGCGCAGGGGGATGTCCGGTATATATAGAGATCGCACCCGGAGAACTTATGTCAGGCACACACAAGACGGTCACCTACATAGCCGCAGGCGGCGTCGTTATCGACGAGAGCGGCGGCCAAGCTCTGCTCCTGATTCGTCCCAGCCGTGATGAAGTGCGCCTTCCCAAGGGCCACCTGGAGCCCAATGAGTGCATGACCAAGGCCGCTTTGCGCGAGACACAGGAAGAGACCGGCTACGGGGATCTGGAAATCATCGCCGACCTTGGCGAGCAACTGATCACCTTCTTCTTCGACGGCAGGCGGGTGAAGCGGACGGAGCATTACTTCCTGATGCAGACGCGCACACGCCGGCGAGTGGAACGTCCCCACGCGGATGAGCAGCAGTTCTTCACAGTCTGGCTGCCGTGGGATGCGGTGGAGGAAAACCTCACCTTCGAGGCCGAGAAGGAATGGGCACGACGAGCACAGGAAGCGTGGGAGCACATCAAGTGAGCGAAACAGATCAGCTCTACAAGAAGACCCTGGAAGTGCACGAGCGTCTCGGGAAAGTATACGGGATGCCGGAATGGCATCCGGAGCTGGACCCTGACCCCGTCGGGGCCCTGGTCAATACCATACTCAGCCAAAACACTAACGATCGCAACCGTGACGTCGCCTACAGCCGGCTCCGGCAGCGGTTTCCAACGTGGGAAGTCGTGCGCGACGCGCCGGTAGAACAGATCATCGACGCCGTGCGCACCGCCGGCCTTGCGCCCACCAAAGGTCCGCGCGTTCAGGGGGCCCTGAGGGCCATTACCGAACGCCAAGGCGAGATCTCTCTGGAGTTCCTGCGCGACCAGCCGCTTGAGGAAGCCCGCCGGTGGCTATTGGCCCTGGACGGCGTCGGCCCCAAGACGGCAGCCATCGTGCTACTCTTCTCAATGGGGCGTCCGGCTTTCCCGGTGGACACGCACGTGCATCGCGTCACCAAACGCCTGGGATTGATCCCTAACTCGACTTCGCGCGAAAAGGCGCACGAACTCCTGGAAGAGCTCGTTCCCAAGTCCCTCTACTATCCATTCCATCTCAATGTGATTCACCATGGCCGCACAGTATGTGTGGCCCGCACCCCCAAGTGTGAAGCGTGTGTTCTGAGAGACGTCTGCATCACCTATGCGCCGCAATCTGGGGCCTCAAGCTAACGATGAACACGACGGAGAGACGGTTCCCGCTGTCCCGAGAATCGAAGCGCAGTGGCCGATGTGGCCGCTAGGCCGACAATGAGTTTTCTGTGTTGTGGTAACCGCTACATGGCAAAATGCTATGTGTGGACAGATGACTCAACGTTATCCACAGACATATCCACATCTTCCACAGCATATATGGGTAACATCACCGCCATAGACGGCACATCTAGGGCTAACACAGATTGCTCTCCACATACAGGAGTGCAAGATTAAAGTTTATACTTTATTAAGGGAATATCGCCGCCGAGCTATTGCTTGATGGCGGGCTTTTTGGTAGAATATCTATGGTGATCTGAAATTGCCGTCGCCCAGTGAATGCAGAACTGAAGCCAAGGACTACGGGCTGACGGTATGAACACCGCCCCGGGACACTCCCGGGACAGCTTGGAGCGTCTGAGTAACCACAGACATTGCCGCACTTTGCAGAGCGCGATTATGTAAGAGCATTCTAATACCGTCATTATTCAAGAGGATGTGCATGGATGAGATAAACCCTCAGAGATTATGGCAAGCGACCCTGGGTGAACTCGAACTGAAGATGGCGCGCGCAACCTTCGATACCTGGCTGCGCGACACTCACAGCATCGGCCTGGAGAATGAAAGCACCCTGGTTGTTGGCGTGAAAAACGGTTACGCAGTAGAATGGCTGGAGAATCGACTCTATCCGGTTATCAGACGCACGCTCACCCGCCTGACAGATCAGGATGTGGAAGCGCGCTTTGTGGTATGGCAGAGCAAACGCCCGGACAAGAATGTCCCGGTGCTTTTCCAAGAAGAGGAATCAATGCCACAGCAACTGCCATACGATCCCGGCCTCAATGCCGACTACACATTTGCATCATACGTCGTTGGGTCGAGCAACCGTCTGGCGCAGGCTGCCTCGCAAGCGGTCGCAGAATCCCCTGCCGAAGCCTACAACCCCCTGTTTATCTACGGGGGTGTGGGTTTGGGGAAGACGCACTTGCTCCATGCCATCGGGCATCACTGCTACCAGAGAAGCATGCAGGTGCTCTATATCACCTCCGAGACCTTCACCAATGGCCTGATCGAGTCGATTCGAACCCATACTACTGAGAAGTTCCGGGAGAAATACCGGACAGCCGACGTACTCTTGGTTGACGACATCCAATTCATCGCCGGCAAGGAAAGTACACAGGAGGAGTTCTTCCATACCTTCAACGCACTGCGGGATAACGGCCGCCAGATCGTGATGAGCAGTGATCGGGTGCCCAAGGCCATGGTGACGTTGGAGGAGCGGCTACGCTCACGATTCGAGTGGGGCCTGATCGTGGACATACAGTCACCCGACTATGAGACGCGTATGGCCATCCTGCAGACCAAGGCCGAAAAGCTCGACGTCAAAGTTCCCAACGATTTGTTGAGCTACATCGCGACAAACATCGAGAGCAATATCCGAGAGCTCGAAGGGGCACTCAATCGCGTCATTGCGGTGAGTCAACTCACGGATCTCCCGCTTGACAGAAATGTTGCAGAACAGGCCCTGGCACGCCTGCTGCCCAACCGCCCGGAGATCACCGCCGAAGATATCGTCAAGACCGTGGGGACTTTCTATGCTGTAACACCCGAAGAGTTACGCAGCGCCCGCCGAACCCGCCGCATCGCCCATCCGCGCCAGGTCGTGATGTACCTAATGCGAGAGGAAACGGATGCGTCGCTTCCTCGGATCGGCGCCGAGCTCGGCGGGCGCGATCACACCACCGTGCTCTACGGCTACGAGCGGGTGCGAGCCCGCATCGAGCAGGACGATCAATTCAAACGTGAACTGATGCTGCTGAAGGGGAAGCTCTACGGAGAGAACTGATCTGCACTTCATCATCTATGAAGAAGATCAGCGCGGCTCCACACCCCCCGCTGCCCACAGAGGAGACGTCGGCATAGGATAGTGCCGACATCTCCTCTCTTCTGTTTGTGGTGTTGTGATTGTCCGAGAGATTAAGGCAGGGTCCTATGGATATAGTCTTGGCCGCAGTTCCCCTGATTGTCGTTCTCACGCTCATGGTAGGTTTCCGCTGGAGCGGATCCAAGGCCGGGGCAGCAGGATGGATCTCCGCACTGATCATCGCCCTCCTCAGATTCGGTGTCGGGCCGGAGGCCCTTCTCTGGGCCCAGGTCCAGGGGTTCTTCCGCGCCGTCTATGTACTCTACATCATCTGGGGCGCGCTGTTCTTCTTCCGCGTGACCGAAGCTGATGGTACACTCCGTTCGATGAGCGAGATGCTCAGGCAGTTGGCACCTGGACGCATACTCCAGCTGTTGCTGCTGGCGTGGGGATTCACGTCCTTCCTCCAAGGCGTGGGCGGCTTCGGAGTACCAGTCGCAGTGGTCGCACCGATCCTCGTCACTATGGGAGTTCCGGCACTGGAGGCCGTGGTGATGGCCTCGCTGGGGCACAGTTGGGCAGTCTCATTCGGCTCGCTGGGTGCCTCCTACGAAGCCCTGGTGACAGCCACCGGTCTTGATGGCGCCATCATCGCCCCCTGGATGGCCATTATCCTCGGCCTCGTGTGCTTTGTGGTGGGCTTCATCGTCCTGTGGATCGCCGCAGGCAAGAAACTGCCACGGCGAGAGATTGTGCCCATGCTATCTATGGCCACCACCATGGTGCTGGTGCAGTACCTCGCAGTGCGAATCGGCATCGTGAACATCGCAGCCATGCTAGGATCGCTGGCCGGCATCATCGTGGGCGCTTGGTGGGCTTCCATGCGGCGTAGACAGTCCGATGAATCCCAGATGGCGCCTATGCAGGCGCGACAGATGCTCCTCAAAATGCTGCCCTATCTTCTGCTTATTGCTGTGATTTTCGCCGTCAACTTCGTACCATCCCTCAAGACACTTCTAGACCGCTGGGTCGTTGCGGTACAGGTGCCGGCGCTCACACTGCAGGACGGCACGCAGATCGCGGCGTCCCGAACCAAGAGCATCTCCATCTTCGGCCACCCCGGGGCACAGCTGGTCTACGCAGCCCTGATCGCGCTGCTGCTGGCCAAGAAGCGCAACAGTCTGCCCGCGGGCAGCGGCGAGAAGATCCGCAAGGGTGTGCTCAGGAGCGGCACCAAGTCAACGCTGGGCATCCTGGCCATGATGGCGATGGCAACCACTATGCAGGTTGGGGGGATGGTTTCCGAGCTCGCGACAGCCATGGCCGCACTGGCGGGGCAGTTCTTCCCCGTGATCTCGCCTTGGATTGGAGCCATGGGTGCCTTTATGACCGGCAGCAACACTAACAGCAACGTCTTGCTGGGAGCATTCCAACTGCAGGTCGCTCAGACACTCGGGCTGCAGGTTCCGCTGATCCTTGCCCTACATAACGCCGGTGCCGCAGCAGGCTCCATCTTTGCACCGGCCAAGATCATCGTCGGCTGCAGTACCGTCGGTCTGAGCGGCGGCGAGAGCGACGCACTGCGTCACACAACACGCTATGGCGTGATCGTCATCGCTATCGTGGCCGTCGTGGGCCTCCTAATCACACAGATCGCACCTATTGGCTAGATGTCAACAACTATCAATGCGCTCGGCTTGCGATGCGCGGCGCCCAGTGTATAATAAAGGAGACTTCATCACAGGAAAGTGAGCGTGCGACCATGGCAACGCGAAGGATCTTGATCGCTGATGATGATGCAGATGCTCTGAGACTTGTCGGGTTGATGCTTGAGCGCCAAGGCTACAAGATCTTAGCTGCCGCCGATGGACAACAAGCTCTGCAAAAGGCCATTGAGAACCAACCGCACCTGATCGTCCTGGATGTTATGATGCCGGATATGGACGGATACGAAGTCGCGACCAGGCTGCACAGCAATCCCACCACAGAGTCAATCCCGATCCTGATGTTCACCGCCAAGGTCGCGGTGAACGACAAGATCGCCGGGTTCCAAGCGGGCGCGGACGACTATCTCACCAAGCCCGCACATCCGCGCGAGCTGGTCGCGCGCGTCGAGGCGCTTTTGGCGCGCCACCCATCCCCCGAAGAGACAATTGAGCAAGGACACATCGTCGGCTTTCTCCCCACCAAAGGCGGGCTGGGCACGAGCATGTTAGCTTTGAACACGGCGATCGAACTCCGCCGTATGCATCACAATATCCCCTGTGCCTTGGTCGAGCTCCACGAGGGATCAGGCACGATGGCTTTCCAATTGGGTCTGGAGGCCCAAAACAGCTTACCGGCGCTGCTCCAGCAGCCGCTACCATACATCACCGAGAGAACGCTGCTCAGCCATATGGTTGAGCACACCACAGGACTGCAGCTGCTCTTCGCCACAGCCAAGCCCTCTGGCGTAGGCCCGAAGCTGGACAAGCAGCGCGTCCGCACGATCCTGAGATATCTGAACAGCCAGTTTGACTACATCCTGCTGGATCTGCCGCCGGACCTGGGCGAGCCCTACCAGGAAGCACTAAGGCTCTGCGAGTGGATTTTCGTGACCGTTGAGCCGAATCGCGTCGGGATGGCTCTGGCCCAACAAACCTTGAACGCCCTCGACGGACTGGATATCGGCAGCCAGAAAGCACGCATCATCCTGATCCAGCGTATGCCGGCCGTAGGCTCCCTCAGCCGCAGCACGGTGGAACAGACACTGCATCGTGACATGATAGCCAGCATACCACCCGTACCGGATTTGGCGCTGGAGAGCATTCAGAACGGCAGATCAATCGTGGAGATCCAACCTCACAGCTTGGTCACGCAACAGATACGCCGTGTCGTGCAGTTCATCGTGACCGATTGAGGCCGCCATCATCGCTACTGATCAGGATATGCATCCAAGACAAACTCACAGCCAAGACAACAGAATAGCCACCCTCAAACAGACGATCAGCACGCTTGAGAAACTGCTGAACATCAGCCGGCGGCTCAATTCAACACTTGAGATGCGCCCGTTGCTGCAGCTGATCGTGGAGTCAGCAGCGGAGTTGACCGATGCCGACGGCGCCTCGATCCTCCTTATGGAAGACGGCGACACGCTGCGTTTTGCTGCCACGTCCGGCCCGGAATCTGCCACACTCCAAAACACGGAGGTGCCGCTGGACAAGAGCCTGGCCGGCTGGGTCGCGACACACCATGAGATGGCCATCGTTGAAAACGCCCAAAGCGATTCGCGCATGTACAACATTGATGCCGTCAACGCCACGCAATCGATCATCGCAGCGCCGATGCTCTTTGGCCCGCAAGTCATCGGTGTCCTGGAAGCAGTCACGACCACGACGCGGCACAAGTTCACGCAAGAGGACCGGGAAACAGTCGCCACACTGGCCGGCGTTGCAGCGGTCGCGGTACAGAACGCCCGGCTCTTTCAGCAGAGCGATTGGGTGGCCGAGGTCGTCCACGAGATCCGCACCCCACTGACCGCGATTCTCTCGTACGCGGATCTGCTGCTCCGGCCGGATCTGGATGAACGGATTCGCAAACAGGCCATCGCGACCATCCAGCAGGAGACCGAACGCGTCAGCGATTTGGCAACGCAGTTCCTGGATCTGGCTCAGCTCGAATCGGGCCGCATCACGATGAACCGGGATGTCATCGACGTTGCCGCTTTGATCGACCACGCGGTGGCGGTGATCAAACCCAGCGCAGACCAACACAACCGCATCGTGCACCAATCGCCGGCAGAGCACCTGCCGGCGATTGTCGGGGACAGGGCACGGCTCCACCAAGTACTGCTGAATCTGTTGAGTAATGCCGTCAAGTACTCCAATGCAGGCGACGTCATCGACGTTGAGGCGCGGATGCAAGCGAACAAACTCATCATATCCGTCAGTGACACCGGCCCCGGCATCCCTCAGAACCAGCTTCCCCTCCTCTTCCAGAAATTCCGGCGTCTGCCCGGCAGCGAAGACAAGGCGCAGGGCACAGGGCTGGGCCTGGTAGTGGCCCGGCAGATCGTGGAAGCCCACCGGGGACAGCTCTGGGTGGAAAGTGAGCTCGGCAAAGGAAGCTGTTTCTACATCTCGCTGCGGGTTGATGATTCTGACTAGATCGAGCCGTCGGCATTGTCAGGGAATCAGATTGTCATAGCATTCTTTTCGCCGGTGCCCCCATCCCACTACATCTTCTCCACACACTAGTCCACCTTTACAAAACGCAGTTTTGTGATATGATTGCCCAACCTGTGAGCATCCGTGGCTCTCGGGTTTTCTTTTTATCATGGTCCTAACATGATCCAGGGCCCGGAGGAAAGCAGCATATGAGTAGTCGCACGGTAGTCTATCTAACCCCAGAGGGATTCCAGGCTCTTGAGGAAGAGTTGGCATTTCTCACCACAGTCCGTCGCCAGGAGGTGGCCGCGAGATTGCATAGTGCCCTCAGCGAAGGCGAGTTCATCGAAAATGCTGAGCTCGAAGAGGCTCGCCGGGAACAGGCATTTCTCGAAGGTCGCATTATCGAGGTCGAGGAACAGCTTCGCAAGGCTGAAATCATCTCCAAGACGGAAGACAACGACGGCATTGTTCGCCTGGGCAACACCGTTTTAGTCCGTGAAGACGGCGCAGACACCGATGAGGAGTACCTTATGGTGGGGTCAGCAGAAGCTGACCCCCGCAAGGGACGGATCTCCAACGAATCTCCACTCGGACGCGCACTGATAGGCAAACACGTGGGAGAGAAAGCTGTTGTCCGCGCCCCGGATGGTGATATCGTTTTCAAGATCATCTCGAGCAGCTAGGAAGCATCATGGAACTCAACGACCTCGAACAGCAGCGTGTTCAGAAGCTGGAGCGTCTCCGCGAGGCAGGCGGCGAGCCGTATCCCCGACGGTCGTACCGCACACATACCACGGCCGAAGCGATTGCTGTCCACGAAGCCGCAGAGAGTGCGGAGACACAGGCGCCCAAGGTTACCGTCGCTGGTCGTGTGATCAGCAGCCGGGTGATGGGTAAACTCTCCTTCGCCCACATTGCCGATGAGAGCGGGCGCCTGCAGCTCTTTATCCGGCGTAACAGCTTGGGCGAAGAGGCCTACGATCTCTTCCGGAAGACGGTGGATCTTGGTGACTTCGTCGAGGCAGATGGCCCTATGATGCGCACCAGGACCGGTGAGGTCAGCCTGCAGGCGACCTCTATTCGTATGTTGGCCAAAGCTATCACCCCCCTGCCTATACCGAAAGAGTATGAGGACAAGGACGGCAATGTGACGCGCTTTGGCGCCTTTTCCGATGTTGAGGGACGGTATCGCCAACGTTACGCAGATCTGGCAGTGAATCCGGAAGTTCGTGAGGTCTTCCGTGTCCGTTCGCGGATGATTGGCGCGCTGCGCAGATGGCTTGACGACAACGGCTATCTAGAAGTGGAGACGCCCATTCTGCAGCCCATCTACGGCGGCGCTGCAGCTCGCCCCTTCACCACCTATCACAATCAACTCAAGCAGGACCTCTACCTGCGTGTCTCCTTCGAGCTCTACCTCAAACGTTTGCTGGTGGGGATGTACGAGCGGGTCTATGAGATCGGGCGCGACTTCCGCAACGAGGGGGTATCCTACAAGCACAACCCGGAGTTCACGCAGTTGGAGTTCTACTGCGCGTACACCGACCTGTACGGCGTTATGGAAACCACCGAACAGATGGTTGCCTACGCCGCCCAGGAAACGCTGGGAACGACGACGGTGTCATTCAAGGGAGAGGAGATTGAACTGGGTTCCCCGTGGCGGCGGATTACCTTGCGCGAGATTATCCAGCAGGGAACCGGCATCGACTACGTAGCCTATCCGGACGCCGCGTCGCTGCGCAATGTCATGCGCGAACGTGGCTACGATGCCGCCGGCAATGCGACGTGGGGCCACCTGGTCGACAACCTGCTCTCGGAAGTGGAACCGGGGCTGATCCAACCGACCTTTGTCCACGATTACCCCGTCGAGATCTCGCCACTGGCCAAACAGAAACCCGACGACCCAACGCACGTTGAGCGCTTCGAGTTCTTCATCGGCGGTATGGAAATGGGCAACGCGTTCACAGAGCTGAATGACCCTTTCGAGCAGGAGCAGCGTTTCCTGCAGCAGGGCCGCGCCCACGAAGAGGGCGACAAAGAAGCGCAGCCGATGGACGAGGATTACCTGCGTGCGATGAAGTACGGTATGCCCCCTAACGGTGGCTTTGGGATGGGCATCGATCGACTGGCTATGTTGCTCACCGACAAGCACTCGATTCGCGAAGTGCTGCTCTACCCGCACTTGCGAATGCGCGACTGACAGCCACGCGTCTGAACATCAACAAGACCCCTAGATCCTACCAGGACATAGTCCTGGCGAGATCCAGGGGTCCTTTCACTCTAGAGCTCACCGCGGACCTCCGCGTCCAATCGGTCGAAGAAAGCGGTCATATAGCGGTGTCGGTTCTCTGCGATCCGGCGTCCCTCCGCCGTATATAGCCGCTCCTTGATACGCACCAGTTTCACTACGAACTCGTGCACGGCCGTGTGAAGACCAGGGTCATCCCCGTGGCGCTCCCAACGTTCCACGTCTACGACGTCCCGCGGAGCCCACAGGCGCTGGTTGTGCCCTCCGCCGTAGGCGAAGGCGCGGGCCACGCCGATCGCACCGATAGCATCGAGCTTGTCGGCATCAAAGAGCGCTTTGGCTTCGAGCGTCTGGGGATATGGGTCAGCCCTGAAGCGGTGCGCCACGATTGCGTGGACCACAGCTGCAATCTGGGCCTCCGGCACGCCTCGGGATGCGAGGAAGCCCTCAGCCTGCTCGCCCGCCACATCAGCGTGGTTACGCCCACCGCTCTGCGCTTCAGCGCGCCCCCAGTCGTGCAACAGCGCCGCCGTTCGCACGACGTGCAGGTCCGCGCCCTCAGCCCGTGCGATCCGCTCCGCCAGGGCCAGCACCCGTAGAATATGGTCGAAGTCGTGCACGCTATCGGCATCAGCATACAGACCGCGCGCTTCCTCAATGCTTAGATACAAATCACCCTCCTTTGGCGAAAGTCGCCAACCACAAACCGCGAGCCGGTCGGCTCGCGGTTCAGCATAGATCTCGTTCAAGCTATGGCAAGTAGATCAACGGGTTCGTGGGATACCCATTGTAGCGAATCTCATAGTGCAGATGGGGGCCCGTTGAATTCCCCGTACTGCCCATGGCACCGATGACCTGACCCCCACTGACGGCTTCACCCTCACGCACGAAGATATTGCTCAGGTGCGCATAGTAGGTCTGGTAGCCATTCTGATGCTCAACAACAACTAGATAACCATAGCCGATATCGGTCCATCCGGCGAAGCTGACGAACCCATTATCCGAGGCGCGAACCACCGTGCCCACGGCAGCACCGATATCAATGGCGCGGTGTCCGTACCAATACCCTTGCGTCAACACACCGGATGTGGGCCAGTAGAAAAGCCCCGAGGCTTCAGCACTGTCGGAGACAGGACCGGAATAGGCCGTCACCGTGCGCGCGATATAGGGCTTAGTGCCACCGGGCACAATGAGCTTGCCCCCAACAGATAACGAGCCGTTCAGGGGAATATCGTTCCACGCACACGCCGTGATGGTGTCCACACCCACTTTGTAGGCTTGGGCGATGCTTTCCAGGGTATCGCTCACCTCAACCGTGTGATAGACACCATCCAGGGGCAGAATCGTCAACTCCTGACCGACACGCAGCAAGTCAAGTGTCTTCTCCATCTCGGGGTTCGACCACATCAGGGTTGTCGGCTGCAGACCAAACCCTTCGGCGATCTTCTCAGCCGTATCCCCAGCCGCCACAGTATACGTGGTGATCTCCAGGCGCGGGCGCTCGGGGATGGCTGTGTGAATATCAGCCTGGCGAGCGATCCGAGCATGAGCGGCCACGCGGTAGTACGGGCGCTCCACGATCGTGCCCGCAGCGGAAGCGGCATCCACATTCTGCGCAAAGCCGTCCAGAAGCGAGTAATTCGCGATGCTGGTAATTTCAGTCGAGGAATTCAGCTGAGTGCCGCCAACAGCGCCAAGGACCGCAACGACCAGCACCAGCCCAACGTGGGCCGTCAACCGCCCCATCGTGGGGCGCTGTCCATCGCGATCTCCGCTCCAACGCCAGATCCACGCAGCGACGCCGGCTATGATGTGCACAAGCAAGGGGCTTCGCCGATCAGGGAGGTACTCAGACAATTCGTTCATAGTTCCCGGGGGTATCGACGACTACGGCTCAAACAGCCGAGGGTTCTGAGGGACACCGTTATACCGGATCTCATAGTGCAGATGCGGGCCCGATGACCAGCCCGTCGTCCCACAGTAGCCAAGAATCTGTCCCTGATAGATAGGTTCGCCACAGCTCACCGCGTAGGCGTTGAAGTGAGCATAGTACGTTTCATACCCGTTGCCATGCCGAACGCGCACCAGATTGCCGTAACCACCGTTCCAGCCGGCCCATACCACAACGCCGGCATCCGCGGCTACGATCGGATCGCCCAAACTACACCGGTAGTCCAGGCCAATATGACCGGGGTTGCGCGGATCGGCGAAGGTCCAGCCCGAAACCCCGTAGGAGCCTGTCGGCAAGATGAACCAGCCGTTTGCACCATACCCGGAGACAGCAGTGTCGCCGCAGTAACCCCAGCTCGCCGAGGCCAGCCCAATAGCCGGAGCAACAGGGTCCGGAGGCGGAGGTTCCCACTCAAAATCCGCGCCAATCGCATCCGGGATGACCAACAGTATTCCCTCTGTCAGCGACTGGCCTTGGATAATCGTGTTCCACGTATTGTAGAGGGCGTCCGCAGATACTTCGTACGACTCGGCAATGCTTTCTGGAGTATCGCCGACCATCACCACGTGGTAGGCACCATCCACAGGCAGAATCGCCAACGTCAGACCCGGCTGCAGCAGCCACGGCGACCCCTGCAGGGTCTCCATGTTGGCCCAGACGATAGTATAGGCTGAAAGCTTGAATTGCTCAGCGATCCAGAAGACATTGTCGCCATCTTGCACTGTGTAGGTGATCACGTTGAGGCGTACCCGGTCGGGGATCATGGTCAGCGGGTTTGCCTGGCGCACGACAGCTTTGGGGAGCTGCAGTTCGAAGGCCACCTGATTGCCGATGTCCAGTGAGGCCGGCGCAGCG
>CAZEXX010000062.1:0-15625 GCA_964516885.1 uncultured Anaerolineales bacterium | reverse complement strand
CGCCGTGTGCATCCGTCCCAAGCCTTCTTCCAGCAACGCCCGCGGGCAGCCAAAGTTGAGACGGGCGAAGCCTTCGCCGCTGGGACCGAAGGAGGTGCCGTCATTCAAGGCGACCTTGCCCTTGTCCAGGAAGAACTCCTGGGGCGAGTCGGGCAGACCCGCGCCGCGGCAGTCGATCCACGCGAGGTAAGTTCCCTCGGGGCTGGCCACATGCAGCTCGGGCATGTTTTCGCGCACATAGGCGACCGTGAAGTCGCGGTTAGCCTCCAGATAGTGCAGCGCAGCGGCTAGCCAGGGCTCGCCCTCAGAGTAGGCGGCGCGAGCTGCCGTGTACCCCATTAGGTTGGGGAGTCCCACCAGCCCACCGCGCGCGACATTGTACTGCTCGCGCAGCTCGGGATCCGGGATCACGGCGAAGCCGCAGTCGAGCCCAGCGATGTTGTACGTCTTGCTGGGAGCCATCAGGGTGATGGTGCGTGTTTCGAGTTCGGGGCTGATGGCGGCGATGGGGGTGTGCGGATGGCCGCTGAACGTCAGGTCCCCGTGAATCTCGTCGGAGCATATCATGATGTCGTGGCGCAGGCAGATCTCGCCCATGGTCTGCAGTTCCTCGCGTGTGAAGACGCGGCCGACGGGGTTGTGGGGGCTGCAGAGCAGGAAGAGCTTGGTCTGATCGGTGATGGTTGCCTCAAAGAGGTCCATATCGATGGTGTAGCGCCCATCGGCCTGGCGGGTCAACGCCATCGATTGACCCAACACGCCGGCAATCTTGGCGGCGTGCCGGATGGGGCCGTAGACTGGAGTCTGGATCAGGAGGGCTTCGTCGGGGGCTACGAGTGCGCGGACGGCGAGGTTGAAGCCGATGACGACCCCGGGTGTGAAAACGATGGCGTCGGGCTCGACGTGCCAGTCGAAGACGCGGGCCAGCCGGTCGACGATCAGCTCCGGGAGATCAGGTGCGTGGCCCTCGTAGCCGAAGACGCCGTGCTCGACCCTCTCGTGTAGGGCGCGCACGACGCAGGGCGGGGACTTGAAGTCCATGTCGGCCACCCACATGGGGAGCACGTCTTCGCCGTAGAGCCTCCACTTGCTGCTGTTGGTGTTTCGGCGGTCGATTATGGTGTCGAAGTCGAAGGCCGTGTCGCCGGCCCGGGTATCACAGTCGTTCACATCATCCTCCTGAGGACGGGTCTCGTGCACACTGTTGCGATTATACCACCTCAAGAGGTCAGCGCAGGGACGGGAGATGTAACCACGAATCTGCACGAATCCACTCTAGTGTTCTCTTCAGATTCGCGTGCCTCCGCGTGATTCGCGGTTACAGACCTAACGGATAGGCCCTGTGGGAAGTGTTGACTTCGATCCCGCACAACCTATACTGGCTACATTCGGGAAACACCAACATACCCTTGAGCAACACCCATGGGAGGCGCAGATGGCGAAGGACGACAACAAGAATCATACGACTGAGACTAAGGATGAGAAGAAGGATGAATTGGAGGAGCAGGTCTCCGAGACCAAGCACACGGTGACGATAAACGGTGTGGAGATCGCCTACACGGCGAAGGCCGGGACGCTGGTCCTGAAGGATGACGAGGGGAAGCAGAAGGCCGAGGTCTTCTATGTGGCCTATACCAAGGACGACGTTGAGGACACGGCATCGCGTGCGCTGACCTTCTCCTTCAACGGCGGCCCCGGTTCCTCCTCAGTCTGGCTGCACCTGGGTGTCGTGGGTCCGCAGCGTGTGTCGATGGATGATGAGGGCAACCCGCTGCCCCCGCCTTTCAAGTTGGTGAACAACGAGTACTCGCTGCTCGATATGACTGACCTGGTCTTCATCGATCCGGTGAGCACAGGCTACAGCCGCCCGGCGCCAGGGGAGGAGACCAAGCAGTTCCACGGAGTGGAGCAGGATATCGCCTCGGTGGGCGAGTTTATCCGCCTTTACACGACCCGCTCCCAGCGTTGGCCCTCACCCAAGTTCCTCATCGGCGAGAGCTACGGCACGACGCGGGCGTCAGGGTTGTCCTCCTACCTCCAGAGCAATCTGGGCATGTACGTCAACGGCATAATGCTCGTCTCGTCGATCCTCAACTTCCAGAGTGTGCGCTTTGACCTGGGCAATGACCTTCCCTACATCATGTTCCTGCCCACCTACGCCGCGACGGCGTGGTACCACAAGCTGCTGCCCGAGGAGTTGCAGGCGCTGAGCCTGCAGGATTTCCTGGCCGAGGTCGAGGTGTTCGCGCGGGGTGAGTACAACGTGGCACTGATGCAGGGTACTGAGCTCCTCGATGATGAGCGCGCTGCGATTGTGACCAAGTTGGCTCGCTACACCGGCCTGACCGAGACTTATATTGAGCAGACCAATCTCCGGATCAATATCCACCGGTTCGCAAAGGAGCTTCTGCGCTCTGAGCGGCGCACCGTCGGTCGCTTCGACTCGCGCATCAAGGGCATTGACCGCGACGCGGCGGGTGAGCATCACGACTGGGACCCGAGCTACGCGACCGTACAAGGCGCCTACACGGGCGCGCTCAACTACTACGTGCGGTCGGTGCTCAACTTCAAGAGTGACAAGCCCTACGAGATCCTCACCGGCAAGGTACACCCCTGGGACTACAGCAAGTACCAAAACCACTATGTCAACGTGGCCGACAGCCTGCGCCAGGCTATGACGCGCAATCCGTATCTCAAGGTCTTTGTGGGCAACGGCTACTACGACCTGGCGACGCCCTACTTCGCCACGGAGTACACCTTCAACCACCTGGGGCTCGATAAGGCGCTGCGGGATCACGTCTCAATGGGCTACTACGAGGCAGGCCACATGATGTACCTGCACAAGGCGTCGCTGGAGAAACTGAAGGCGGATCTGGCGGCGTTTATGGCGGGGGCGTTGGGGGAATAGCTGGGAAGCGGTCAGCTCTCAGCTCTCAGCTAGAGGCAGTAAGGAGTAGGGGAGTAAGCAGTAAGGTTCGGATCGTGGGCATCTTGCCCGCTTCGCTCTGGATTAGCGGTGTGCGAAGAGGCGAGCCCTGCTGACAGATTGAGTGTTCCTGCAAGCACGATGCCGGGCATCAGAATGCCTACGGTTCATACATAGTGCCGGGCAAGCGAGCCGTGGACGCCGGAAGTGGAATGAAAACGGGGTAGGCAGCAAGGGAAACCCCTTGTGGCCTACTCCGTTGTGTTTTCCTGTGGCTGAAGAGCTAACCGCTGACAGCTGACCGTTTTCTCCTACTGCCTACTCCGTACTGCTTACTCCTGATTGCCGGCTGGTGCCGTTGGCCGACAGCTGACCGCTGAAAGCTGTTCGCTGACCGCCGACGGCTCCTAAAGCACCACTGCCTGCACTACCGGCACCTTCTTCGAATCCCTCACCAGACGATCGCCCTGAACATCGCGCGAGGTTGGGGCCAGTGAGGCGATGGGGATGCGCTGGCGTCGCCAGTCTGCAAGGTAGACATCTACATTGTTCTTCTCCAGGCCAACCGCCAGGGCGGCGAGTCTGCCGCTTGCTTTGGCGATTCTGAGGCAGCGGACGCCCATAGTGGCGCGCCCTTTGAGGGCGATGCCGGCCAGCGGGAATCGGTGGACATAGCCGTTTTCGGAGATCACGATGACCTGCCAGTTCTTGTCATCCTTGCCGTTCGGAATCACTGTCGCACCAAGAAGTTGGTCGTCCTTGCGGAGTTTGATGCCCGCCACACCTGAGGCGGAGCCGGTCTGCTGCGGGTTGACGGTGGTGCTCTCAATGCGCAGTGCCTGCCCGTTCTGAGTGTATAGGACAATGTGTGCGTCGCTGCCGGCGACTGTGCCTGTGAGCAGACGATCTCTCGCTCCGCTAGATAGGCCCATCACAACATCCCAAGTGCGGTCGATCAGCGCCAGGTCCTCGACCTTGGTGCGTTTGATCTTGCCGGATTGGCTCACCATGACCAGCATCTGTCCGGCTGTCGCGACCGCTACGCCCACGATCTCTTCTCCCTTTGCCAGTCCTAACGCGTCCGGCGTGGCCTCCTCCGGGATGAAGCCTACGGCTCCCTTCCATGCTCTCCCCGTGCTGGAGAAGACGATCACGTCTTCGTGCGGATCGACCCGTAGATGGGCCAGATGGCCGCCGCCGACCGGCGTGCGGCTGGTGAGGGTCTCGTCGGCGCGGTAGTAGTAGCCTGAGGCGTCCCGGCGCTGCAATCCGTTGGGCGTGAGGATGACCAATTGCTTGGTGCTGGGCATCACCAGGTCTGCCTGGATTGTGAAAGTACCTTTGCCGGCCGCGTTTTCCTCCGCATCGAT
The DNA here is from genome assembly GCA_964516885.1 of uncultured Anaerolineales bacterium. Classification (GTDB taxonomy): domain Bacteria; phylum Chloroflexota; class Anaerolineae; order B4-G1; family SLSP01; genus PWVB01. Next base: position 11,329 of record CAZEXX010000062.1, on the reverse strand, counting down.
GATAATGGTGCGGCGCGGCACAGCGTACATCTTTCTCAGCTCTGTAGTTTCCTCAAGGATCACCTGCAGGCGTTTGACTTGGGAGCCCAACAGGCTTTCGAGATACTTGATCCGGGCACGCAGCTTCTTGGCTTCGTCCACCAGCCGCCGGCGCTCCAGCGCAGCCAAGCGTCGCAGTTGCATGTTGAGGATCGCCGTTGCCTGCAGGTCGCTGAAGTTGAACTTGCGCATCAGGTTGACGTGTGCGGATTCGGATGTGCGGGAGCGTCGGATGGTGTCGATGACCTCATCCAGGATGTCCAAGGCCTTGAGCAACCCGTCGACGATATGGAGCCGTGCGCGCCGCTGCTCGAGTTCGTACGCGCTCCGGCGCTCGATGACCTCCAGCCGGTGTTTGACGAAGTGGATGAGCATGTCCGCCAGAGGCATCTCCACCGGTCGCGTGGAGCCGTCTGCTTGCGGGACCAGCGCCAGGTTGATTGCGCCGAAGGTCTCGCGCAGCTGTGAGTATTTGAGCACATCCGCCAGGACTTCCTGGGGGTCGGCGTTGCGCGAAACTTCGATGACCACGCGCATACCGGTGTAGTCGGATTCATCCCGCAGATCGGTGATGCCGTTGATGCGGCCGTCTCGAACCTCACGGGCCAACTTCTCGATGACCGTTGTCTTCAGAACGGCGTAGGGCAGCTCCTCAACAACGATGTTGCTCTTGCCACCTCCGATATCCTCCAGCTTGATGCTGGCCTGCATCACGATGCGGCCCCGCCCATCCTTGTAGGCCTGGCGAATCGTGTCGATGGTGCCGCCGTTGCCGTCGTCACGATAGCGGTAGATCAGGCCCCCGGTGGGGAAATCCGGGCCGGGGATGATCTTCATCAGGTCATCGACGCTGATCCTGTCGCGTTTCTTCCAGTTCTCGGCCACATAGATGACGCCGTCGCAGATCTCACCCAGGTTGTGCGGCGGGATCTTGGTCGCCATGCCGACGGCGATGCCATCCACCCCGTTGATCAGCAGGTTGGGTAGGACGCTGGGCAGCACGGTCGGTTCTTTTAGGGACCCGTCGAAGTTATCCTGCCACTCTACCGTGTTCATCTGCAGGTCCTGCAACATCATCTCTGCCACGGCCGTCAGCCGCACTTCGGTATACCGCATCGCCGCGGGCGAATCCCCGTCGATGGAGCCGAAGTTGCCCTGACCATCGACCAAGGGGGCTCCCATAACGAAGTCCTGGGCCATGCGGACCATCGCCAGGTAGACGGATTGGTCGCCGTGGGGATGGTACTTGCCCAGGACCTCTCCGACGATACGGGCGGATTTCTTGTGGGGTCGGTTGTGCAGCAGCCCGATATCGTGCATTGCATAGAGGATGCGCCGCTGCACAGGTTTCAGACCGTCGCGTACGTCCGGCAGCGCGCGGTCGGTAATCGTCTCGCGCGCATAGCCGATATAGGCATCGGTCATATCCCGATAGAGTTCGATAGTTTCCGTGACGTTGTCATCAACACGGGTTGTTGTTGCTGCCATATGGTTCTTTCCTCTCAGCGTTCAGTCGTCGGCGCCGTTTTCCAGTACCTCGCCGTCCCAGTACTTCATCAAGCGTTCACGGCGCTGTAGCGGGCTGCCGCCCATCCACAGCGAGACAGTTGTGTTGGTGGAGTGAACGTCGTTGGCTGTCACACGGATCATATGCTCGTTGAGCCAGGGATCCGGGTCGCCGGCCTTGAAGACGGTTTCGCGAAGCTGTGCCGGGTTCATCTCACCCAGACCCTTGTAGCGTTGAACGCTGATCTTGGCATTGCCGCCCCACCGCTTGGTGATGCGCTCTCGTTCGGCTTCGGTGTAGGCGTATTGACTCTTGTTTCTGTTGCGGAGCAGGTAGAGCGGTGCGCGCGCGATGAAGAGCCGTCCTTCCTCCACCATCGGGCGCATTAGGCGCCAGAAGAGCGTATAGAGCAGTGTCTTGATGTGATCGCCGTCGACGTCGGCATCAACCAGAATCGCCACGCGCCCATAGCGCATGCTCTCGGCCTGGAAGTCTGAGCTAATCCCGGCGCCAACGGCAGCAACGATCGTCTTAATCTCCCTGTTGGCCAGCGCTTTGTTGAGCCGCGCGCGCTCAGTATTGAGGATCTTGCCCCGCAGGGGAAGAATGGCGTGGTAATTGCGGTTGCGCGCCTGTTTGCAGGAGCCGCCGGCGGAGTCACCCTCGACAATAAAGAGGGTGGTCTGCTCCACAGGGCTACCTTTGGCCACGTCGGCCAGCTTGCCGGGAAGTTCATCGACTTCCAGCACTGATCGACGCATCACCAGCGCGCGCGCCTTTGCCGCAGCGTGCCGCGCGCGCGAGGAGGCCAGACAGCGCTCGACGATCTTGCGCCCGAGAGCGATCTGTTTGCGGAACTGGGTCAGCAACGCTTCGTAGACAATCGAGTGAATCTGGCCCTGCACCTGATCGCTTCCCAGCTGCGTCTTGGTCTGGCTGGTGAACTGCGGATCGCGCATGCTCACGTTGATGATCACGGTTATGCCTGCAATCGTGTCGCGCCCCGTGATCTCGTCGCCTTTCTGGAGCAGCTTTTTCTCCCCGCCGAAGACGTTGATGGCCTTGGTCAGCGCGGAGCGGAAGCCGGCCACGTGACGTCCACCATCAGGGGTGGGGATCGTATTCACAAAAGAGATGATCTCTTCGTCGTCCTGGTTATGGTACTGCATTATGATCTCGACGCGCGTGTCATCCTCTGTCGAGCCCTTGATCGTAATCGGGTCGTGGATGGTATTGCGCTCCTCGTTGAGGTAGGCGACGTATTCGGCGATGCCGCCCTTGTACTGATAGGTGCGCGTTTTGTCAGTGTCGCGTTCATCCAGGATGTGCACCGTCAGGCCTGGCACCAGGAAGGCCACAATCTGCAGCCGACGAGCAAGCGTGCTGAAGTTGAAACCCAGGACATCCAGGAATTCGGGGTTGGGCAAGAACGTGATAGTGCTGCCGGTGCCCAGCGTACGGTCGCGATGCCGGCGGATCAGCGTTTTCTCACCGCGCTGACCGACTTCACCGAGGATCTCGTTGGTCCTGGGGTCGAACATCTGCACGGAGCCTGTGGGCAGACCTCGTTTGTGATTCTGCCGGTAGATGATTCCGTTGCGCCTGACTTCCACCTTGACCCAGCTGGAGAGGGCGTTTGTGGCCTTGATGCCAACGCCGTGTAGACCACCGGAGGTGGAGTAGGAGCCTTCTTCGAACTTTCCGCCGGCGTGGAGTTCGGTGAACGCGATCTCCAGCGCCGATCGGCCTTTGTCGGGATGAATACCCACTGGGAAGCCGCGCCCGTTGTCGGCGATGGTGATGCTTCCGTCCTTGTGGATGACGATGTCGATCCTGTCGCAGACCCCGGCCAATGCCTCGTCGACGGAGTTGTCGATAACCTCGATGGCCAAGTGATGCAGGGCCGATTCGCCCTTGCCGCCCACATACATACCGGGCCGGCGCTGGATGTTCTCAGGATAGTCCAGCACCTGGATGGACGAGGCATCGTACACAGCTTGTTTCTTCGTCATGCGTACCTCACATATGAATAAAACCCCTCAGCGTAGGACGTCTTCCTACCCACGCGTCTCTGCCTGTGCTGTGTGCCGTAGCGCCACGCTCCTGCACGCCCAAGCCCGGGACGCGTCTCTTCACGAGAGCTGATTACGAGGCTCCCTGCACGATGTCAGAACGAACTTCAGGTCCAAGTCAACCTTACCATACAATCTCTGACCTGGGTCCAGGCCATCTCAGTGTCCGGCAGTGTGGTTGTCCGCAGAACGTCACAGGCGTTTGGAAGCACCTACATAATGAGGCGAGGGGTGTAGGGGCTGCTACACCCTACGGTACTGCCTTGGCAGCGGCACATCCGCTGCGAGACGGGCGCACCATAGGTGCAGGCTCGATTTGGTGTCAGGTGGCCTCTGAATACAACGCCAGGAGTATAGCACAAGTCACTCCAACCGTCAAAATCCATGGTGTGCGGTACTCAGCGGCCGTAATCTCATCAATGCCTAGCCCTATTATATAGAATATTAGTTCTATTGTCAAACAAGTGCTGCCAGGTAAGAAGGAGCCTGTTCTGTGCATCTATTATGATAAATAATGGTGCTGAAAATATGGTGAAAAGATGTGACCCGGCGGGAATATCCGATTCTCCGCCTATGCCAAGTAGGGCAACAGATCTTCTGTCGCTCCGGATGGGTCGCGCTGACCGGAGGATGTACAATGGATAAACTCAAGGAACCTACTGTGGATCAGTCTCTGATCAAGGTCAGCCAAGGTTCAATGATCTCATTGCTCGTGATCTCTTTTGTTTTCGATATCTGGCCCCTTGTAGCGATCTTGGCGGTGGTCAATATGGTTGGCGCACTGCGCCCACGGCTCTCGCTATGGCGTTTCCTCTATCGGCGGCTGCTGAAGCCTACTGGGCTGGTCAAACCGAGTGTCATCCCTGACCATCCCGAGCCCCACCGCTTTGCGCAGGGCGTCGGGGCCACGCTGGCGGCGGTATCTGCGATTCTGCTGGCCTTGGGGCTGCAAACGGCGGGTTGGACCGTGACATGGATCCTGATGCTCCTTGCGGGGCTCAACCTCTTTGTGGGATTCTGTGTCGGGTGCTTCACCTATTACCAGCTGAACCGTCTGGGCATTCGGGGATTCACTCACAGCCCGATCGAGGAGAGGTGAGCAGATGATCGCACGCGTATGGATCACGTTGGGGCTGATAGCCCTTGCCACACTTTCCCTCTTCTTGCTCAACATCTATCAGCGGCGGCGGGCAACAGCAGCAGGGCGGGCTGACGAGGGCGTGGCGCATATGCGCCGCCAACGTCCTCGCGTGCTCTACTTCCGCAGCGACACGTGCATATCCTGTGCGACCCAGTCGCGCCTGTTCGATACGCTGGATGACTCGATCCTCGAGTTAGTCCAGAAGGTGGATGTGGACCGGGAGCGTGATCTTGCCGATGCCTACAACGTCTTGACGCTGCCCACCATCCTGGTGATCGATGCCGAGGGCCAGGTGCGTCACATCAACTATGGCGTGGTCGCGCCGCGACGGCTGCAGACTCAGCTCGCAAATCTCTAATCACACGGCGTAAAGCACCAGGGAACAAGGGATAGGGCAAACCGCAGGTCTCCTCGGTTCATCTCCGACCCTGTTACCGTGTCCCGTATCCTCTATTCCTCGCGCCACGCGGGCTCGAGACCAGCCGGTATACCCGACTCGCAGGGGACGCTGACCTGGCAGAGGCCACAGCCGTAGCCAATGAAGCCGTAGTTCTCTGCAACGTAAGGGCCTGTCCGGTCGAGGTGCGCCTTGCAGGCCACCTTGTCGTGCCCGTTCTCTGAGAGTGCCCCGGCCGGGCAGCGACCGATGCACTCCCCGCATGTGCCCTTGGCGTAGAAGAGGCAGTAGGCGTGGTGATCGGTGTAGGGCCGCGGCGAAACCGGTACGGCGATGCGTGCGACGACGGAGCCGACGCGCAGTGCCTTGCCCTCCGAGGTGATGAGCCCGTCACACAGCCCGAAAGTCCCCAAACCGGCGGCAAAGGCGGCGTGGCGCTCCGACCACGTCGAGGCGTAGACGTACTCCTTGGAGTCCTTGACGCTGAACTGCGGGGTCTCCATCGGTGCGACGGCCGGGAAGCCCGTGTCCGTGAGCTGCTGTGCGATGTCGCGGCGTAAGCTGCGGTTGAATGCCTCACCGAAAACCCGCGAGCGCGCCCAGCGCTCGGAGGGATAGACCGTGGCTGCGCGTTGGTCGCGCTTGGTCGCCATCGTCTGTGGCAGCACCGACGAGATCACTGTGAGATCCTCGGGCCGGGCGACCTCGCTGGGGAAGGTCTGCTGCCAGATCTCCAGCGGCGTCCAGTGGAAGGATCCCACGACCGTTTTGTACTGGTCAAATAGCGGGTCTGCACCGCTGGCGAATCCGATGAGCGGCGTATCCCACGCGCGTTCTCCATCACCTTTTTCCATACTGTTGCCCGGGCCGTTGCAGGTGGTCTCGATAAGCTTGACGACCCAGTCGCTATTCACCTCGGTGGCTGTCATGGGTTCTCCTGTGTGGGGACGGTGTCGTTAGCTTGAGTATAGTCCGAGATGTACTGTCTGGACAGTCACTCTCGGATTCCCACTCTTGATTGTGGGCCAACTGTCGCTGGTTGCGAACTTCGCCTGCGTGCTGTCATTTCGATCACAGTCACCGCGCGTGGGGGCGCGGCCCAGCTTGCAATGACCCACAGGTATAGTCATCCTGAGATGCTCAGACGGGTCTTCGGCAACGTGTCATCAGTAGCGGGGCCTTTCAGGCATAGTGCCGGCCAGAATCGGACCAGGCGGAACCTTGGCTCGCGCACCTCGGCGTTGCCACAGCAGAGGATTCCTCACTGTAGTGACTTGTGTAGCGGTTGGCGTGCCAGATTCGTTCGGAATGACATATCGGGTCAGGTGTGCCTCTGGCGGAGGAGCCAGGTGGGCGTGGGGGGTTGCATTGGAGTGGAATCTGCGCTATTATGAGGATGCAGCTTTGAGCGAGGATGCTATGATGACAGCCAGCTCTGTCCGGTTCGATACGCTTACCACGCAGCTCCTTCTTGCGGGAAGGGGGCGATGTTGCGTGGGATGGTAAGGCGAGCGAAGCTGACAGGCTAAGTCGCCGGCGAAAGAGGTAGAGGCGCCTCCCCACGTGGGAGGCGTTTTTGCGTTATGGGAGGCTTGATATGTATGATCGTGGTGCCAATAGGGAGGAGGTGTTCCGCTGGATGCCAGGTGTGCTGGCATCCGGAGTGCTTGCACACGTTGTCTGTGTCCCGATCGACCTCAAGATCAGCAGATCAACGTGTAACGAGGAGGAACTCGATGTCACAGAAGACGAATGTGGATTCTTACGACCCTTGGTCTGTCGAAGCAAGATGGCGGCAACGTTGGGCAGATGAGGGTATCTATCATGCTGCCGACCCCGAGCCGGGGGATGCGACGTACTACTGTCTGGATTTCTTCCCTTACCCATCAGGGGTGGGCCTGAGCGTCGGCCACGGCCGCAACTACGTCCCTTCGGACGTCATTGCGCGCTACCACAGGATGCGCGGAGAGAGCGTGCTGCATCCGATGGGCTGGGATGCCTTTGGCCTGCCGGCGGAGAATGAGGCTATCAAGCGCAATGTGCATCCCGCCGACAGCACGCGGCGCTACGCTGCCAACTACCGGCGCCAGCTGGATCTGTTGGGCTGCTCCTATGATTGGTCGCGTGAGATCAACTCTGCAGATCCCGCCTACTACCGGTGGAACCAGTTGTACTTCCTGATGCTGTACCGACGCGGTCTGGCGTATCGCGCGGCCGCGCCGGTCAACTGGTGCGAGCACTGCCAGACGGTGCTGGCGTCCGCGGAGATCGAGCACGGCACCTGTTGGCGCTGTCACGAGCCCGTCGTCCAGCGTACGCAGCGGCAGTGGTATATCCGGACCACGGCTTACGCGGACGAGCTCTATGACGGGCTGGACCACCTGGACTGGCCCGAGCATATCCTGATGATGCAGCGTCACTGGATAGGCCGCCACGAAGGTCTGGAGATCGATCTACCCGTTGCAGGGCAGGACGAGATGATCCAGGTTTTCACCAGCCGTGTGGATACCTTCTTTGGCGTGACCTTTGTGGTCCTGGCACCGGAGCATCCCGCTGTCGAGCGCATCGTGACACCGGAACAAGCGGAAGCGGTGGAGGTCTACTGCCGGGCTGCGTCGCTGCAGACCACCGCCGAGCGCTACACACGGCGGTCCGACGGGGTGGCCACGGGGACCTATGTTGAGCTGCCCAATGGGCAGCGCGTGCCGATCTATGTCGCCGGCTATGTTCTGTCCGATTACGGCACCGGTGCCGTCATGGGGGTGCCGGCGCACGATCGACGCGACTTCGCGTTCGCCCAGCAGCATGGTCTGCCCATCCGGCAGGTCGTCGTCTCTGCCGAGGGTGCCGTGGGCAAGTTGCCCTTCACCGAGAGAGGAACTCTGATCGCATCAGGTGCATACAGCGGTATGTCCTCGGATGGTGCACAGGAGGCCATTGCTGCCTGGCTGGAGGCCGAGGGGATGGGGCGCCGCACGGTGCACTATCGCCTGCGGGATTGGCTGATCTCGCGGCAGCGGTACTGGGGCACGCCAATCCCCATCGTACACTGCCCGTCTTGCGGCGAGGTGCCGGTGCCGGAGGATGAGCTGCCTGTACTGCTGCCCGATGTGCCGGATTACCATCCTCGCGGCGATGGGCGTTCCCCGTTGGCTAACGTTCGATCGTTCGTGGACACCCCGTGCCCGCGGTGTGGGAAGCCTGCTGAGCGCGAGACGGACACGATGACCGGGTTCGTCTGCTCATCCTGGTACTACCTGCGGTTCACGGATCCGGGCAATTCCGATCGCCCGTTTGATCCGGAGCGGGTGGCGGCCTGGCTGCCGGTGGATGTCTATGTCGGTGGGGCCGAACACGCTGTGGGCCATCTGATGTATGCGCGGTTCTGGACGAAGTTCCTGGCGGACGAGGGCTGGGTGTCGTTCCGGGAGCCTCTGCCCCGGCTGCGCAGCCAGGGCGTCCTGCACGCGCGTGACCCCGAGACCGGGAAGATCGAGCGGATGTCCAAGTCCAAGGGGAACACTGTGCCCCCCGAGAGCGTCATCGAGCGCTACGGTGCCGATGTGACGCGGCTGCATTTGCTCTTTATGGGACCCTTTGAGGCCAACACGGTGTGGGAAGTAGAGGCGGACGGTCACACGCCGCAGCACATCGAGGGCGTGCGCCGCTTCCTGCACCGCGTCTGGCGGCTGTGTGAGCCGGAGCAGGTGCTCGGCGCGACGGATGTATCAGGAGATGGCGATCTGTTGCGAGCTGTGCATCGCACTGCCGCTGCCGTCACAGAGCAGATTGAGGTGCTGCATTTCAACATCGCGATCAGTGAACTGATGACGTGCGTGTCGCAGCTGGAGGCGCACCGAAAGGCGTGCGGTGACACGGAGGGATTCCGGTCGGCACGGACCACGGTGTTGAAGCTGCTGGCTCCCTTTGCCCCGTTCATCGCCGAGGAGCTGTGGCTGCGCCTGGGCCTGAGGGATAGCGCGGGTTCGGTTCATCGCGCACAGTGGCCGATGTGGGATCCCGCTGCCATCCGGGAAGCACAGGTAGAGATGGCGGTCCTGATCGACAATCGCGTCCGCGACCATATCACCGTGGCTGCGGATGCCTCTGAGGCGGAGGTTCGCCGGGCGGCGCTGGAAACGTCTGCTGCGGACGCTGCGCTCTCCGCCGGCTACGTGCTCCATGTGATTGTTGTGCCGGGGCGACTGGTGAATATCGTGACCGGGTGACCTACACCAACGACAAGCGGCCCGCCTTAATGGCGGGCCGCTCTGTACCCCTGCCGCGATTTGAACGCGGGCCCCTGGCTTCGGAGGCCAGTACTCTATCCAGCTGAGCTACAGGGGCTTACTGTTGAGTATTTTACCACAGACGACCACCAGCACAAGAGTCCGCTATCTGTCACGTGAGCCGCTGCCGAAAGCGGTGATCTTGACCGCACTATCCTCAACGGTATAATCGCTGCGAGGTATTGATGATACAGTGGCGTTCTCTGATCCAGGATATGTTTGAGGATAGCCCGTTCCATGGGTTGCTGTTCAACCGGCGACGCTGGGTGCTCTGGGCCCTGTCGGTACTGCTCCTCGCTGTGGTGGGCGTGGCAAGCGGCTGGCTCCTGGCTGAGGTCGGCGTGATCGTTGTGGCTGCACTGGTCGCAGCTTTGATCGCTGCCGTGACGATGCTGTGCGATCTTGAGGTCGCGTATGTCGCTGTCATCGGCGTTGTCGCCTTGTTCCCGTTTGGATCGCTTCCATTCAAGATCGGATTCACCCCTACTTTTCTTGACTTGGCCTTGATGGGGCTGTTCGGAGTCTGGGTGCTGACCATGATGCTGGCCGAGGACCAGTCGCTGATTACAACTCCGGTAGGGGGAGCTGTCCTGGCCTTTGCGCTGCTGGCTGTCGTAGCTTTTGTGGCCGGATTATCCCACGGTGCGCTGACCAGCTATCTGATCCGGCACTTCGCCGAGATCTTGATGAGCATCGGTCTGTTCTATCTGGTTGTGAACACGGTTCGCGACACCGAACGGCTTGGGCGTCTTGTCCGCTGGCTCATTCTGGGGGCTTCAGCCGCTGCTGTGATTGGGATTGTGCTTTACCTACTACCTGAGGATCTGGTGGTGCGTATGCTTTCGGCGCTCGATCGCTTCGGTTATCCCTCGGGTCCCGGGGTGATCTGGTATATCCGCGACGACCCTGCTGAGATGAAGCGGGCGATGGGGACCTCGGTTCAGCCGAATGTCCTCGGGAGTCTGCTCAGCTTCGGTCTGGCTATGCTCGCTCCCCAGCTCTTGGCGAAGCGGCCAATCTTCCCGCGAGCCGTCACCATCATTCTGGGAGCGTTACTGGGCGGGTGTTTAGTGCTCACAGTCTCTCGCAGCGCGATACTGGGTGTGGCATGCGGGGTTGTTGTCATCAGTCTGATGCGCTACAGAAAGTTCCTACCCTTGCTGTTGGTGGCACTATTGGTGGTCCTGTTCTCTCCCTGGTCACAGGAGCTAGTGGGGCACTTCATCGAGGGGTTTCGTGGTGAGGATCTCTCCACAAGGATGCGGTTCGGCGAGTACAAGGACACTATCACCTTGATCCAGCGTTACCCCTTCTTGGGAGTGGGGTTTTCTGGAGCGCCGGATATCGACATCTATGTTGCGGTTGCCAGCCTCTACCTGATTATAGCAGCACAGATGGGGCTCATCGGCTTGCTGGCCTTTCTTGTCGTGATCGGCGTGGTACTGTGGCGGTTCTGGAAGAATCGCAAGGCCGTGGTCGCCTTGCCTGATCTTGAGCCGCTGTGGTATGGTGTGCACGCGGCAATTGTGGGTGGCTTGGTCAGCGGTGTTTTCGATCACTATTTCTTCAGCCCAGAGTTCCATCATTCGGTCACGCTCTTCTGGCTGGTGGTCGGTCTATCCACCGCTGCAACAGAGCTGGCGGTGCGGCAGAGCAGGCTGCGTTCACAGCAACGGGCTTGAAAAGAGCTGAGCCTTAGGAGTCACAGTCTGTGATGTGTCCGTCAGCGTGGGCATCCTCCAACGTTGGGGTAGTACCCCAATGCGCATCTGGAGAGCCTGGTTGGCGGTGTGGGGCGAGTTCCGGAGTGGGCAAGGGACACGGCGATAGTCTGACGATGGGCCTTCTCTGGGTGTTTGCTCCCATGCTGAAGCACACCCGTGA
>CAZEXX010000061.1:0-15635 GCA_964516885.1 uncultured Anaerolineales bacterium | reverse complement strand
GCTGCTCTCCGATCGCCTTGGTCTCCGGGTAAGGGCTCTCGTAGTGGGTGGGGTAGGGCGTGGTCTCGTCGATGCCTCGTTGGTTGCGGCCGTCGAAGATGACGCTGGGGGAGCTGGTGTAGATCAGCTTCGGCACGCCATTGGCCCGGCAGGCAGCGATCACGTTCTCGGTGCCGGTGACATTGGCTCTGTAGAAGGCATCCCAGGGTCCCCACAGGCCGGCTTTGGCGGCCACGTGGTAGACGATGTCCACGCCTTCGCAGGCCCGCGTGATGGCATCGAGGTCGGCGAGGTCCCCGCGGACGAGCTGAGCCCCCAGCCGGCCCAGTTCAGGGTAGTGACCGCGGGCGAAGACGGTGACCCGGTCGCCGCGGCCGAGCAGCTGTTCCACGATGTAGTGCCCCAGGAATCCCCCGCCGCCGGTGACCAGGGCGTGCGTGGTGCTGGACATAGTCTTCTATTCTGCCTCGTTCTTGCGTCGCAGCCGCTTGACCAGCAGCAGTGCGGAGACGGCTACCCCGGCGATGACGCCGAAGATGCCCAGTAGATCGCCGATGCGACGCTTCTGGCGGGAAGCCCCAGCGTACGTTGCATCCGTGCTCTGGGGGATGGCCGGCCGCGCAATTCGCTCTCCTCCGGACAGCTTCCGGTGCTGCGGTGCGGCCCAGACGGCCAACTTGTCGCGCTGGATCTTGGCGTTGTGGCGCACATCGGTGGGGAAGAGATCAGGGTAGAAGTCCACTGTCTGGATCGCGCGGGTATGAGGGTACTCGGCCCCCAGTGCCAGGAGCTCCATCGTGAACCGCTGCCGTGTCAATATGTCCTTGGGGAACCGGTCAGGCTTGGGTTCCACAATCAACACCGGCTCCTGATCGCCCTCCGGCCCGACGCCGACAAGCGCGGTACGGTGCACATCCGGATGGTGGTTGTAGATGGTCTCGCAGAGTACCGGGTACATCGGTCCGGTTGCTGTCGTGACGCGATGTGCCTTGCGCCCACAGAACCACAGTCGTCCCTGATCATCGAAGTAGCCGAGGTCGCCCATCCGGTGCCAGACGTCGTTGCCCTGCCGGATCTTGGCTGCGGCCGTCTTCTCCGGGCGGTTGAGGTAGGTGCGGGTGACCACCGGGCCCTTGACGACGATCTCGCCGATCTCCCCGGTGGGGACAATCAGCGCTTCGTCCCACAGTGCGATGGGTGCGTCGGTGATTTTGATGATGCGCAAGGTAATCCCGGCCATGGGTGTGCCAACGCACATCCCCTTGCCGGCCTCGGTTTTCGCCGCAGTCTCAGCCAGAATCACGCGCCCGCTCATCGTGGTCAGCGGCATCGCTTCTGTGGCGCCGAAGGGGGTGAAGATGTCCGCATCCTCGGCCAGCACATCGCTGATCATCGACTGGATAAGGTCCGGCGGCACGGGTGCACCGGCCATCAGCACGCGCTTCAGCGAGGGCAGCCGGATCCCGTGTTCCCGGCAATAGGGGGCCACGCGTTTCCAGATGACGGGCGAGCCGAAGGCGTTGGTCACGCCGTGCGTCTGCACTGCCTCCACCAGGTAGGCCGGGTTCACCTCGGCGGACTTGGTGGGGTCCATATCGGGAATGATCGTGGTCACGCCCAGCGCCGGGTTGAAGAGGGCGAAGATATAGAGCAGAGCCAGGTCGACCTCGCCGGGCATGATTCCGATTACATCTCTCAATAGCTCGATCTGAGCTTTGAACGTACCGTGCTGGAAGACGACGCCTTTGGGTGTGCCGGTGCTGCCCGAGGTGAAGGCTACTGCTACCTCGTCCTCGGTGGTGGTCGGGGCGATGGGGAAGGCCTCGTCTCGGCGCAGGCACACAGCCGCCAACGTCGTCTCTGCCAGAAACCCGTTCAGCAGAGCGGGCCAGCCCCGCTCCTTGACGACGACGGTGTGCTCGATCGTCCTGAAGGGCTTGGGCACCGCCAAGCGCAGGGCGTGGGCTACAGGTAGGCCGATCATAGCTTTGGGCTCGGTCTCGGCGACACACTGCAGGAAAGGTTTGTTGCCCATTCCAGGATCGATCATCACCGGCACGGCGCCCATCTTCACCAGAGCAAAGACCACGGCAATCAGCTCTGCGCCCGGGTGGAATAGCATCAGGACGCGGTCGCCCTGGCGGATTCCCAACTTGGTCAGGCCGTGCGCGTAGCTGTCGGTCTCCTCGTTGAGCTGCTGGAAGCTGAACTGGACGGTCTTGGCCCGGCCTTTGGCATCGCGGCCGGCGGGGAAAATGACAGCCGGCTGGTAGGGTGCGCGGGCTGCCATCTCGGCGACTGAACTGGCGACGTTGTACGTAGTTTGCATTGCTGGTTGCTTTCTAGAGAGCGATCAGCTGTCAGCCGTCAGCTCTCAGCTAAAGGCAGTAAGAGTAAGAAGTACGGAGTACTAGATGTCCACATACTGCTTACTCCTTACTCCGTACTGCTGTTGGCTGACCGCTGATAGCTGATAGCTGATAGCTGTCAGCTGACAGCTGTCAGCTGATAGCTGTCAGCTGTGTCTTCTCAAGAAACTCGCTCACGAGTGGCAAAATGCGCTCGTGGGCATCCTCGACGACGTAGTGACCGGCATCGTGGAGGATGTGGATCTCAGCGGTCGGGAAGCGATTGTGCCACCCAGCCAGAAAGCCTCTGACCGTGAAGATGAAGTCCTTGGCGCCCCAGACGATGAGCATCGGATGGTCGCGGAAGAGCGGGAGATTGGCGTCAATGGCGTCCAGCGTGGCGCGAGTGGGGTGGTCAGCGCTCACAGGGATGTCCTGGACGAAACGGTAGATGGCGATGCGGTTCTGCCAGCTATCGTACGGAGCAAGATAACCGGCGCGGGCAGCGCGCGACATCGGCTGCCAACGGCCTACCCTCCGCCAAAGGGCCAATCCGGCGAAGGCGTTGGCGCCGCGCAGGAGCACCTCACCGAATCCGGCGCTACGCGCCAGTTTGAGGACCCCCGGGATCGCCGGCAGGAAGAATGCCGACGTGTTGAAGACCACAAAGCGTTCGACGGTCTCCGGATGGCGGGTGGCATAGCCCATACCAATGGCGCCGCCCCAATCGTGAACCATCATCACGATGTGTTGCAGGCCGAGGTGCGCGATCAGCGTCTCCAGGTTCTGGATGTGCTGTTCCAGGGTGTAGGTATATGCCTGCGGTTTGTCCGACAGGCCGCAGCCGATATGGTCGGGCACGATCACGCGATAGGAGCGGCTGAGCGCCGGGATCAGTGTCCGGTAGTAGAAGGACCACGTCGGGTTGCCGTGGCACATGACGATGGGGGGCGCATCACGTGGTCCCTCGTCCAGGTAGTGCATCCGGACCCCGTCGATATCGAGCCAATGCGATGTGAAGGGATACAGCGGCTTGCAGAGCCGCCCGCGACGCGAGCTCTCCAGCGTCGTTCCGGTCTGCTGGCTCGCCGCCCGTCCCTCCGGTTGCGCCTGCGATCCGCCTACCATTGAATCCCCAGAGCCGTGCTGTTGATCCCGCTTCCCACGCCAAAGAGGACCACACGATCGCCGTCTTCCACGATCCCTTTGTCCAGGCCGATGGCGAGTGAGATCGGAGCAGCGGCAGAGGCGGTGTTGCCCAGGTACTGCAGTGTCGGGTAGTCGATTTTCTCGTCGAAGTTGAGCGCCTTGAGAAAGATCTGGCGCTGCGGCTCACTCACCTGGTGCGTGAAGAGCCTGTCGACGTCATTGACGGTCCATCCCATCGTGGCACTGAAGCGTTCCCAGGCCAGCAGCACGACTTTCGTGCCCTCCTCTAGCAGGCGCGTTGACTTCGTGCGCATCCACGTGGGCTGGGCCACACAGAGTTCGCAGTGCTCGGTGTTGCTGTGGCTGGCGCCGCCCAAGAGCCGCTTGCCGGTCTTGGACTTTGACTTGTGACGCAGCACCATACCGACAGAGGCCGCCCCCAGGGTGAAGGATGCCATGTTGTCCCGAAGCCTCTCCTTATCCTGGCGGTCGTTCTTGAGCATGTTCTTGAGCATGTAGTCAACTGTCGCCAGTTGTCCCACGCGAGGCGCCTCGGCGGCGACGACCAGACCTGTGTCGATCTGGCCGAGTTCGATCATGTTGGCAACGACGACCATGCCATTCAGGAAGCCCAGGCACGCATTGACGATGTCGAAGCTCATGGCTGTGGAAGACAGTCCCAACTTGTGGTGGACAATGGCTGCTGTGGCGGGCTCGATATAGTCCCGGCACACAGAGGTGTTGACCAGACACTGGACCTCACTGCGGTCGATTCCGCCGGCCTTCAGGGCTTTTTCGCCGGCCATCGCGGACGCATCAGATACCATTACGCCTTCATCCCAGTAGCGATGTTCTTTGATGCCGGTCAGTCGCTCAATGAAGCCGCCTGGAACTCCGATAGCCGCGTAGAGCGGCTCCAGTTGCTCTTCGAACCAGGAGGTGGGGACGACCTTGTCTGGGATCACATATCCCAGGCTCTCAATACAGACGTTGCCGAATCGCATAAACCTCGCCCTTGTCTTGATCTTCAAACCACGGAGAATTGTACCACTAAAGCACGGGTTCCGCCACTGACGGACCCTTCAGCGTCGCACCAGAAGCACTCCGCTCAACACTACACCGAGGCTGATCACCAGCATGGGGCTGAGGTGCTCGCCAAGCACCAGCGCTCCCAGGATCAGACCGTTGATCGGCACAATGTAGGTCACCATCGCGGTAAAGGTGGCGCTGGTGCGGTCCAGTAGTGTGTAGTAGATCACGTAGGCGATCACGGTTCCCATCACGGCGAGCGTGATCCAGCTGGCCAACGCTTTCCACGATGGGGCGATCTGCAGGGGCTGCTCCAGAAGAAACGCCAGGGGCAGCACATAGGCGAAACCCATCGTGAACTGTCCCGCGGCGGAGGTCATAGGATTCTGCCCTTCGAGCCGTCGCCTGGCGAAGATGCTGGCTAGGGCGTAGCAGAGCGACGAGCCAACGATGGCGAGCATGCCCCAGACCGAGGCAGAGGAGCCCTGACGCACCTCCGGCCACATCAGCAAGCCGACGCCGCAGAAGCCCAGGGCGACGCCCAGAGCCTTGCCCCAGGTCAACCGATCATCCTGCGTGAGCAGATGTGCCAGGAGGATCGTGAAGATCGGTAAGGTGGCCTGTAACAAGGCGGCCCAGCCGCTGGGGATGTACTGCTCGCCCCACGAGATGAGCGAGAAGGGCAGTGCGCCGTTGATCAGCCCGATGACGGCATAGGTCGTCCAGATGCGCCTGCCTCTCGGCAGAGGCACCTTGCGGAACCGTAGGATGGCCCACATGAGCAGGGCGGCAAGTCCAAGCCGGCCGGCCACCAGGGTCATGGGTCCGATCTCGTTGACGACGATCTTGATGAATAGGAAGGATGTGCCCCAGATGGCACCGAGGAGGAAGAGTAGTATCAGGTTCATGGTTCTCGTTTCGTGGCTATGCTCAGGCCAATGAGGATAAACAGCCCGCCCAGGACGGCGATCCAACTGGGCGACTCCTGCAGGATGATCCACGCCAAGATTGTCGACCCGATGGGCTCGGCGAGGCTAGCCAGGGAGACGAGGGTGGCGGGTAGGTGCTCCAGTGCCCAGTTGAATGACGAATGGCCGACGATCTGCGGGAAGATGGCCAGCAACACGAGCCAGAGCCACGCTTGGGTCGGGTATCCGGCGAGTGGCACGCCCACGATCAAGGCCACAATCATCAGGGTGAGTGCGGCGATCCCGTAGACCGGGAAGACGTAGCCCAGCAGCGAGAGTTGACCGCGCAAGCGCTGGCCGAGGAGCAAATAGATGGCGACGGTAATCGCACCGGCAACGGCCAAGAGATTGCCCCGCAGTTGATGGGCGCCCGCGCTCCAGTCGCCCAAGCTGATGATCGCAGACCCAGCCACGGCGATGAGGATGCCAACCAGCATCCGCCTCTGCAGGCGTTCTCGGAGGATGAAGTGTGTGATCAGGCCCACAAAGAGCGGGCTGGTGCCGACGAGGACTGCCGATGCGGCGACCGAGGTCATCGCCAGTGACGTAATCCACGTGTAGAAGTGAATCCCCAGCATAACACCTGACGCCGCCAGCAGCTGCCACGACCTCGTGTGGAGCCGGCGCCATTCCGCGCGGCAGGCCTTGAGCGCGAAAGGTGCCAGGAGTAGTGATGCCAGTGTCAGCCGCCACGCTGCCACAGCCAGGGAATCGACTGTCCCTTGGGCCAATCTGATGAACGTAGACGCAGTCGAGGTCGCTAAGATCCCTATGCTCAGGACCAGCATAGGGCGGACGGTACGCGGCCTGGATGTGGGCGGAGTCGTGGGAGGCATTGTAGCCATGGTCGCTGAGCTTTCCTAATGTCGATCGATATGAGTGAATATGCGCGTTAGCTTACCCAGGGAAGAATGATATAATCTGCTTGAGTTGCCCGGCTCATATGAGCCGGCAGGCTCCGATGGGCTGCCCTCGCCTGCTCTGAAGCGGACGGTGGTGGAGATTATAAGGGTGTTCTGTGGTATGCCAACCCCTATGTTCCCCCAAACCGGTTTCTCGATGAGATAAGCACTTGTGGTATAATGTGCGTGAGGGAGAAGTCTTCGGCCGAGGTCGTTTTCTGTCGCGCTGCACGATCGAGCTATTTGTGGTCGCCCTAATTTAAGGAGGCAACAGCATGGCTGAGTTCACGAAACACCTGTACCTGTCGATGGTTCCAGAGGCTTTGATTGCGTCGCAACTCTCTCCTGAACAATTTGGTGTGTACTACGCCGTTGGATCGGTGGAGAAGTCGCGCGGTCAAGCGATGTTCTTCGAGCTCGATCCCGGTTTTCGGCACGAGGAGCTTCCCGTTGAGGAAGGCTTGGAGCGTTGTCACGTTCACGAGGATGGCTCACCCAAGCGGTCCGTCTACATTTCGGTCTATCGTGCGCTGGAACGGATTCCGCTGGATGCAATCCTTAAGCTCTACCTGGTGACTCAGGATGGGCGGGTGTTGGGAATTGACCCGAGTGAGACGTGCCCAGAGGATACGGCTGGACTGCACCTTTATCAGGAGATTGCGCCGGTTCACCCGCTGGTGGTGAGCACACTGGGGCCGCGGGAGTTCTACAGCCTCATCGTCAGGACCCCCACGTCATTGCTGACGCTTCCGGCTGTATGTTTTGCGGAGCTGCAGCTGGGTGAGTTGGCCGATAATCCTGAGTATGGGAGTGTGGGCAATCTGCCCTACGCCAACATTGACCACCTCCGGCAGTGTTTGGTGGATCTGCGCACCAAGACAGTGCATTCGAAGATGGTGGATCGGGTCAGTTCCGCGTCATTCCAGTACAGAACACTGCGGATGGGGCTGTTCGTGGGCAATAGAGAGCGGTTGATGTGCTTCCGTATGCCGTCTCAAGAAGAGCTGCGGAGCAAACACTATCGCTGGTGGCGCTCCGCAGATATGTAGGACCGTCGGGGCGAACATTGGGTCTTCCGTGATCGTGGGCGATACGGATACCCCCTAGACTTACCACCATAGGCTCACAGCTTCCTCTCCGGGGCCGGCTGCGGAGAAGGATCGCCGGATACCGTTCCCGGGGAGGAGCTGGGGCCTCTTTGTGTGGGAATCACACAACATCAAGTCGTTAGAAGTATTGGGAGGAGCTATGGATATCTGGGTGGTTGTTAGTTTCGTCGCCGGCATCATCTCAGTCGGCGTCAGCTTTGCTTATTTCAAGTGGGTCGCTAAGCAGGACCCCGGTGATGAGCGGGCACAGCGCATCGCCGGCTGGATTGAAGATGGTGCACGATCCTACCTGCAGAAGCTGTACGTGGCGCTGACCGGGCTCGCGGTTGCGCTCGCCATTGTTCTCGCCATCGTGTTTGGTCTTCAGGAATCCTTGGGCTACGGTTTGGGTATCGCTGTGACCTTTATCTTCGGCGCCGTTTCGTCGGCCGTCGCAGGCTATATGGGTATGGCGATTGCGGTCAAAGCGAATGTTCGCACCGCCGTCGCCGCCAATAAGGGTCTCAACCCCGCGTTCGAGGTCAGCTTCAATGCCGGTTCGGTGATGGGTCTGGCTATGGTGGGTCTGGCCTTGATCGGTATGTCCTTGATCTACCTGGTCGTCGGGCCGGAGCATGGTCCCGAGATGATCCTGGGCTTCAGCTTCGGGGCTTCCATGTTAGCACTGCTGGCCAAGGCAGGTGGTGGTATCTTCACGAAGACCGCTGACATCGCCGCTGACCTTGTCGGCAAGATCGAGGTCGGTATTCCTGAGGATGATCCCCGTAACCCCGCTGTTGTGGCCGATAACGTGGGTGACAATGTTGGTGACGTTGCCGGCATGGGCGCGGACATCTTCGACAGCTATGTTGCCTCGGCCGTTGCGGCCATGCTGTTGGGCTCTGCGCTGACCCTGCAGGGCGATCAGTTGACTCTCTACACTATCATCCCGCTGATTCTCTGTATGTTGGGTTCGTTCGCTTCGCTCATCGGTCTGCAGTTCGTCAAGGTCGGTGAAGATGGCAAGCCCGGTCGAGCCTTGAACAGGGGCACCATCCTGACCGCCGTGATCTTTGGCGTTATGGTCGCCGTCGTCGTCCTGGTTGCCGGCATCGATCTGGGTGTCCTGTGGGCGACCCTGGCCGGTTTGATCACCGGCGTGGTCATCGGCTTCACCTCCGATTATTTCACTGGCGACGACCGCCCGCCGGTTGTCGAGACCGCCAGGGTCTCCGGCTCCGGGGCGGCGATCACCATCATCACCGGCTTTAGCTACGGCTTGATCAGCATCGTCCCGTCCATCATCGGTATCGTCATCGCGATGCTCGTCTCCTACTACGTTGGCGAGGCCTCTTCGGTCATCAACGGCGTCTATGGTGTCGCCATCAGCGCCGTCGGTATGTTGGCAATCAGCGGTATGGTTGTCTCCTCCGATGCTTACGGCCCTATCGTCGACAACGCCCGCGGTATCGCCGAGATGGCGGGTATGCCCGAAGATGTGATCGACACGACCGACGTGTTGGACGCCGCCGGTAACACGGCCAAGGCCATCACCAAGGGTTTCGCCATCAGCGCAGCGGCGCTGACCGTGTTGGCCCTCTTCACCGCATACGCCAGCGAGATCTACCTGGCATCGGGTGTGGTGCTCCAGATCAGCCTGCTTGACCCGTTGGTCATCGCCGGTGTCTTCCTTGGAGCCGCAACCCCGCCGCTGTTCAGCGCGCTGCTGATGCTCTCCGTGACCCACAATGCCTTCGACATGATCGAGGAGATTCGGCGCCAGTTCCGTGAGCACCCCGGCATTCTCGCCGGTACCGAAGAGCCCGACTATGTGACCTGTGTTTCGATGGCGTCGCACGACGCTCTGTCCGCACTGGTCCTCCCGGGATTCTTGGCTATGGTGCTCCCGCTGTTGGTCGGCATGGTCATGGGGCCTGAGGCGCTGGGTGCTTTCCTCGGTGGTGCGATCTTCACCGGTATCCTCTTCGCGTTGCTGATGTCCAACGCCGGTGGTCTGTGGGACAACGCCAAGAAGTACATCGAGAGCGGCAACTTCGGTGGCAAGGGCTCTGAGGCCCACAAGGCCGGCGTCATCGGCGACACCGTTGGTGATCCCTTCAAGGACACCGCAGGTCCCTCGCTCAACACGCTGATCACCGTGATGTCCCTGGTGTCATCACTATTCGCCCCCATCATCGCAGGCTTCCACCTCTTCTAGGCTGCGACTCTGTAGACGCAAACCACATGCCCCCGCGTAAGCGGGGGCATGTGGCGTTAAGGGCGAGAAGGCGGGCAGGATGAACGAATGGGAGACTCAGCGAATCAAGAATGGGAGGAGGCGTTCGGTGGATCGCGCTCATCTTTGGCGCATACGCTCGCAGCCGTCCCCCAAGGAGCGCCACCGACTGCGCACTGCGCGTCTGAGTGAGAATGCCTGTGCGGGGCATTGCCCTACCGCTTGCAGCTAGGTTTCAGGGCCTTCCTCGAAATGGAGTACCTTCTTCGGGGGATGCAGCGATCAGTTCCTGGCTTCTCCCGAGCGGGCTACTTCCTAACCGGCACGCTCAAGCGAGTTGCACGAGACTTGGTGTATGATCCAGCATCCAGCTCAGGCGTCTACTCCCGCTCCCCCTGGAGGGACGCCAGTGCCTTTCTGACGCGGTTGCTGTCGGGCCGGCGTTCCAGGGCATTCTCGAGTGCCCACTGTGCCAGCTCCATATCGCCCAGCTGCGCAGCAGTCTGCGCGACGCCGGCGAGTCCATTGATGTCGGTCGTCGTGAGCCCGTCGGCCTGCCGGAAGTGGATCGCGGACAAGGCCCACATCTTGTTGGCGGCGTAGGCCCGTCCCCGCAGCAGATAGTCCATCCCGGTGTTGAGGCCGCGATCGAGGGTCAGGGCGAGGCGCACGCGTTGCTGCACCCGGAAGTCCTGCTCCAGTTTGATCATCAAGACGGCGCTGGCAAAGGAGAGCCCGACCCCCACAATGCCGCTGATCAGCCCCGGTAGGCTTTGCCGCGCGAAGGCCAGGCTGCCGATGGAGCTGATCAACCCCACAACGGCGCCGGCGAGCATCAGGTAGAACATGATGCGCCAGCGCAGGTAGATCCCGACGATCATCACGAGCCCCATCAGGAAGGGCGTCCAGAGCAGCCAGAAGAGAATCGGTGGGAAGAGAGTGTGGGCTGCCTGGAGTGTTGCATCCGGTAGGGTGTGGGGAAGCCCGATGTAGGCGGGGAGGAGTTGGGTTGCATCGGGAATATTCGCCGTGAATGCCACGATGTAGAGGCTCACGAAGGGCACAGCGGCCAACATCAGCGTGCTGGTGATCTGCAGCAGGATGAGAATCCACAGCAGCTGCGAACGGCTCTCATTGGGACGGTGTTTGGTCCACAGGTGGTTGCTGCACTCGGGGCAGCGTTTGTCCTGCGGCTCGGTGGGCGCGGCACAGTAGGGGCAATGGCTGGGCTCCTCGTCTGCGGCCCACAGCGCTTTGGAGGGTGGCTCTACGTCAGGTTCAGGCTCCGGGACCTCGGTGGTGTACTTCCCACGGTAGTCGTCTCCCAATATGTCCGCGGCGAGGGTTGGGGCGATCCGTTCCCTATCTTCGTCCGCCTCTATGTCATCCCAGGGACGTTCATCCGCAGCCGCGCGCGCTTGCCGTAGCAGCTCCAGACCATCCTGTGCCACGGTATTCTCCGGATCCTGGGTTAGGATGTTTTCGTAGCAGATCTCGCGGTCCTCGGCGTTGTCCACAACGCGGCTCAGCCAGAGCCAGGCGTCCGCGTTCTGCTCATCGCGCATCACCACATCGGTGAATAGCTTGTGTGCTTTGGCCTTTTCCCCGGCGTCCGCGGCCCGGATGCCTTGTATCAGAAGGTAGTTCGCGGCGTCCTGCTGCGCGCGCGCAAGCCCGCGCCGGGCGACCGCGTGATCGGACTCAAGGTCCAGGACTTTGCGCAGGCAGTCCTCGCGCTTGAGTGGGTCATCGATGACCCCGCTCATCCAGAGCCATGCGGTGGCGTTGTCCGGGTCCGCTGTGAGGACCCGGCGAAGCAGAGTGCGTGCTTCGCCGGGCTGCTTGCCTTTTGCAGCCTCGATGGCTGCCTGCAGCAGCCGTTCAATCTCTTCAGGTGTTGAGGTGTCTGCCATCGAGGTCACTGACGCACAACACCCCAACTTTGGATCATGTCGGCCACCGCAGAACGCGTTGCCTCAGCGCCGAAGCCCCAAGCCAGCAGCGTAAAATAGTCGCCGATGCCTTTCGCGCCGAAGTCAGGCCGGATGCTGTAGAGCTCGACGAAACCCGCCAACGCCAGCACCACCACCGCGACGCCGTAGGTAACCCACGTGAACCAGCGCAGCCGATGCTTTGCCGCCAGTGCCTCGTGCTTCAGCGAATGGACGCGTACCTGGGGCAGCCCGATTATCAGCTCTGGGCGAATAAGCCCGGCCAAGCCCTTGGCTACTGCGTTGTCGCTTGAGAGGGGAATCGCGACCGCGTCCTCCATCACGGTGCCGTCACCAGTCGCCAAATCGGCGGCCCGGATGTCCGTGTCCAGGTCCGTCCGTAGCTCGATGTACACAGTGTCGGCGTTTGCGGGGAGCGTGTCTATGCGCGTCTGGTAGGTCACCAGGGCAGCAACCAGCGCCTCTGCCGGATCTTCCCCGGCTAACTCTTGATAGTGCGCCAGCATAGCGGCCAAGTCAGCTTTGCGCAGCTTGGTGAGCGTCGCCTCCACACTGTCTGCCAGGGTTTGGAGTGCCTGCCCGGCGGTGCTGTCCAGCGGGGACTGGTGGGTGAGCTGGTACTGGTACGCCGCCGCCTGCGCTGTGCCGTGTGCTCCCATCCCTGCCAGCATCTCAATGCGCGCTTGCAGCTCCACAAAGGTGTTGGCGCGGTCCGTCAAGGGCAGCATCTGAGCCCGCAAAGTTTGTGGGCCGTCGAGATCCGGTGTATTGCGGTGGATGTCTTCTGCCTCTTGTATGAGTTCGGCGAGGTAGCGTCCACCGGCGTCTGCGGTTGCCAGCCATTCGACGAATTTGGCGTGCGCCGTGAGCTGTACGATCCAATCGGGGCGCCCACGCCGCCAGCGGGTCCAGACTACCGCTGCGGCTTCCGCTGCCGTCTGTGCCTGTTCCCACTGCTGCGACTCCAGCGCGACCTCCACGTCGACCAGCCCGGCGGTCAAGTGATCGTAGAAGGGCTTGCCCAGACTGCGCAGCTCGCCATCGATCTTCATCTGCGTCCGTAACTGCCCCAGCCGCACCATCACCTCGTCGCGGGGGCGGCCCTTTGCCCGGTAGTTCGAGACGCCGATCCCCAGCGCCACCCCGGCGACCAGCGCCGTGAGCGGCCACCAGGGCTGCGCTTTGACCGAGACCTGAACCGGGATGGAACGGCTACCGCCGGTGTAGGTAATCAGTATTTCCCCGGTGTAGACGCCTGACGGGACACCGGCTAGATCGAACCGGAGCGGTACGCTGAGCGGAACATTGAACGCCAGATCCATCGGCAGCGTGGCGCTCTCCGCGAGAGCCGGCATCAGGACGTGGCCTTCGGCATTCGTGAGTTCCAGCGGGATCAGCGTGAGCTCGGAGAGCGAGGTTGCCGATTGGACGACCACGCTCCGGCTCAGTGATTGGCCATGCACACCAGTGAGCGTCAACTGTGCCGGGGTGATGGAAAGGACGTCCTGTGCGGCCAGCGCGCTCGAGAAGACAACAAGCAACCCAACCACAAAGACGGTAATCTGTAGCGGTTTTCTCATAGTGGCTCCCTTCGTGTACAGTGCCAGTGTACACCGTAAGGAGAGGTCGTGTCAAGGTCGGGAGGATACGATGCGCCCATGTCGGAGGGCGGGCTCTCCTTACCAAGCAATGTGCCGGGTCACAATCCGGCCCGAGCCCAGAGTCGGCTAGGTGTCGGTGTCCTGCAGCACGGTGTCCGGTCGCAGAGGCAGGACGACGTGGAAGTCGCTGCCCGGGCAAAGGACTTCATCGTGGCCAGGGCTCTCGGCCCAGACGCGGCCGCCGTGGGCCTCGATGATACCGCGGGTGATGGCCAGCCCCAGGCCGGGGCCGCCACCCTTGAATTTGCTGATGCCGGAAGAGTGCCAGGCCACCTTGCCGGTCTGGTAAAACTTGGCGAAGATGAGCTCCTGCATGCTGGGGTCGACGCCAATGCCGGTGTCGCTGACAACGACCTCAACCCAGCTGCGTCCAGGCCGTACGCCCTCCAACTCCAGCGGGCGGCCCCAGACGCGGATGGAGCCGCCATCAGGCGTGTACTTCACCGCGTTGATGATCAGATGGTAGAAGACCTTGCGAACGCCTTCTATGTCCGCCTCGATCATCGGCAGCTCATCGAGGCTGCTGTCCAGATCAAAGGCGATGTTGCGGGCGGCGAGAGTCTCCTTCAGGTTGAGCGTGATGGCCCTGATCAACACCGAGAGGAACACTGGTTCCGGGTCCAGTTGCAGCGCTCGGCTGTCGATGCGGGCCATATCGAGCATGCTGTTTACAATGGCGGTCAGGCGTTCGGCACCGTCCACGATACCCTTGACCAGCTGCCACCGGTAATCGTCGCGCTTCAGGCCGGCATCGCCCATCAGCATCTGACTGTAACCGCTCAACACGGTCAGGGGCGTGCGCAGTTCGTGCGAGGCGATGCTGATGAAGTCCGACTTTGCCTGGTCCAGGTGCTTGAGCTTCTGATTGGTGATCTCGAGCTCCTCCGACCGCTTCTGGAGATCGGAGATGGCCTGCTCGAGCACCGTGTTGACATCGGAGAGGTTGCTGTAAAGGTTGGCGTTGTGGAGTGCCATCGCTGCTTGGTTGGCGAAAGCTGCCGCGAGCGTAACCTCCTCCTCGGTATACGGATCGGGGTGCTCGCGGGTGAGCGAGAGCATCCCGGTAACCTCGCGAGCCAGGACAAGCGGTACCCCGAGCCAGGACCGTGCTCGAGGTAGACCTTCCACGTATTGCCAGTCGTGCCGCTGGGCGACGTCGGGGATCAACAAGGGCTGACGTGTCTCACCGATTGTGCGGTAGACGTCGTCATCGTGAATGGGGACGCGAATGTCCAGCGGGTTGGCCTCATCCGGGAACCCTCTGGCGGCCCGCGTGACGAGCTCGCCGTTCTCTTCCAGCATAATCGAGCTGCGGCTATGCGGCACGATGGCGGCCAACTGATCCAGAACCATCCCCAGGATCTGCTCAAGATCGAGCGTCTGGGAGAGCGCGCGGCCTACGGCGTTCAACTTCTCGGCGAACTGGCGCTGCCGCTTCTCCTTCTCCAGTTGTTCGGCGTTTGCGATCACCATCGCCAGATGCTGGGCCAGCGCCTGCAGCGGGGGGACCATGTCCTGCGACAGGGCACCGGCCTGTGACGTGCTCACAGCGAGCGCGCCGAAGGGCTCCTCAGCCACCGCCAAGGGTAGGACCAGGTGGGTCATTGGCGCACCGTCATCCTCGCCCGTTCCCGCAGTTCGTGCCGTGAGCAGGATGGGCTGGCGTTGGCGGATGGCCTGTCTCAGGGGATCTGCCTCTGCCGATGCTTGAGGCACTGGTGGCGGTGTCACATGGCCGGCGCGTGCCAAGTGGTGCAGCGTAGTTCCGGGGGCCTCGGACCTGTAGATCCCCACACCGGCACAACCGAGCCGAGAGCGGATGAGCTCGGCGGCCTGCTTCAGCAGTAGGGCCATCGCGAGGTCGGTGTCCAGCAGCCGCGCGATCTCGACCGAAAGCTCAAGCGCCACCTGTGCTGGGGCGGAGGGGAAGTGGGGGAGGGCTCGATCCGTGCGGTTCTTTTCAGATGCAGGATGTAGCGCCGCGCCCGTCGCTGCAGGTTCGGTAATCCCCATCGAGTGTCTCCTGGTGGTGATGCGTGTAGCTGTCTTGCCCAAAGATAGTGCAGATTGCGGGGGCGTCAAATGGGATGGGGCCTGGGCGAGGGGAGAGGGGATAAGGGATCAGGGGCAGGGGAGCGGAGGGGATGGGGAGAGCCGAAATGATCGGCCGCTCGGGTTCGCCGAGGGGCCTTACGGTTTGGCGGTCAGGGTAGAAGCGACAAGCCTTGGAGTCTACCTACTTTCCAACGCCGTGTGCATCCGTCCCAAGCCTTCTTCCAGCAACGCCCGCGGGCAGCCAAAG
>CAZEXX010000060.1:0-15678 GCA_964516885.1 uncultured Anaerolineales bacterium | reverse complement strand
ATCACAGATGCCGACGGTCACTGATGCAGACCTTGCACAGACCGATCCCCGGTTGGCCGAGGCTTTACTTACCCTCAACGAAATCGGTGCGGCGATCAATCAACTGACGCCGCGTGGTCACGCCGGTGTCGGCGAGACGCTCAGGCTGATCGCCGAGAGCGCGATTAGGGTGGTCCCCGGTTCTGCGGCCGTTATCTACACGTATGATCCTTCGAAACAGCTCTTCGAGGCGTTCTCTCGTGTCTCAGCAGGCGAGCTTGGGACCGAGGTGGCCTATGATCTTCCGCGCCCCGACGGCATCGGGATGCGGGCCATCCGCCAGAGCCGGCGAGTGCTCTCGTATGAGGAGCCCGACGTCGAGCTTAGGCCCTCTGCTGCCAAGGCCGGCGCCAGAGCCGTCGCCTGTTTTCCGCTGGTGGTCGCCACCCGGCCGGTCGGTGCCCTCTACGTCTACCTCCGACACGCCCATCACTTTGGCCGGTTTGAACTCCTTATGCTCGACAACCTCGTCAACCACGCGGCTATGGCCATCTATCAAGCTCGCCGGCTCTCCAATATCCAAGAGGATCTCGTGCGCAGTGAGGAGGCTCTCGAGCGGCTGCGCAAGGCCGGGATGTTGATCTCGTCACAACTGGGGCTCGAAGAAACACTTGAGTCGATTCTAGAGATGGCTCTAGATGTGACCGGCGCACAATACGGCATTTTCCGTCTGGTGGACGAGTCCGGCACCAAGCTGGTCACGCGCGCCGTGACCGGGGCGTCCGGACGTCCCCAATTAGGTGTGCTGACTATTGACGGCACCAGCATCATGGGGTGGGTTGCCAAGCACCGTCAGTCGTTGTGCATACACGATCTGGAGTCGGCGCCGTGGGTGCGACTCTACCATCCGCTTGACGCCGATATCCGCATGCGCTCAGAGTTGGCTGTACCGTTGGTGGGGTCGAGCGGGCGGCTTGAGGGGGTGTTGAACCTGGAGAGTCCGTTGGTGGGAGCTTTCAGTGAGCAGGACAACCACCTGCTGAACTCGCTGGCGACCCAGGCGGTGATTGCCATCCAGGAGGCCCGCTTGTTGGATGCGCTGTTGGAGGTCGCCCGGCTCCTCTTGATCGAACCCTATCCCCGGCTGCTCGATCACCTCGTCAAGCAGGCGGCTCATCTGCTCAATGCCTCAGCCAGTGCTATCTGGGTTCTGGACGATGAGACCTTGGTACTGGAGGCGGCGACCGACAGCTCTCACCGCGGCGAGCGGCTGCCGCTCCGGGACAGTCTGACCGGGCAAGCGATCCGCCAGAAGGCTCCGGTTATCTCCGAAGACGTTCGCGATGATCAGCGTTTCCATCGCAGCGATTTGGCGCGGAAACAAGCATGGACACGCGCGTTGATTGTGCCTCTGCTGTCGAGCGAGGACGGGGCGGCCATCGGGGCATTCAGTGTTTATGGAGTACAGGGCGAACCCGGGCGTTTTATTGAGTCGGAATGGGACAAGAAGGTGCTCACCTGTCTGGCTTACTATGCGGCGCTAGCGCTCCAGAATGCGGACCGGCAGCGTGCCCTGCGTCTGGCCCAGGAGCGGCACGCCGTGGCTGAGACGTTCGCTGCCGTCGGCGATGTGGCCGCCAACGTCCTGCATCACTTGAACAACAAAGTCGGTACAATTCCCGCCCGTGTACAGGGGATCCGGGCGAAGTGCGCGCCGGCCCTGGAGGCCGACGACTATCTGGCTGCGAATCTGACCGAGATCGAGCGGAGTGCGCGGGAGGCTATGGATGACGTGCGCGACAGCCTGGTCAACCTGCGGCCTATCCATGCAGGACCGGTGACGGTGCTCGGGTGTGTGCGTGCGGCGCTAGCTGGCATCCAGCTGCCCGAGGGCATCCACGTGGATCTGGTCCTGTTGGGAGATCTGCCGCCGGTGGTGGCCAGCCAGCGCAGTCTGGCCTCTGTGTTCACGAACCTGCTCAACAACGCGATCACAGCTATGGAGGGGGCGGGCACGATTGTTGTTCGGGGACAGACCGCCGGCCCGTGGGTCGAGGTGATCGTGGCGGACAACGGCCCGGGCATCCCACAACACCTTCACGAACGCATCTTTGAGTTCGACCTACCCACCCCAAACTCACGGCGCAACGGCAAGCTCGGGTTTGGCCTCTGGTGGGTTAAGACCTTGATGATGCGGCTCGGCGGTGCCATCTCTGTCGAAAGTGAGGAGAGGGGAGGGACGCGATTCTTGCTGCGTTTGCCGCGTTTGGAGGATGCACGTGTCTGATGCCAGTAAGCCTCGGGCGTTGGTCGTCGAGGACAATCCGGCATGGCAGCAGATCGTCGGCGAGGTCTTACACGACAGTGGGTTGGAGGTGGATCTGGCCGATGGGTTGACCGAGGCGCTCCTCTTGCTGCGCCACACATCCCACCGGCTGGCGGTCGTCGATCTGGCGCTGGGTGCAGATCCGGCTACGAATCAGGATGGGCTTCAAGTCCTTGAGGCTGTGCGGCGTCACGATCCCGGATGCGTGGCGATATTGCTGACCGGCTATGCAACTGTAGAGCTGGCGGTCGAGGTCCTGACCAAGTATGGGGCCTTCAGCTGTCTCCGCAAGGCCAACTTTGATCGTGAGGAGTTCCGTCAATTGGTCAGCCGTGCGCTATCGGCGGCCCAGGCTTACGGAGTTGTCGATCGCGAGGCCGGCGTCTCTGCTCCGGCTGCTGTCGCCGGGCGTGGGGTGGGGGCCGCTCCCCAAATAGCATCGGATGCCGTTCTGGTAATCGAGGATGATGCCGGGTGGCGTGGTATTCTGTCGGAACTGCTGACTGATGCCGGATACCAAGTCCGTCTCTGTAACAGCTACGGCGAAGCTGTCGGCTGCCTGCGGCGTGAGCAGTATCGTATCGCGATCGTGGACCTCTCGCTCAACGAGGTCGCCTGGGGCACCGATCCAGAGCGTCTGACGGGGGGCTATCAACTGCTGCAGCAAGCACAGGCTCACAACGTCCCTGCAATTGTGGTAAGCGGTGTTGCCAACCGAGATGACATCGAACGCGCCTATGGTGACTATGATGTGTTCGCCTACTTGGAGAAGCAGGCATTTGACCGGCGAGCCTTTCTGCAGTCGGTCAAGGAAGCCTATGATGCGGCCCTGGGGGCCCAATCCCTGGATGTTCTGACCCCACGTGAGCTGGAAGTCCTGGCATTCCTGGCCCAAGGGATGACCAACAAAGAGCTCGCCGACGCGCTGTATATTTCCACCAACACCGTTAAGCGGCACCTCAAGGCCATCTTCGGTAAGTTGGATGTGCATACACGCGCCGCAGCCGCTGCCAAAGCCGTCAGTGCCGACCCGGGCAAATACTTGCTCTGACTGCGAAGGCAGGTATACTTCGTGCTGTTGAGTTTGCCAGGCTCCTGTTATGGAAAGGCGGGAGCCTATGTTATTGAAGGCGCATCGGGCAAATCAGTCGCATTGAGAGAGTTAGCGTGCCGATCTACGAATATTTCTGCGAAGCATGTCGTGGCTGGTTCAGCCATCTAGCTCGTCACCTTGACGATCCTACCCCTCCCTGCCCCCGTTGTGGCAACGCATGCGTTGAGCGCTTGATATCGGTGTCCAACGTGATTCGCAGTGTCACGCGTCACGGGTCGACCAGCGGGATCCTCGGGCTGCCGCCAGATTCCTTCAGGAGTCCGGTCGTCTTGAGGGTGCTTCGGGACTGCACGGCATCCAGGCGTACCGCGAGTTGATCTCGCGACGCGTGGAGGGGGCGACTGATGCCGATCTGGGTGACTTGGTTGATCATCTGGTCGCGGTAGCTAATGTGACACCGGCTGCTGAGTTGGCTGGTATGGTAGCGCTTTCCAAGCACGTCGAGAATCGCACGGGAGCTGAAGGCCCACCAGAGGGTCACGAGCACGGTGTGGGCCTGAAGTCCTGGGCGGAAGTTGCCGAAAGCGCAGAGACGCAGTCTAGTAAAGTTCGGGCTGGATCGTGACGTTCCGTGAAGAGTCTGGGCTGGGGCTAGTTGTATCGCGAAAGTGAATTCTACCGGATGGACATCGGAAAACACGTGGAGGCACAATGAGTCCATTGCTGCAGCATATCAATGACCTGTTTGCTAGGATGTCGGGACGCAATCTGATCATTGCGGGGGGGATCTGGGTGCTGGTATTGGCACTTGCCTTTTCTTGCCTGACCGGGGTCATCGAACTGCCTACCGGTGGTCGAACCGCGACGCCGGCAGATACGCCGACTCCAACGCTCAACACGCCTTTCTCTCAAAGCGGCGTGGAGGAGACCGGTGACACTCCTGAGCCTGAATCGGTGGACACGCCGTCGGGATCCATAATCCTCCCTACCCCGACGCCGGATGGCGGCAGTGGGGTGGTACCGGTCTCCTCCGATGGCTTTGGCTATGGCATCGCGGCGCACGGGATCGGCATGCCTGACTACACTATGGACCAGATCAAGAACCAGCTGGGGTTGGAGTGGGTCAAGCAGCAGGTACGGTGGGATCATTTCTCCACCGAACCCGGTCAGATGGACTGGAGCGGCTACGATGCGATGATCATGTTTGCCTCTGACCGCGACCTGAAAATCATGTTGAGTGTGGTCGGCTCACCAAACTGGTCGCGGACTTACTTTGATGACAATCCTGAAGCCGCGCCGCCTGACGATCTGACTTTGTATGTCGACTTCATCGGTGAAATGGTCGATCGCTATAAGGGCAAAATCCACGCGATTGAGGTTTGGAATGAGCAGAATCTAGACCGTGAATGGGACACGGCACAGGGGGTCAGCGCTGAGCGCTATGTTGAGATGCTGCGTCTGACCTATCAGGCGATCAAGAGCCGGGATGCCAGTATCGACGTGATCAGCGGCGCTCTCTCGCCCACCGGCGTTGTGGCGACGGATCCCCAGAACTCCAATCGTTACACGGTGATCGAGGACTTTGTCTACTTCCAGCAGATGGTCGATGCAGGTTTCCTGAACTATGCGGACTGCGTGGGTGTGCATCACAATGGCTACAACCTGCCGCCCGATGTCGCTTGGGACGAGGGCTACAACGATCCTCTGGCCACGTACCGTGGGCCTTTTGACTCTCCCCATCACTCGTGGTCGTTCAAGAGCACGCTCTTTGGCTACTACGACATGATTGTGGCGGCTGGTCGCGACACACCGCTCTGTGTCACGGAGTTCGGCTGGGCCACCTCCGAGGGCTATGATGGGACGCCGCAGGGCTTCGAGTTCGCTCTGGACAACACGCTTGAAGAACAAGCCCAGTGGGATGTTGAGGCCTTCAAGTTAATGCGCGAGTGGGGCTTCGTCAAGCAAGCCTATCTGTGGAACCTCGACTACTCGTACAAGGGTGGTGGTGGGGCTACGGATCCAAATGCTCCTTACAGCATTCTCGACCTAAAGGGTGCACCTCGCCCTGCGTACGGGGCGGTTGGTGACATGCCGAAGGTACCCTAGGGGCGCCGCGGTCTATGAAGATAGCTCTAGCCCGTGGGGAATCGCGGCTTTGGCTGCCCTTTGTCTTTGCTGTCGCTGCGTTGCTCTTCATCGTCGGCTGGGCCTTGGTCAGCCCTGGAGCGCTGGAGCTAAGCAGTGCTCCAGCTCAGTGGCCTTTGCCGACCTTGTGGCCGATTCCGGAGCGCTTCGCCTCGCCGGAGACTGGGGTCAACGTCCATATGTGGTGGGATTCATGGGCCGCCCTCCGCCGTGACTGGCCGCTGGTGCAGGACGCGGGGTTCACGTGGGCCAAGCAACGGCTCGCCTGGCTGGATGTCGAGGGGGCCGCCCCCGGGGCCTACGAGTGGTATGCTCTGGATCGGATCGTGGATGAGGCCGCGCAGGCCAATGTCAAGCTACTGCTGCGGCTGGACCATCCGCCGGCCTGGGCCATCGAGGCTGCTACAGTTGACGCACCGGGGTTGCCGGTAGCGCCTGAGACGTTTGCCGGTTTCTGCTCGGTGCTTGCCGGTCGCTACAAGGGCCGGGTTGCCGGCTACCAGATATGGAACGAGCCGAACCTGGCGCGCGAGTGGGGAGGCGCTGGGCCTGACCCTGCCGGCTACGTCGAGCTGTTGAGGGCCTGCTACGTGGCTATCAAAACCGCGGACCCTGCGGCGCTCGTGATCTCGGCCGGGCTGGCGCCGACAGGATCCGGGCCGCCCGAAGCGATGCCCGATGTCGAATATCTAGCTGGGATGTACGAGGCCGGCGCTTCACCTTACTTCGATCTGTTGGGTCTCAACGCGCCTGGCTACAAGGCCCCCCCGGAGGTCTCACCACAGGAGGCGGCCGATCCGGCCAACGATTACGGCGGCCAGTCTTTCTTCTGCTTCCGGCACGTCGAAGATATGCGGGCGCTGATGGAAGCGAGGGGCGACGGCCACAAGCAAGTGGCCATATTGGAATTCGGGTGGCACACCAGCTCGAGTCCTGAACATCCGGACTATGCGTGGTTTGCCGTGACGCCGGAAGAACAGGGTGATTATCTCGTGCAGGCGTACGAGTATGCGCAGGCCAACTGGGATCCCTGGATCGGTCCCATGTTTGTGTGGAACTTCCCCGACTCCAAATGGACCCCGGATAATGAGGAGTATTGGTGGTCCATCGCTGACCCGTTCTGGTGGGGATTTGACCGTGACTTCGAGACCTGGGAAGGCGCCGGGATCCGCCCGGCCTATGAGGCCCTGAAAGAGATGATCGACCAAGCCCCGGCACCTTAGGGAGTGGGGCTTGCGCGGATCCGACGACTCCGGCTGGGTTGTTCTGGGGCAGGCTTTTCTTGATCATGTGAGGTTTGGCGGTATAATTCTGTTGTGGGGGGAAGTGTCGGAATTGGCAGACGAGCATGACTTAGGATCATGTGCCGCAAGGCGTGCGGGTTCAAGTCCCGCCTTCCCCATCGGAGGGGCGAGATCGCTCTCGCCCCTTGGCTTTGTTGAGTTTGAGAGGTGCTCCTATGACGAGACCTACTCGGTTGCAGGATGAGATAAATCTACCCGAGATTCCTCCTGAGCTTCAGTCTTCAGTTAAGCTGACCACTCTGGATCGAGTCTACGCTTGGTCGCGCAAACGTTCCCTCTGGCCTATGCTGTTCGGTCTCGCGTGCTGTGCGTTTGAGATGATTGCCACTGTCGCGTCGCGCTATGATACCGCTCGGTTTGGGATGGAGATCATGCGTGCCAGTCCCCGCCAGGCGGACTTGATGATTGTCAACGGCACGGTAACGAAGAAGATGGCGCCTCTGCTGGTCCGCCTCTACAACCAGATGGCCGAGCCTAAGTACGTCATCGCGATGGGCGCGTGTGCCATCTCGGGCGGCCCTTTCAAAGAGGGCTACAATGTCGTCTCGGGGGTCGATCGCTTGATTCCGGTTGACGTCTATATCCCCGGCTGTCCTCCACGACCGGAGGCGTTGATTCAAGGTATTCTGGCCCTGCATGCGCGCTTTGATCACGAGTCGATCAAGGACATCCGGGCCTTCCAGCCTGGTGAGGATGAGGGTGTCCCCGAGCCAATCTTGGGGCCTGATTTGATCAACTGGCGTGATCTTGAGGGGCTGGTGGGACCGAAGGACAAGGACGTTTAGTATGGCACACTTACCGCTTGATATGCCGGCAGAGGTCTGGGAACGTCTCCAGGAGCACTTCCCCGGTGCGCTCCGCCCGGCAGAACCCCCTGAACGCGGCGAGGGTGGGGACTACCCAGAGGCGAGGCCACATCGGATGATGCGTGCAGTTTCGCGCTCTCTGTTGATGTCGCGTCCCAGGTATGAAGGCGTGTTGGTGCATTCGCGGCACCTCTTGGCCGTGCTGAAGTTCTTGCGTGATGAACTCGGGTATGCGTACCTCTCCAATCTGACGGCGGTTGACTATCCTGAGCCCCTCGAGCAATTTCCACCGCATATCGATGTCGTCTACCATCTGTTCAGATTGGAAGGCGGCGGCTACGTGGCGCTGCATGTCCACACGACGCGCGATGGCGCTATCTTGCCGTCCATCACGCCGGACTTCCCCGCGGCTGACCTCCAGGAGCGTGAGGTGTGGGACATGTTCGGCGTGCGTTTTGAGGGGCACCCTGACCTGCGGCGGCTGTTGATGTGGGAGGGCTTCGATGGTTTCCCAATGCGTAAGGATTGGCGGGAAGCTTACTACGAGGAAGAGCATAAGCCCTATCGTAGCCGGTTCCCTGATGGCGGCAATCCGCTCTATGCCGAGGAGCGCACGCCGAGTCACACGAATATTCGCCAAAGCCGACAAGGTCTGCTGGATAACTGCCCGCCGATGGATGAGGAATTCAGCGAAGCTGATCGTCTGCTCTACGAGCGGATGCTATCGGCCGATCAGGATCCTGACAAGCCCTTGAAGACCGAGGAGATGATCCTCAATATGGGGCCTCATCACCCTAGCACGCACGGCGTCTTCCGCATGGCGGTGCGTCTGGATGGCGAGACGGTGCGACATCTGGAACCGGTTT
This sequence comes from uncultured Anaerolineales bacterium, assembly GCA_964516885.1. GTDB lineage: Bacteria > Chloroflexota > Anaerolineae > B4-G1 > SLSP01 > PWVB01. The sequence goes on along the minus strand of CAZEXX010000060.1, from coordinate 7,198 downwards.
TCGGCTACCTTCACCGCAACCATGAGAAAATCGGCGAGCGCAATACCTGGCTGCAGAACATCCCCTACACCGACCGGCTGGACTATCTGAACGGGATGACCAACAGCCTTGCTTATTGCTTGGCGATGGAGAAGCTGCTGGGGTGGAAGATCCCGGAACGTGCTGAGTATATCCGGATCATCATGTCCGAGTTCTCTCGCGTCGTCAATCATATGCTCGCCGCGGGTTTCTTCAGCAATGAGTTGGGGCTCTATTTCACAGGATCGCTCTATGCTCTGGAGGAGCGGGAGTTGATCTTGGATCTCTTTGAGGCCGTTTCTGGCGGTCGTATGATGTTTAACTACATGCGGCCCGGTGGCGTGACTGCGGATCTCCCGGATGGCTGGCTCGACCAGGCCAAACGGCTCGTGCATGAGCGACTGCCCAAGAAGGTCAAGGAGATGCAGAGCTTCCTTCTGGATAACGAGATTCTGCAGGCGAGAAGTATGGGCGTTGGAGTTCTGTCAAAGAAAGATGCGGTCGCCTGTGGGGTTGCCGGTCCTGTCCTGCGTGCGTGCGGTGTTCCTTACGATGTGCGTCGTGCTGAGCCCTACGGGATCTACGATCGATTTGAGTTCGATGTGGTCACCCGGCAGGCCGGTGACGTCTTCGCGCGCGTTGCCCTGCGCTTTGATGAAATCTGGCAGAGCCTGAAGATCCTGGGTCAAGCGTTGGATCAAGTCCCCGAGGGAGATATCCAGTCCCATCGGCTTTCACCGCGCATGCGGATACCGCCTGGCGAGACGTATGGGCGCATTGAGGCCCCGAAGGGGGAGTTGGGCTTCTATCTCGTCTCAGATGGTGGCGCGAACCCTTACCGCTATCACATCCGGTCGACCTCGTTGCTTAACCTGACGCCGCTCAGCCAACTCACCCGCGGTGGCAAGATTGCGGACATTGTGGCGATCCTTGGGAGTATTGATCTCACGATGGGGGAGGTTGATCGCTAATGTACGGTTGGGGAATCATCAAGACACTCTGGATGACGCTGTATCACTTCGCTATGACCTATGTCGAGGATGTGCGTTCCTGGCTGTCGCGGGGCAAAGAGAGCACGAGCGAGGGCGGTTCCATCCCGGGTGTGGCCCGGGGAGAGCGTACACACGGTGTCTTCACCGTCCGATACCCTTCGGAGCGGCGTGAGCTGCCCGAGCGCTACCGGAACTTCCCGTTTTTCGTCATCGACGCTGAGACCGAGCAACTGCGTTGTACAGCCTGCGGCATCTGTGCACAGATCTGTCCTGTGCAGTGCATCTGGATCGAGCGTGCCAAGGAGCCCGAGACGGGCCGTCCTCGGCGCTATCCTGTGTCATACTATATCGATACCAGCCAGTGTATGAGTTGTGGATTCTGTGCCGAGTTTTGTCCGTTTGATGCGATCAAGATGGACAATGACTTTGAGCTGGCCTCGTATAGCCGCCCGGGTTTTATGAGTGCCAAAGATCTGGCCAAGCCTGAAGCCTATCACGCCGGCATTCACCCCACGGCATACGCAAAGGAAGCTGCGAAGAAGAAGTAGCCGGACCGGCCACAACCCTGAGCACAACACTCTGGGCTGCCCTAACGTGGGGTGGCCCGGTCGTCGTTAAGAAGTGAGCAGCTTGTGGAGACGTTCTGCCAGCTCCATACACGCCCGCCCATTATGGTAGGGGCACTTCCAGAAGCTGACCTTGGCCCCATCTTCTGAGATACCTTCCGGTACGGTGTGATCTCGCTCGATATACCGGATCCAGCCGCCGTATCTCCTGTCGACCAGGTAGGCGTCAATGAAGTCCCAGCTTCGATACGCTGCCTCCAGGAAGTGAGCCTCACCTGTAAGCTGGTAGGCGTTGAGGAAGCCCACCGCGGCCTCCGCCTGCGGCCACCACTGCTTGGTCGAGTCCTCAAGCCCTTCAGGGCCTGCCTCATAGACCACGGCGCCGTCGGGGTCAACTCCCTCACCGTAGACGGCCTGCGCCATCTTCTTGGCAATGACCTCGGCCCGCTCGTGGAGGGCCGGATCGCCGAGGACTTCGGTCGCTTCCACCAGGAGCCAGCTCGTCTCGATATCGTGCCCGTACGAGACGTTCTCAGAGCGTGGCGCCCACGTCTCATCGAAGAAGAGAATGGTGTGGTAGGTCTCGGCGCTGATGATATGGTCCATCATCACGCCAATGAGTTCGCTGAGCCGGCTTCTGAGAGTCTCGTCAGGCCATACGCGAAGCAGGTTGGTGAAGGCTTCCATAATGTGGATGCTGGTGTTCATGGACTTCATCTCGCTTTGCTCGCCCGCGTTGAGGCTCATATCGTCGGCAATCTGCCAGTCACGTGTGAATGCCTCAAAGTAGCCCTTGTAGATGGGATCGTAGGCATGCTGCTCCAGTGCCTGGAAGATCGCCTGGGCTTTCTCGAGGGCAGCTTCTTTCCCGGTCGCTGCGTAAGTCTCGGCCAAGGCGTAGATGCCGAAGGCTTGCCCGTAGACCTGTTTGCGATCTCTGATTGGGGTCCCGTCTACATCCACCATCCAGTAGAGGCCGCCGTATTCCCTATCCCAGAAGCGGGTCATCAAGTCTTCATAGGCCCAGTCAGCCATCTTCAGATAAGCAGCGTTCTGGTAGCGGCGATACGCCGCTGAATACGTCCAGAGAATCCTGGATGTCAGTAGTGCCCCTCGCGGTGCGGTTTTGTCCACGTGGAGGTCATTGGTAACCTTGCCGTAGAACCCGCCGTTTTCTTGATCTACTGTGTGTTGGATCCAGAAAGGGAGGATGTTTTCGCGAAGTTCAGTTTCGGCCCGTTGCATATAGGCGCGAAGTCGTGTCTCGTCAAGCATAGGTTTCCTCCTGTTTGCTCCGGGATTCGCCGTGCTCAAAAGGCTGCGACTCGGGAAGCCCGCGTGGCCTCCCCGAGTCGTGTCAGTTCCAATGGATTCAAGGGCCGGTTGCCTCCGTGGGCGGCCCGCCCAGGGAGGCAACCGGCGGGGTCTAGCTCTTGAGTGCCTCAACTGCAGCCGTCACGATACCGGTGAAGGAGTCGACGTTCAGGCTCGCGCCACCGACCAAGGCGCCGTCGATCTCGGGCATGACGATGTAGGCGGCCATATTGTTGGGCTTGACGCTGCCCCCATACTGAACGCGGATGGTCTCTGCGGTCGCCTTGTCGTAGAGTTCCTCCAGGACGTCGCGAATCGCCGCACGGATGGTCCTGTCGGCATCCTGGGGGCTGGCCGTGCGTCCGGTGCCGATGGCCCAGATGGGCTCGTAGGCCAGCGTGACCTTCTTGGCGTCATCGGCGCTGATTCCCGCAAAGGCGCCCTTGATCTGTCCGCCGACGAAGCTCACAGTCTCGCCGGCTTCATTCTGCTTGAGGCTCTCGCCGATGCAGACGATGGGCTTCAGCCCGTACGCCAGGGCGGTCTTGATCTTCTTATTGACGGTCTCGTTGGTCTCGCCGAAGTACTGGCGGCGCTCGGAGTGGCCGAGGATCACGTACCCTGCCGACTCTTGGACCATCAACGGGGAGATCTCGCCTGTATAGGCGCCGCTCTCCTCCCAGTACATATTCTGGGCACCCACGCCGATGTTGGTGTCTGCCAGGATGCTGCTCACCGCATTCAGGGCGGTCGCAGTGGGGCAGACGGCGATGTCGGCATCGGTGACGCCGGCCAAGGCGTCCTTGAGCCCGGCGGCCAGCTCCGTGGCTTCGGCCACGGTCTTGTTCATTTTCCAATTACCGGCGATAAATGGTTTACGCATCTGTGTCTCCTCTTATCGGCCGGGCACTGGTGGTATGCCAGTGCCCGGGGTCGTATACGTGAGTCTGTGCCTCGCGCCGCTGAGTTGGCGCGAACAGAGTGTGGTGGTGGAGCTTACTTGTCCTCGAGCGCCGCAACGCCGGGCAGGACCTTGCCCTCCAGGTACTCCAGGCTTGCGCCGCCACCGGTGGAGACGTGGCTGACCTTGTCGGCCACACCGGCTTTGTTGATGGCCGAGGCCGAATCGCCACCGCCGATGATCGTCACAGCGTCGATGCTGGCCAGTGTTTCGGCAATGGCGAAGGTGCCCGTGGCGAAGTTGGGCATTTCGAAGACGCCCATAGGCCCGTTCCAGACAACGGTCTTGGCGCCGGCTAGTATTCCCTGGAAGAGCGCGACCGTCTTGGGGCCGATATCCAGAATGCGCCACCCGGGCTCAACGGCGTCGACATCGACGACCTTGATATGAGCGTCGTTGTCGAACGCATCGGCAACCACGGCGTCCACAGGCAGCACGATCTTGCCACCGGCCTTGGCTATCAGGGCCGTGGCCGTGTCGACGGCGTCGTTCTCGACGAGCGAATCGCCCATCTCGAAGCCCTGTGCCTTGAAGAAGGTGTTGGCCATGCCGCCGCCGATCAAGATGGTATCCGCTTTGTCGAGCATATTCTCGATTACAGCGATCTTGTCAGAGACCTTGGCACCGCCGAGGATCACCACGTAGGGGGATTCGGGGTTGCTGGTCGCTTTGCCGAGGAACGCGATCTCCTTCTCAATAAGGAAACCGGCCACGGCGGGCAGAGTACCGGTCACACCCACGGTGCTGGCGTGAGCACGGTGCGCGGTGCCGAAAGCGTCGTTGACAAAAAGGTCACCCATCGCCGCCAGCTTGGCCGAGAAGGCGGGGTCGTTGTTCTTTTCCTCGCTGTAGAAGCGGGTGTTTTCGAGCAGCAGAATACCGCCGGGTGCCAACGCCTCCGCCATCGCCTGGACCTCGTCACCGACAACGTCGGGTGCCATCTTGACCGGCTTGCCGAGAAGCTCGCCCAGGCGATCGGCCACCGGCTGCAGGCGCAGGGACGGGGTAACGCCCTTGGGCCGACCGAGATGGGACATCAGAACCAGCGAGGCGCCCTTGTCAAGGATGTACTGAATGGTGGGGAGCGCTGCCCGGATACGGGTGTCATCGGTGATGGTGGTGCCATCCAGCGGAACGTTGAAGTCAGCGCGCATCAGGACGCGCTTGCCCTTCAGATCGACATCGCGAACAGTTTTCTTGTCCATGTTGCCTCCTTAAGGTAACCGTTGTCTCCCTAGACCAAGAAGAAGGGATAAGGCACATTGCCCTATCCCTTCTGGGTTATCATAGGCTAGAGCCTACTCTCTAGAGTTTGCTGGCGACCAAGGCTGCCAGATCGGCCATGCGGCAGGAGTAACCCCACTCATTGTCGTACCAGGAGATAACCTTGACCATCCGTGGGCCAATGGCCTTGGTCAGGCCGGCGTCCACGATGGAGGAGCGGCTGTCGCCCTTGAAGTCCGTCGAGACCAAGGGCTCTTCGCAGAAGCCCATAATGTCTTTGAGTTCGCTCTCGGAGGCTGCCTTGAGGGCGGCGTTGACCTCTTCGGCGGTGGCGTCGGTCTTCAACGTGACGACGAGATCCACAACGGAGACCGTCGCGGTCGGGACCCGTATAGCCATACCATCGACAATGCCCTTCAGCTCGGGCAGGACCAGGGCTACGGCCTTGGCGGCACCGGTGGTGGTGGGGATGATGTTGATGGCGGCGGAGCGAGCGCGGCGCATGTCCTTCTTGTGGCCCTGGTCCAGGAGCTTCTGGTCAGTCGTATAGGAGTGAATCGTGGTCATCAGACCGTACTCGATGCCGAACTTGTCCGATATGACCTTGGCCACGGGGGCCAGGCAGTTGGTCGTGCAGGAGGCATTCGAGATAATGTTGTGCTTCTCGTTATCGTAGTCGCCGTCATTTACGCCGATGACGATGGTGATGTCATCACCCTGGGCGGGGGCGCTGATGATGACCTTCTTCGCGCCGGCGGTGATATGCTTGGATGCACCCTCTCGGTCGCGGAAGAAACCGGTCGATTCAACGACGATGTCGACGCCCATCTCGCCCCAGGGGAGTTCCTCGGGGTTGCGGATGGCAAAAACCTTGATCTCGTGGCCGCTGACGATGAGGCTGTCCTCGGTGTAGTCAACCTCGCCGTCGAACCTGCCGTAGCTGGAGTCGTACTTCAAGAGGTGCGCGTTTGTGGAGGTGGGGAAGAGGTCATTGACGGCGACCACTTCCAGCTCGTCTGGGTGACGCTCCATAATCGTGCGCAGTACCTGGCGCCCAATACGACCAAAACCGTTAATTGCGACTTTCGTAGTCATAGTTACTCCTTATTGTGTCTACAGATGTGCTGTTGGTTAGAAACCTAGGATTGGCGATCATCCATTAGTATGGTCACCAATCACACATCTCTAACCCCTACCTTAGCATTGCGACTAGCTCGCCCGCGAGTTTCTGGCTGTCGTGATGCCCTGCCTGCATCTCATCCAATAGATCGGCGTAGACCACCTGCTGATTGCTGTAGGCCGCGATGTCCGGCTTGACCCATTCGATGCCATCACCACAGGATTTTCCTCTGGGTATCTGGGAATTCACCAGGACAATGTCGATGATATTCTTTCCCAGATGCTGTTCCAGTGCGTTGACGTGTGCTTCAGCCGTATAGTGATCAGTCTCACCCGGTTGTGTCGCCACGTTGCACACATAGACCTTGAGCGCCGGCGCCGCCTTGAGCGCCTCCACGATCTTCGGTACCAGCAAGTTCGGCAGCAAGCTGGTGTAGAGGCTGCCTGGGCCGATGACGATCAGCTCGGCCTCAAGGATCGCCTGAATGGCGCCGGGATACGCGCTTGGATCTGCCGGATCCAGTGTGACGCGCAGAATGCGACCGTTGACCTTCGGAATCTCGGATTCACCGCAGACACGCACCGGTGTGCCATCTTTGCGCGCGATATCGGCACACAGCGTCACCGTCTCCAGTGTGCTGGGCACTACTTGGCCCTGAACCGCCAAGACCTCGCTCGATTCCCTGAGCGCAGAATCGAACGACCCGGTCACTCCGGCCATCGCCGTGATGAAAAGGTTGCCGAAGCTATGTCCGCGCAAGTCCTGTCCGCCGGCAAAGCGATAGCGGAACAAGCGTGTGACCAGGGATTCGTCATTTGCGAGAGCTGCGATACAGTTCCGGAAGTCTCCCGGCGGGAGAATGCCGATGTCCCGGCGCAGTCGCCCCGATGATCCTCCATCGTCGGCAACCGTGACGATTGCGGTGAGATTGGAGGTGAAGGCCTTGAGCCCGCGCAGTGATGCTGCCTGGCCGTTTCCCCCGCCCATCACAACGATTTTCGGC
>CAZEXX010000059.1:5297-15750 GCA_964516885.1 uncultured Anaerolineales bacterium | reverse complement strand
TATCTGCCTGTTACCTGGACGGACAGTATCTTTGCCGTGGTCGGTGAGGAGGGCGGGCTGATCGCCTGTCTGTTGGTGTTGGCGCTTTTCATCGCGTTCGCATACCGTGGATACCGGCTGACGCTGAACACGCCGGACGCCTTTGGATCCTTGGTGGCGTTCGGGATCACGACGATGGTGCTCACCGAGGCGCTGATGAACGTCATGGTGATGACGGGGCTCTTCCCCCCCACGGGTACGGCACTGCCCTTCTTCAGCTACGGGGGAACGCAGATGTTGATGACACTGGCCGGTGTCGGGCTGTTGCTCGGCATATCGCGGGGCCGGCCAAAGGGAGACTGGGATGCGACTTTGGATCGTTGGTGGCGGGACGGGCGGACACGTTTATCCCGCTCTGGCCGTCGCACAGGCTTTGCTCGCCGTCGCGCCTGAAGCAGAGCTGACCTGGATCGGCACCCTCGATGGTATGGAGGGTGATCTGGTCCGTCGTGAGGGCTACTCTTTTGTCGGGATTCCCGGCGGTGGCCTCCACGGTGTGCCGCTGCTCAACGTGATTCGTAACGGGTGGCTGTTGGTGCGCGGAACGTGGGAGGCGGTGAAGCACGTGCGGCGAGAGCGACCTGCCGCGGTGTTGACCACCGGTGGTTACGTGAGTGGGCCTGTGATCATAGCGGCCCGCCTGCGCGGCGTCCCGATCCTGGTCTTTGTTCCGGACATTGAGCCGGCCCAGTCCGTGAAGGCTGTGGCGCGTGTGGCCGGCCGCGTGGCCATAACTGTGGAGGATTCCCTGCGTTACGTCAGCAGAGACAGGGCTGTGGTCACCGGCTATCCTCTGGGAGAGCGGATCACGCGCTGGACCCGCGCCGAGGGACGGGCGGCTCTGGGGGTCGATGAGAACACGCCTATGCTCTTTGTCTTTGGCGGCAGCCGCGGTGCGCGCTCGATCAACCGGGCAGTGATGCAGAATATCGGCGCGCTGGCCGAGGCAGCGCACGTGGTGCACGTCAGCGGGACACTGGATTGGCCGGAGGTTGAGTCTGTGCAGAAAGCATTGCCCGCCGTGGTTCGTTCGCGGTATCAGGTGGTTCCTTATCTCCACGAGAAGATGGGGGGCGCGCTTGCCGCAGCGGATCTGGTGGTTTCCCGAGCCGGGGCGAGCATCCTGGGAGAGTTTCCGTATTTTGGCTTGCCTTCGGTCTTGGTGCCTTATCCCTACGCCTGGCGCTACCAGCGTGTGAACGCGGGTTGGCTGGAGGATCGCGGCGCGGCCGTGATCGTGGAGGACGAGGTCTTACCCGGCGACATTGTGCCGGTGGTGACGGGGCTGCTGGCAGATAAGGAGCGCCTGGGCCGGATGGCAGATGCCTCTCGCCAGCTGGCGCGTCCCAGAGCCGCGGTCGAGATAGCGCAACTGTTCTTAGAGCTCGGACAAGGATGAGTCAATGGTCCCATTAGAAACAGTGTTTCTGGGTCTGGTGCTTTTCTTCGCGATCATTGGTGCGCTGCGAGGTTGGGCCAAGGAGCTGCTGGTGGTCTTCAGCGTGGTTCTAGCGCGCTTCATTGAGTTTGTGGCGCTTGTCTACGTGCCGGTGTTGAGCACCTCACTGCAGTCTCTTCAGCAGTCGGATCCAGAGACGTGGTTCTACGTGCGTCTGACGATCTTTGCGATCCTGGTGGCCTTCGGGTATGCGACGACCGTGCTCTCTGCCAGGTTGGGTGCACGTGCCCGGAAAGAGAAACTGCAGGACACGCTTCTGGGGCTATTCCTGGGCGCCTTAAACGGCTACCTGGTTGTGGGCGGACTCTGGGGGTTCTTGAACGAGCTGGGATACCAAATCTGGGGGATCTCTGGGCCAGCCTCGGAGACTGCGCAGAATCTGCTGACGTATCTGCCCACGGACTGGCTGCAGGGACCGTCACTGTTCGTTGGTGTCGCGTTGTGCTTCGCATTTGTGCTGATTGTGTTTGTGTAGTCCGGTCTGTAATATGAGCCTGATGAGCTTGAGAGTATGAGCACCGACCGTAAACTTGACCTTGCGGGGATTCACGAGATCCACATTGTGGGCATCGGTGGCGCCGGGATGTCGGCAATTGCCCGCATTCTCCACGGTTGGGGCAAGAAGGTACACGGTTCTGACCGCAGGGTCTCGCCGATCACTGAGGCTCTGCAGGCAGAGGGGATAGCCGTGGCGGTGGGCCACGCCGCTGAGAATGTCGCCGGTGCGGATCTGGTGTTGGCATCCTCGGCGGTGCCTGATGCGAATCCAGAGTTGGTAGTCGCGCGCGAACGTGGCATTCGGGTGGCCCGCCGTCCCGAGTTTCTGCCGGAGCTGACTGCCGGCTACGATGTGATCGCGGTGGCCGGCGCTCACGGCAAGACCACGGTGACCGGGATGGCGGCTTCGGTGCTGCTGGCTGCGGGCCTGGACCCGACCTATCTCGTCGGCGGCATCGTGCTGAATCTGCAGACCAACGGCTATGCAGGATCGGGGCGCCAGTTTGTGATTGAGGCGGATGAGTATCGCCGGACGTTCCTGGCCCTGAGCCCGACCGTCGCAGTGGTTACGAATGTGGAATATGATCATCCTGATTGTTACCCTAGTCTGCGTCACCTGCGCCTCGCGTTTGGCGGGTTTGTCGGTAATATTGTCCCGGGGGGCGTGTTGATCGCCTGTGGTGATGACCCAGTGGCTCACGCGATCGCGGCGTCCTATCATGCGAATGGGGGACGCGTCGTCCTGTACGGGATGGGAACTGAGGCGAAGTACTCCTGGCAGGCCCGTGATATCGAGACAAATGCGACCGGTGGTTTGAGCTTCACCGCGCAGCTCGAGGGCGAGGTCGTGGGACGGTTTGATCTTCAGGTTCCCGGCGAGTTCAACGTTGTCAATGCGCTGGCCGTGCTGGGGATCGCGGCGGAACTAGGGATTGACCGGCAGGTGACGCAGCAGGCCCTACAAGCTTACACCGGGACGGCGCGACGGTTTGAGGTCCTGGGTGAGGCGGATGGTGTGACCGTGATCGATGACTACGCTCATCATCCAACCCAGATTCGCGGTGTGTTGCAGGCTGCACGCCGCCGTTATGGGGAGCGTCGACTGGTGGCAGTCTGGGAGCCGCATACGTTCAGCCGGATCCGCGTGCTCCGTGAGGAGTTCATGAAGTCGTTCGGTGCTGCGGACCAGGTTCTGGTGATGCCGATCTATGCGGCCCGCGAAGTTGACGATGGGTCGCTGACCGCTCAGGATCTGGCGCTGACGGTGGCGCATCGTGCGGTGCAGTGTGCGGCGTCGCTGGATGATGCTGTGGCGCGGCTTGCTGCCGGGGCGCAGCCTGGCGATGTCGTGATGCTGATGGGTGCGGGCAACGAGACCATCGTCGGACGGCGTCTCGTCGACATTCTGCGGCAGCGCGAGTTGGGATGATGTGAGATCGGACGTCTCAGCCCACGCAAGGGCGTCCACGCTCACCGTCATCAATCCGAGGTGGTGGCGACGCGGGTAGCTCTGGAATGGGTGAGGCGTCGCGAGATGCGGAAAAGAGCGAAACAGTAGTTATGGGTGATCGACCGGTGTCCGCGAACTCGGCGAGTTCGCCTGCGCTGCAGGCCGTCACCGAAGCGCTGTCGGGCGTGGCGCAGATGAATGCGATGCTGGCGCCCCATGCCTGGGTTGGGGTCGGTGGGCCGGCTGATCTCTTGGTGATTGCCGCGAGTCGCGACGTGCTGATCAAGGCTGTGCGACTGGCACAGGCGCACGACGTGCCGTGGCGTGTCTACGGCGGGCTGACGAACGTTCTGGTTCCCGATGGCGGGTTGCGCGGGATGATCGTGCTGAACCGGGCCCGCAAGATGCGGTTTCAGGATGGACACCGGTTGGAAGCCGAGGCCGGGACTATTGTGGTCAAAGTGGCGCGTGAAGCCGTGCGCCGCGGGTGGGGCGGGCTGACCTGGGCGGTCGGGCTGCCGGGGACTATCGGCGGTGCCGTGGTCAACAACGCCGGAGCGTTTGGCGGTGAGATCTCGAACGTGCTTGTGCACGCAGACATCCTGACCCCGGACGGCACGGTCGAGCGCGTGGATTCCGATTGGTTCGGTTTCCAGTATCGCTGCAGCAAGCTGAAGGGTGCGGGACAGAACTGGCTGGTTCTCGGTGCGGAATTCCAGCTGCGCCGGGGCAACCCGGAGTGTCTGGCCGCAAAGGCTGCCGAATATACCGAGCGGCGCCGGCGTACGCAGCCGCCCGGCCGGACGTTGGGATCGACTTTCAAGAACCCGCCCGGCGATTATGCGGGGCGCATGATCGAGGCAGTGGGCCTTAAGGGCGCGCGGTGTGGGGGGATCAAGGTCTCTGAACATCACGCCAATTTCCTGATCAATGATCAGAACGGTACGGCAGCTGACTTTCGCGCGCTCGTGGAGCGCGTTCAGACGGCGGTTTACGAGCACTTTGGGGTGCTGTTGGAGCTTGAGATCGAGCTCTTGCCTGAGCCATAGGTCAGGCAAGAGCCGGAGCTCAGGTGACCCAATTCATCGCAGAAGACGAGGGGTAGCTAGACGATGGGAAGATTAAGAGTGGCAGTCATCTTTGGGGGGCGGTCAGGTGAGCACGAGGTCAGCCTCGTGTCGGCGCAGTCGGTCATGGCGGCGCTTTCTCCAGACAAGTACGAGGTGACGCCCGTCGGCATCACGCGCGACGGTGCCTGGATCGTAGGGAGCGACCTTATGCTTTCATTGGAGCAGGAGGACTTCTCAGATACGCGCTCGGCGGCGATGTTTGCCGATCCCTCCAAGCGGGGGCTGTGGGCCTCTGTAGAGGAGACGGGATTGGCAGCGGCTGGCCAGCAGGGCGCCCTGTCTCTAGCTGAGAGACGGATGGGCAAGCTCGCCGTCCTGTCGCAAGTCGATGTGGTCTTCCCGGTGCTGCACGGCACGTTCGGTGAGGATGGGACTGTGCAAGGGCTGTTGGAATTAGCCGGAGTGCCCTACGTTGGGGCCGGTGTGCTCTGTTCCGCTCTGGCGATGGACAAGATTGCCTTTAAGGATGTCGTGCAATCCCACGGCTTGCCGATCCCGGACTACGTGTGGACGACGCGACGCCAGTGGTTGGCGGATCCCGATGCGTGGCTGGATCGGATGGAGAAGAAACTTGGGTATCCGGTCTTCACCAAACCGGCGAATCTGGGGTCAAGCGTGGGAATCTGCAAGTGCGATGACCGGGATGAGCTGCGCGCGGGCATAAACGAGGCGGCACGCTATGACCGGCGGATCCTGGCCGAATGCGCAGTGGCACACGCTCGTGAGATCGAGGTGAGCGTCCTTGGTAATGAGGATCCCATAGCGTCGGTGCCCGGCGAAGTCGTGCCCAGTCGGGAGTTCTATGACTACATGGCGAAGTATGTTGATACAGGCGAGGATGCGTCGAAGTTACTGATCCCAGCGCCATTGGACGCTGAGACGACGGCGCGTGTGCAGGCGCTGGCCGTGCAAACGTACCGGGCTATTGATGGTGCAGGGATGGCACGTGCGGATTTTCTGCTGAATGGAGAGACTGGGGAGCTGTATCTGAATGAGGTCAACACGATCCCCGGCTTCACCCCGATCAGCATGTACCCAAAGCTGTGGGAGGCCTCCGGTGTGCCTTACTCGCGGCTGTTGGATTCGTTGGTGGATCTGGCTCTGGACCGCTTCCAGGAAAATCAGCGATCAGAGCGCATCTACCGGCCCGGTGAATCTTGACGGTTTGGACTGCTGCCTGCACAGGCGTATAGCCCGAGCTTGCCATAGTCGGTGACCGCATCCGGACTCACCGAACATAGATACGAGTTGGTTCCTACGACACCGACCAGGACAGAGGAGGGGCATCAATGGCAAAGAAGATGCGCTACTATCGAACTGCTGCACTCTTGGGGCCCACAGTGCAGCCTGTTGCGTTCCGCGCGAGGCCGCGTCCCATCAAGATACCCTGGCAAGCGGCTGCCTGGGTAGCCGCGATCGTTGGCATTGGGCTTTGGATTGCGCTTAGCGGTGCCTGGTATCTGGACTGGGAGGATCTCACTGTCACGGGGATCACTTCGACCGAGGTCATCTACGGGATGAAGCAGACGTCGGATCTTGTCGGCTGGCACCGGCTCAGCCTGGACCCGGAAGCGGCTCAGGCGATCCTGGTGAAGGCGTTACCGGAGTACAAGGACATCCAGATCCACTGCGGCGTCTTCCCGACGAAGTGTGAGCTTGCGGTGACACAGCGGACACCTGTGATGATCTGGGAGGCGGGCTCCGAACGCTTTTGGGTGGACGATGGCTGGACGTTTTATCAAGTCCAGGGGGATCGGCCCGACTTGCCGGTGATCCGTGGGCCTATACCTGATGCTATGAGCGCCTATTCAGCGATCGAGGTCTATGAAGGGATTCAGGCGTTGGCAGCACTGAACATCTCGGCGGAAGCCCTGGATTTCGCTCCCCAGCGAGGACTTGTGTGGACTGACCCGGCGGGACGTCGGGTGGCACTTGGGGGAGGTCCGTCCATGGCGCCGCGCCTGCAGATGTACGAGATCGTGGTCAGTCAGTGCGAGGCTAAAGGCGTCTTCCCACAAGCGGTGGATGTCCGTTTCCCTGGAGGGGCAACGTACTCTATGGAACGCACCTGGTAGGGGGTGACCTGTGGAAAGATCTGTAGTTGGCATTGACATAGGAACACAGCAAATCCTGGTTCTGGTCGGGGCAATCGGCGACCAGGGCGAGGTCCGCATCGTCGGCGTCGGCCGCATCCCGTCACGAGGAATCAAGAAGGGTGTGGTTGTGAACGTCGCCCAGGCGACCGAATCGATCTCGGAGGCTGTGGATCTGGCCGAGCAGAGCAGCGGTTACCAGATAGAACGCGCCTACGTCGGCGTGACCGGGGTCCATATCACTTCTCGCAACAGCACCGGGGTCGTCGGCGTCTCCCGGCGTGATCACGGGATCGGGCCGGACGATGTAGACCGGGTGCTGGAGGCCGCCGGTGCCATTGTCCTGCCGCAGAACCAAGAGCTGATTCATATTCTTCCGCGGACCTATACGGTGGACGGTCAGGAGGGCGTGCGCGATCCACTCGCTATGCACGGTTTCCGGCTGGAGGTCGAAGCCCACGTGGTGATGGGGTCCAGCACTGCGTTGCAGAACCTGCGCAAGTGTGTGCTGGGTGCCGGCGTCCAGATCAGTGAGCTGGTGCTCTCCAGCCTGGCCTCGGGGCACTCGATCCTGACGGATAACGAAAGGGACATGGGCGTGGTCTTGGTGGACATCGGTGACGGTTCCACCGACATCGCTATCTTTATCGAGGGGGCAGTATGGCACACCAAATCGCTGCCTGTGGGTGGTGAGTACATCACAAGTGACATCGCGATTGGGCTGCGACTACCCTCCCAGGCCGCAGAGCAGGTCAAGATCAGTCATGGCTACGCGGTAGCCAACCAAGTCGCTGAGGATGAGCGCTTCACGATCTCGCCGTACGGCGAGGGAAGTCCGGTGCCCATCGCCAGGTGGAAGCTGGCCGAGATCATCCAGGCGCGCAGCGAGGAGATCCTGGAGAGTGTCCAGCAAGAGATCAAGCGCTCCAGCTATGATGGGCTGCTGCCCGCCGGTCTGGTTCTATGCGGCGGGACGGCGCAGATGCCGGGTATGCGCGATCTGGCACGATCCATTTTCGAACTGCCGGTGCAGATTGGCATCCCGCGTGGGATTACCGGGTTGATCGATAGGGTCAGTGGCCCCGACGCCGCGGTGGCGGTCGGGCTGGTGAAGTGGACACCGACGCTGGAAGAGGGCGGAGGCTGGCGCACGGTCCGCACATCGTTTGTGGGGCGTGCAACGGGCTGGCTCCGTAACCTACTTCCATAGGGAGCGTCACCTGGTTAGGCTGGAAAACGGCAAGACTTCACCAATGGTGCCGGTGTCTGTCCGGCGTCGCTCTGTTCGGTGACGCCCACGGGCGCTCACAAAGGGAGGCATAGCTTATAGGATCTGGAAGGGTAGGTTCGAGCCGCACGGGAGCACGTTCGAGAGAATCGGTATCATCCGGCGCAAGCCGCGGAGGAGCAGATTCCATAGAAGCAGGGTCCGACAGGTCAGGAGGTTCCGAGATGGCTGGATTGGCAGAGAATTTCGCGCAGATTCGCGTCGTTGGTGTTGGGGGTGGCGGCAGCAATGCGGTCAACCGAATGATTGAAGAAGGGCTGCAGGGTGTTGAGTTCATCGCCGTCAACACCGACGCCCAGGCATTGATGCTCTCACAGGCCCCGAAGTGCCTGCGAATTGGCGATACAGTCACGCGCGGCCTGGGGTCCGGCGGTGTTCCTGACGAGGGCCGCAAGTCGGCTGAGGAGTCTCAGGATGAGATCCGCGAGGTGCTTCAGGGATCCGATATGGTCTTTGTCACCGCCGGGATGGGTGGTGGTACGGGGACCGGTGCGGCGCCCGTGATTGCCAGGATTGCCAAGGAAGAGATCAAGGCGTTGACAATCGGCGTCGTCACCCGCCCGTTTACGTTCGAGGGTGCCCAGCGCTCTCGGGCGGCGGTGGAGGGTATTGAGGCGCTCAAGCAGGTCGTGGACACCCTAATCGTGATCCCCAACGATCGTCTCTTGGAGATCACCGAGAAGCGGGTCAGCCTCAGCGATGCGTTCCGCGTTGCGGATGATGTGCTGCGCCAGGGCATCCAGGGTATCACCCAAGTGATCACCGTGCCTGGTTTGATCAACTTGGACTTCGCGGATGTGAGGTCGATCATGCTGGAGGGCGGAGCTGCCCTGATGGCGGTCGGTCATGCCTCCGGCGAGAATCGGGCCGTTGAAGCAGTGCAGCAGGCGATCTCCAGCCGTTTGCTGGATATCACCATCGATGGTGCCCGCGGCATCCTGTTCAACATCATGGGTGGTCCCAATATGACGCTCTTTGAGGTGAATGAGGCCGCTTCAATCATCCGCGAGACGGCGCACCCGGATGTCAATCTCATCTTCGGTGCTGTGATCGACGAGAACATGGACGACGAGGTCAGCATCACCGTGATCGCGACCGGATTTGACAGTGGCGGAGCTGATATCGTCTCGTCACACCCGATGACCGCGACGACACACACGCCGCGACGGTCCGAGGTGAGCGATCTGTTCAGCTCTCAGGTTGCCGACCGCGACAACATTGAGATTCCAGCGTTCTTACGCCGGCGCGGCTAGGTCGTCTGCCCAACTTGCACTGTGCAGTTTCCGGAACCAGGGGAAGCTGTGGAGGTGCGCATATAGGTAACCAAGGGATACTGCGCAGCGTTGCAGGCTCTGATATTTGCTGCAGTTAGCTCTGCAGCAGACAGGCTCTGCCTGCCTGCTCCTGCTGTAATAGACTGACCCGGACGATCTGAAGGTCACGTCTGTGCGAGCCGGGTGAGCCTCTTCCAGCGAGCGAGGTGATACGGTGACCGTGGCGGCATCTGAGGGAGCACTGAGAACCGTCTTCAGTTATCTCATTGTGATCGTGGAGGCCTGTGGCGGATTAGTGATCGCCATCGGCGTGGGCCGCGCCATCACAAGCTACGTGCGCACCTGTTGCTTTGGTCGCAGGTCAAGGGACCATACCGGCCTGCGCATCACTTTGGGCAGGAGTATGGTGCTGGCGCTGGAATTCCAGGTCGCTGCGGACATACTGAAGACCGGGTTGTCGCCTACCTGGCAGGATATCCTACTGCTGGCGGCGACCATCACCCTGCGAACCGTGCTGAACATCCTGATGGAGCGTGAATTGGAGTTCTTAAGCCCTGATCCCTCTGTCCTTGCCGGCGAGTCAGCCAGAGATGACTGACTTGCACAGCATCTGCAGATCCGTTGGATTTGCTCCCAACCTCCCCGATCGTTGATCAGGGGAGGTCCTCGTTGTAGCTGTAGCCTAGCCTCTTAGTCTAGCCCCGTGGGCTGACCCATGGGTCTCATCAGAGCCGGAGGTGGGTCTACGATTGAGATGGGTGGACTGATGAAGCGGCTCGGAGAGCTGGTCGCTGTTGATAGTGAACCCCTGACTCTTCCTGGTCGTGACTGTCCAGCCCCACGGGATTATCGAACTGCCTGGCGCGATTGTCACCACTGCGCAGGCTATGTGCCTCGGCGATGCCATCCTCGTATACATCCGTGAGCTCGGCCACCTCCTCAACATCCCTGTTCTTATGGTCGTCCCGCTGCTCCTGGTGTGGC
This sequence comes from uncultured Anaerolineales bacterium, assembly GCA_964516885.1. Classification (GTDB taxonomy): domain Bacteria; phylum Chloroflexota; class Anaerolineae; order B4-G1; family SLSP01; genus PWVB01. The sequence continues at coordinate 5,535 of CAZEXX010000059.1, read as the reverse complement.
TCTTCGGTTCGTAGGTCGAAGTGTCACTTCGACCCTTCTGCGCTGGCGAGTGCCCGGGGACGCGAGACCTGCGGTGGTGGCTGGTTGCCATGCAGAGGGGGCGAACACGACAGCTTGTCCCCGCAGGGGAGTTCGCCGCTACGCGGAGTGATGCTGCGGACGCAAACTAACAGTTTGCGCTACGCAGAGGGGGCGAACACGACAGCTTGTCCCCGCAGGGGAGTTCGCCGCTACGCGG
>CAZEXX010000059.1:0-5197 GCA_964516885.1 uncultured Anaerolineales bacterium | reverse complement strand
GTTTGCGCTACGCAGAGGGGGCGAACACGACAGCTTGTCCCCGCAGGGGAGTTCGTCCCTACGTGGAGTGATGCTGCGGACGCAAACTAACAGTTTGCGCTACGCAGAGGGTAGAAGGACCTCGCGGACCCGTTCCAGGATGAGGTCGATCTCCTCTTTCTTGATGATCAGAGGCGGCGCGAAGCGGATCACCGTACCGTGGGTCTCCTTGGCCAACACGCGCCGCGCCTGTAGTTGCTGGACGAAGGGCCGCGCGGGGCCAGCTTCCTCCTTTAGCTCGACGCCGATCAGCAGACCCTTACCGCGGATTTCCTTGACGTAGGGGCTTCTGATCTCGCGGAGCCCGTTGCGGAAGGCGACACCCAGCTCTCGGGCGCGGTCCGGCAGCTTCTCGTCGGCCAGGACCTTCAATGATTCTCGCGCCACGGCGCAGGCGAGCGGGCTGCCACCGAAGGTGGAGCCGTGGCTGCCCGGCCCAAAGAGTCCCAGGACCTCGCTGTTACCGACAACGGCGGAGACTGGCAGCATGCCGCCGGAGAGCGCCTTGCCGATGGTGATCATATCCGGGGTCACACCCTCCCAGTCGCAGGCAAACCATTGCCCACACCGCCCGAGCCCGCTCTGGATCTCGTCGGCGATGAGTAGCACGTTGTGGCGGTCACAGATCTCGCGCACGGCCTTCAGATAGCCGTCCGGAGGCACTATCACGCCGGCCTCGCCCTGGATCGGCTCCACAAGGAAGGCGGCCGTGTTGGGCGTGATCGCCGCTTCCAGCGCCGCGGGATCGCCGTAGTCAACCACCTTGAACCCCGGCGTGAAGGGGCCGAAGCCATCGCGGTAGAGTTCCTCAGTCGACATAGACAGGATCGTGATCGTCCGACCGTGGAAGTTGTGTTCACAGGCGATGATCTCAGCCTGGCCCGCGGGGATCCCTTTGACCCTATGGCCCCAAAGCCGGGCGGCTTTGAGCGCCGTCTCCACCGCCTCCGCACCGGAGTTCATCGGCAGCATTCTCTCGTAGCCGGTAAGCTCGCACAGCTCCTTGGCAAGGAGTGGGAGCTGGTCGTTGCGGAACGCGCGCGAGGTGAGTGTCACCCGCTCAGCCTGGTCGATCAGGGCTTTCACAATGCGTGGGTGGCGGTGCCCCTGGTTCAGTGCCGAGTAGGCACTGAGGCAGTCGATGTACTTGTTGCCCTCGACATCCCAAACCCAAATGCCCTCACCGCGGGCGATTACGAGATCCAAAGCGTGGTACGTGTGCGCGCTGTAGGTGTCCTCAAGGCGGATATAGTCCATCGTCTGCATGCGTTCTCGCTCCTTCTGACACGTGATATGGTAACCTTACCAAGAAGGACCTCGCGGTTCAAGTGATGCTTGTCTTGTCATAGGTAGGCAAATAGCAGCTTCATGCTGCTCCGGCAGGGCTGTGTGGATCTGCGAGTCGGGGTGTGGTTGTCACCGTGAACCGCCCAGCGATGAAGTCGCTGGGCCAGAGGGCGACAGCCCCTAAACAAGGTCAGCAGAATGACCTGGCAACGCGTGTGCGCTAGTTCAGCGCAGAGTGCCCCGGGGATGAATCCCAGGGCTAGGAGACTGCGCCCCATCACTGGGGCCTCAAGCCGCTCTTTTCCGGCTGGAGAAGCGATTCATCGGATGCTGTTGCCCAGGAGCCCGTTGGAAAAGTCAAGAAATTCGGTTCCTCGGCTTAGAATGACGGCCGTTTCTGCTGGAAGCGGACAATCAGAGGCCAAGAACCGGATTTCTCAGCCCCGTAGCGCAGTACTCCGACAGACTGCCAGCACATAGATGAAGCCCACGTGCTAAGCGGAGAGCAAGGCCCGTGGCATCCACCGAGTCGCTCTCTCAGACCTTATCAGCCAGTCTTTCCCAGAGGAAATCGTAGGCTCGTCGCCCGCTGATCTGATGCCGCCCCTCGAAGAAGTCGCCTTCCACCTGCGCCGGTGCCCCAAAGACGTCGTAGACCTCGCGTGTGCGTTCCAGGCTGTCCCGCACGGAGGTGATGGGAAAGATGGGGTCTTTGCTGCCGGACTCGATCAGGAACGGGCGCGGTGCGATCAGCCCCACCAGGTCGTACATCTCGCCAAAGCGGCCCAGTCCCGGCACGAAATTGCAGGTACAGTGACTCATCGCCAAAATGCTGTCGCGGAACGTACAGAAATAGCCGCTGACGACGCAGGCGCGGATGCGCTCGTCCAGGCACGCAGAGAAGAAGGTGTGCATGCCGCCACCGGAGATGCCCATGGCTCCCAATCGATCGACGTCGAACTCGGTACGGGTGTGGAGATAGTCGATCAATCGCTTGGCATCCCAGACGCGCAGGCCCAGCGCCGACCCTGCGAGGTGGAAGGCCAGCTTGGCCGTGTGATCACACGTGCTGGGCGCGCTGCCGCTGATGGGACCTTGGAGGTACGAGAAGTCGGTCTGCCGTTCGCCAAAGCAGGAGATCTCCGGTGCGGCGACGGCAAACCCGCGCCGGCATAGGGCTACTGCAAAGTCCTTGTGATAACCGTCAGGTGTGTCGCGCTCATCGCCGTCCTCCCACAGGCCCACGATATCCTTCACGCCGTAGCCGTGCCCGTTAAGGGCCACCACCGACGGCAGCGGATGGGTCGCGCCCTTGGGCAGCAGCAGGTACACCGGCATCAATGTGGTTGGCGATGTCCGCAGTAGTACCTTCTCGCGCACGTAGTCGCCCTTGTCCACCGACTCGATGGTCTGCGGATCGGGGTCGACGGCCGGCCAATCCTGGAAACCTACCGTGTCGTTGAGCGCCTGCCGCGTCTCTGCCTGCCAGCGTTCGGCCTCAGCCCGCGTCTTGGCCTGAAAGCGGTACGGTGCCTCCTCGGGACGGTATAGCTGCCACAGGGTGTGTGCGGGTTGCAGCTCAACTCGTTCTCGGGGATTGAGGATTTTCGTGCTCATATGCCTCCTTGTCTGCAGTGAATCAGAGCGCCCAAAGCGGCGATCGGGTCCGCGTCGACTCCTAGTACCGGTCCCGCAAGCGATCGAACTCGTCCAGCATTGCCATGAAGTTGTCGTACTTGGTGCCTTTGGCGATGGAATGGCTCGGTCCGAGGATGAAGCCGCCATTCTCGGCGCCATCCTGCAGTGCCTGACGCACCTGGCGGCGCACGTCCTCTGGTGAGCCGTCGATCAACGTCTCCAGCGGAATGCCACCCCAGAACGCCAGTCTGTCACCGTAGTCAGCCTTGAGATCGGCCACGTCCATGTTGGCATTGGTCTGCAGGGACTGATAACAGTCAACCCCTGCTTCGACAAACTGATCCATCAGCAGCCGATTGTTGCCGCAGTTGTGCAACAGAACCTGCATCCCGGCTTGCTTGACGTGGGCGACACGGTCTTGGAGCGCCGGAAAGCAGAACTCACGGAACATGCGGGGCGACATCAGCGGCCCCCTGGTGCTGGCCATATCCTCCTCAAACAGCACGCCGTCCTGTCCGGGACGGATGTAGTAGCGATCCATCAGGTCGCCTCGATTGCACCTATGCCTGATCGCTGCCCGGACGACATCGGGCTCGGTGAGATAGCGCATCAGCCCGCGTTCCATCCCTCCCAACAGCACCATCACATTCAGTCCACCCGATGCGCCGGCAACATACCGGTCCTGTCCCAACGCTTCGATCAGAGCGTCGCAAGCTTCGAAAATGGTTGGATCGGGCGGTGTGTCATCGACGGACGCCTCAAACTCCTCAACGGTATACTCGCGCTCCAGTGTGGGATCCTCCACACAGACGAACTCGTTGGATACGGTCGAGACCTTGTAGATACGTCCCGCGGTATCTTGCCACAGATCGTCGGCAATCCGGCGCGGCGGATTTTCCGGTCTGAAGCCTGCGGGTGGCACAATCGGCGTTTCTTTGAAGCAGACAACGTCGGCAATGTCTATTTTTCGGTAGAACTCGATGGTGTCGGTCTTGTAGCTCTCTACTACTTCGTCGCGCAGCCCTTGCCAGAAGGCAATCTGGGATTTGACCTTGTTGCGCACATAGGTGGGCCGCCCTATCACCTGCTCGATGATGTCGTAGTCGACCACGTAGAAGCCCAGCGGCACTTTGTCAGGGCGTTCGCGGCGAATGGCCGCGCAAACACGTTCTTTGGAATTCACGGGTTCTACCTGCCTCAGCTGCGGATGTCGAATCGCCTGCTCGGATCGCCGTCGGCGGGTGAGATGTAGCGAGCAGCTGCCGGGTCGTTGCAGAGCCGCCGGTGCGATTGTACTCGCTGTGGGATATGGGGTCTCTGCGATCGTCTGCCTGCGATTATCCTACACGCGTCCGGCTGTCAGCGCAAGGCGTGGTGCGCGCCCAATCACCCGGTTATCCTTGACAAAGATGCGGCCCGTGGTATTATACTGACCGTTATGGGGGCGTAGTGTAGTGGTTTAACATGCCGGCCTGTCAAGCCGGAGATCACGGGTTCAAATCCCGTCGCTCCCGCCTATAGTAATTCTTTATAAGACATCAAGGACTCTCTGATAACAGAGGGTCCTTTTTGTTTTGGGCGAGTTTGATGTGATTCCTCGGTAGGCCTATAATCTTCTCGTCGTGAAGTTGTCGATCCCGGGTTACGAGGCTACTGATGAGCAGCGCTAATCCTCATCCAACGGACTGCGCACGGCAAGTCCACCGCGATTGAGCACATGGGTGTAGATCATCGTCGTTTTCACGTCCTTGTGGCCGAGGAGTTCCTGCACGGTACGAATATCGTAACCGGATTCCAGAAGGTGTGTAGCAAATGAATGACGAAAGGTGTGTGGACCAACAGGTTTATCGATCTCCGCTGCTTTCGCCGCCGCACGGACGGCTTTCTGTAGCCCGCTTTCGTGTAAGTGATGGCGACGTGAAATCCCACTGCGAGGATCTTCGGAGATTCTAGTCGCGGGAAAGGCAAATTGCCAGCCCCACTCGGTACAGGCATTTGGGTATTTGCGTTCCAGAGCATCCGGCAATGCGACACAGCCGTAGCCATGATCCAAGTCCTCAGCGTGCAATCGTTTGACAGACTGGAGATGCTCCTGAAGCGAAGTGCGCAGACGTTCAGGGAGCATCGTTGTGCGGTCTTGATGGCCCTTGCCATCGCGCACGGTAATCTGAAGCATATCAAAATCCACGTCTTTCACGCGCAAACGCAGACATTCCATCAAGCGCAAACCACT
>CAZEXX010000058.1:0-15797 GCA_964516885.1 uncultured Anaerolineales bacterium | reverse complement strand
ATAGCACAGTTCAGGTGCCGCACAAGGGTCGATTTCGGTCTCTCACTCAAAGATCAAGCCGGTAGACCCGGTGATTCTTGTACATCCTGCCACCGACATTCTCCAGATCGCGGCGCATCTGCACAGCCGTCTCGGCAACCTGCGTCAAGTCCGCATGCTCAAACCCGTGATCGCGAATGGTGTTCTCCATCTCGGCATACAGTAGCGCATTTCCACCCACGCCGTGGAACTCGGGAGTGAGCCCGGCGCCGTTCAGGGCCAACCACTTCGTGCGGCGCATCTCCAGCAGCAGATCCGCCATATTCCACGGCGCCAAGCGCCCCTTGGCCCGCTGTAGGGCCGCCGACACATCCGGAAAACCAAAGAGGAACCCGACCATCTCGTCTCCGTGGACGATGATCTTGATCAAGTCCGGATCAGAAAGCCCCAGGGCGTTTTCCATCAGGAATTCGGCTTCACGATCCGTCATCGGCTGGAACTCCCAATTGTCGTGAAAAGCCCGCGTATAGGCGTCTCTGATTTTGCCCGTCCAGGATTTCATCTCGCGCCGGGACCTGAATCGCTTGATCTCCAGCGATCCCCGCTCCATCACGCGCTGCGCTATCCGGTGGATGCGCTCAGGAAAGTGAAAGTCTGCCACGGCGATATGGCAAGACACAAAATCCACTTCCTTCTCGAAACCCAGGGACTCCAGGAAGCGCGGGTAGTAAGGGTAATTGTAGTTCATCATCGTCATCATCTGGCGATGCTCGTATCCGTCGACAAGGATGCCGTAGCCGTCCAGCACACCAAACCCCTTGGGGCCCACCAATTGGTCAAGACCGCGCTGCTTTGCCCAGGTCACAACGCGTTCGACCAACGCTTCCACCACGGCGAGCTCCTCGATCGCCTCAAAGAGATAGAAGTTGGCCTTGTGGGTGCCGTGACAGGTATTGAAGCTTCGGTTTTCCAGTGCCGCAATACGGCCTAGAACCTCGCCATCGGATTCGGCGACGAAAAAGTCGGCCGCGGAGTGCTCGTAGTAGGGGTGTTCGTTTCGATTGAGCATCATCGAAACATCGGCGCGGACCGGCGGCACCCACTGAGCATGACCAGCATAGAGCCGGTATGGGAAATCAACGAACTTGCGCACCCGTTGCTTGTCGCCGAGATCGATGTGACTGACCGTGAGCATGCGTCCTCCCGCTAAGAGCCTGGTTGCTGAACCACCCGAAGGTTTTCACCACCAACAATCGATGTGATCTCCCGCCGGAGGTTTGAGGTAAACCGTGTGCGCTCGTTGGGGAAAGCCAACTCGACCTTCTTCTGTCCGGTGCTTTCCAGGACTACCACGAATTCATCTGAGCCCTCTTCCGTCCTGAGCACTTGGTGTAGATGTGAGAGTTTCTCGAAGTCGCTGACGTTGTTCCCCGTACGCCGTAGCGTGATGTAGACCGTGGCCGGGGGCATGGGCGGCTCCGGAGGCTGTGGTATCAGCGGTTCGGGTGCCGGTGCCATCACAGCTGGGAACGTCACCTCAGCAGGTGCAGCAGCCGCACCTGCGGCGGGAGATGGCGACCGGTCCGTAGGCCCATTTGCGCCACGCTTCACGGGCGCGCTTGGCGCCGGCTGCGCATCAAGCAGGCCCACCGTGCGGGACGCGGATGCATCGACCTTGGGTTGCGCAGCGCCATTGCCACGACCATTGCCGTTAACCGATGGCCTCTGGGATCGCACCGCATAGGGCACCTGATCATCCATCACTGTGGGAGGTGACTCCGGCAGCTTGGGACCGGCGCCTGCCGGCGCCGACAGGAGAAACGCTTGCGGGTCCTTGAACCAATCGACCAGGAGCGGATGCTCATCGCGACCTGGTCGCTGATCCATCTTTCCGCACGCCACCAGGATGCGATTCGGAACCAAAAGCTCCTTGTATCGCTCGTAGGTTCGCGGGAAAACAACTGTGTCCATCATGCCTCCGGAGCCCTCCAGAGTCACAAAGGCCATCATCGCCCCCTTCTTGGTGGTGATGCGCCGGACGCGCTGAACCATCCCTACCACCTTGAGCCTCTGCCCGGGAACCTCATCGTCCTGCTGTCCGATCGTCGTCGTGACCAGCCCCTGAGCCATCAACTGCCGTTCTTGGTCTGTGAGCGGGTGCTTGGAAAGATAGGTGCCCAGCAGCTCCTTTTCCCATTCTGACAGCTGGCGATCGGCGATCGGCGGGACAAACTTGGGCAGCTCAATTCGGGTACGCATATCGAGCATGTTGTCGAACAGCATGAACTGGCCCACATCACGCGCGCTGTGCGTTTGGGAACTCACGCCCATCAAGGCATCCACGATGGTGATCAACGCCGGGCGCTCTCCAAAATCGTCCAGAGCTCCGGCCTGAATCAGACATTCGATCGTCTTGCGGTTCAATTTGCGCAGATCAACCCGATCGGCAAAGTAATCCAGCGACCGGAAAGGGCCTCCGGCGTTGCGCGCGGCAACCGCTGTCCGCATAACCTCATCGCCGACGTTCTTGATCGCCCCCAGGCCAATCCGGATGAAGCGCTCACCGTCATCGCCGTGCTCAACCGTGAATTCCACGTCTGAATGATTGATGGATGGGCGTTCGACCCGCATATTGTTGCGCCGGGCGTCAGCAATCAAGAAGCCGAGCTTCTCGGTATTGTGCCGCTCTGTGGTCATCAGAGCCGTCATAAACTCTAGCGGATAGTGCGCCCGGAGATAGGCCGTCTGTGCCGTGATCACGCCGTAGTCGGTCGCGTGGGCGCGATTGAAGCCGTAACGTGCGAAGAACTCCACGTCAGCCCAGACCCGGTCAGCGACATCACCGTCGATACCCCGCTCGACAGCGCCCTTCCGGAACATCTTCTGGTGCTTCACCATCAGGTCCTTCATCTTCTTCGACACGGCTTTGCGGATCATATCCGCTTCGCCCGGCTTGTAGCCGGCCATGGCCACCGCGATCTGCATAATCTGCTCCTGGTAGACGATGATGCCATACGTGTCATCCAGGATATCGGCCAGAATCGGGTGGTGGTAGGTTACTTCCTCCTCGCCGTGCAACCGCCTGATGTAGGCGGGAATATTCTCCATAGGACCGGGGCGGTATAGGGCAATGGCAGCCACAATATGCTGGAACGTCTCGGGACGAAGTTCACGCAAAGTGCGCCGCATGCCGGCGCCCTCAACCTGGAAGACACCGGTGGTCTCTCCGGTCGCCAGGAGCTCGTAGAGCTTCCGGACATCGGCGTCCTTCTCCGGATCGTCCGGCACGCGCTCGTAGGGAATCGTCGACAGGTCCAGCTTACGCCCGTGCTCCTGCTCGATCAACTCGCAGGCTTTGCGCATATGGGTCAGTGTACGCAGCCCAAGGAAGTCCACCTTGAGCATCCCCAGCTCATCCACGACCTCCATAGGCCACTGAGAGATCCGATCAACTGGGCTCTCCTGCGAGCCGCTCTTGGTGGGCCGGTTCAGCGGCAGATAGGCAACCAGCGGCTTGTCGGATATCAGAATGCCGGCGGCGTGAGTGCTGGCGTGTCGCGTCACACCCTCGACTTGCTTGGCAGTCTCTAACAGATTCTTGATGTAGGGCGTGTTGTCGTATACTGCTTTCAGCTCCGGTACCGTCTCCAGCGCTTGCGTGATCGAGACAGCTTTGCCCGGCATGTTGGGCACCATGCGCGCGATCTTGTCGATCTCGCCCAACGGGATATCCAGGGCGCGGCCCACATCACGAATCGCGGCGCGCGCACCGAGCGTACCGAACGTGATGATCGCCGATACATGGTCCGCGCCGTAACGCTCCTTAGTATAGGCAATCAGCTCCTCACGCCGGTCGTCAGGATAATCAAGATCGATATCCGGCATAGTCACGCGGTCGGGGTTGAGGAAACGCTCAAACAACAGGCGATTATGGAAGGGGTCGACACTCGTGATCCCCAACGTGTAGGCCACAACAGACCCGGCACCCGATCCTCGGACATTCCACCAGATGTCGCGCTCCTCAGCCGCCTGGCCGAGGTCCCACACAATCAGGAAATAGTCATCAAACCCCATCTGGTGAATGATGCCAAGCTCATACTCCAGCCGCTCAACATTCTCGGGCTTGTCGTGATCCTCACCGTATCGCCGAATCATGCCTTCGTCGCACAGATGGCGGAGATACTCCTGCGAAGTACCCTCGCTTTCGGGCACCGGGAATTTGGGCAAGTGGTAGGGCGGTGCGAACTGCAGCTTAACCTCGCACTGCTCGGCGATCTTCACCGTGTTGGTCAACGCCTCTGGAATATCCCCATAGAGATCCCACATCTCCTCCGGGGAACGCATGTAGTAGGAATCATCGCTCATCCGCATCCGCTTGGGCTCATTGACCGTCTTGCCGGTACCGATGCAGAGCAGCACGTCGTGCGCATCGGCCTGCTCGCGCTTGGCATAGTGGATATCATTGGTTGCCACGAGGGGGACACCCATCTCGTGGGCCAGCGTAACCAGCTTACGATACATCTCATCATACTCCGGGAGGTCGTGCGTCTGGAGCTCAATATAGAAGCGGTCGGGGAAGTGCTGCTGATACCAACGCACAGCCTCGCGCGCCTTGGTGTCCTGGCCTTGATAGACAAGCTGGGCGACCTCACCCTGGATACAAGCGGAAAGAACTATAATCCCCTCACCATGCTCGGCGAGCACCTCTTTGTCAATGCGAGGTTTGTAGTAGAAACCCTCCAGTTGGGCAATACTGGCCAATTTCAGCAGGTTTTCATAGCCGGTCTGGTTTTGCGCCAACAGCACTAGGTGATTCGGCTTACCGTTCTGGCGGTCTCGATCAAAGCGGGATCCCTTTGAAACCACATAGATCTCGATGCCGATGATGGGCTTGATGCCGGCAGCCTTGCACGCCTTGTAGAACTCCACAACGCCATACATCGCACCGTGATCAGTGATCGCCAGCGCCTTCATACCCATCTCAGCCGCGTAACTGGCCAAGGCCTCACACTTGCTGAGACCATCCAGCAAGGAGTATTCAGTATGCGTGTGCAGATGGACAAAATCCCGCATTCGAGCCCCTCCAAACACTATTCAACGAGGAAAAACGCGCCGGTTGTGGCGACATCGCAGTCATCCTGAGGGCCAAGTGGCACCATATCCCGATTATACGGCAAGACCCATATCCGTTCAAGCGAAAACGCGCCCCTTTCACCGTTTCCACAAAACATGAATTTGCCTATAATGGATTATGTAGGGTCTTTTCTTTCGTTCACCACTGGATCAACTAGGACAAGGAGGGGCACGATGTTGGAGCGCATTCTCAGGGTTTTCAAGCTAGATCGTACGGTCTTTGCAGAGGTCGAGCACGACGAGTCCGCTACCACACAGGCTGCGATTGTGGTCGCCATCGTCGCAGCACTTTCGGTCATTGGAACCATCATCCAGATGCTCTTCTCATTGATCCGCGGTGGTAAGCCGGATTTCGGAGGTATGATCTTATCGGTCGTCGTCACCTTCGTCGTCACCTTCATCAACTGGGCCATCTGGTCCGGTGTGACCTACCTGGTGGGCACCAAGCTGTTCAAGGGTGAGGCCACGTTCGGCGAGATGCTCCGCGTCATCGGGTTCGCCTATGCGCCCCGGATGCTGGGCATTGTCCCTTGCATCGGCGGCATTGTCGGCGGAATCTGGTCGCTGATCGCCAGCTACTTTGCGATCAAGGAAGGGCTCGACCTCGATGATACCGGAACGATTGTGACGATCCTGGTGGGCTGGCTGGTCACTGTGGTCATCAGTGTGATCGTCGGCATGCTCGGCATCGGTGGTGCGGTTGGCGTCGGCGCTCTCGCGGGGCTCCTGGGCGGCTAGGGCCAAGACTCACATCCCGCAAGACCGGCACGCAATGCGTGCCGGTCTTTTCGGTGCCTGGCCTCCGCCTTAATTTACCAGAAAATCTTGACAAAAACTCAGAGTCACCTATACTCAAACCGAAGGTGTATACTTATGAATCCAAGCTAATCGAAGGCTGAGCACCAAATAACTTGGGCGTCGCAAGCACAGTGTCAGCACGCATTCGGCTTGGATTGCTCAAGTCTTTCGTTTATCAAGCCGAAGGAGAAACACGGATGGCGTTAGAGATTCGCGACCTGCGCGTTGCGGTCGACGGAAAAGAGATTCTCAAAGGGGTCAGCCTCAACGTGGAGCGCGGCTCTACCCACGCCCTGATGGGCCCGAATGGCTCGGGCAAGAGCACACTCTCATATGCCTTGATGGGCCACCCCAAGTACCTGATCACCCAGGGTGACATACTTATCGATGGTGCTAGCTTGTTGGAGATGACCCCGGATAAACGCGCCAGGGAGGGACTCTTCCTGGCCATGCAGTATCCCGTGGCAGTCTCCGGCGTCACCCTTTATTCGTTCCTACACGCCGCGACGAGTGCGGTGCGTGGCTTTGGGGATAAATCACGTAGGCCGGCCCGTGGTCGGTTCAACGCCCACTTGATGCCGATGCGCGAGTTCCGCAAGGAAGTCAATGAGAAGCTGGACCTCCTGAAGATGGATCCGGTCTTCTTGCGTCGTTACCTCAACGAGGGTTTCTCGGGCGGCGAGAAAAAGCGCGCCGAGATCCTTCAGATGGCCCTGCTCAAGCCTAAATTCTCCGTCCTCGACGAGACCGACTCGGGCCTGGACATCGATGCACTCCGCATCGTCTCCAAGGGCATCAACGCCCTGCAGGACGAGTTGAATATGGGATTGCTGGTCATCACGCACTATAAGCGCATCCTCAACTACATCCACCCCGATGTCATTCACATTTTCGTCGACGGTCGTGTCGTCAAGACCGGCGACGCAAAGCTCGCGGAGATCCTCGAGGAACAGGGCTACGAGTGGGTGCGGCAAGAAATGGCTTTGGGGGATCAGTGAACAAAGGGACAAGGGATAAGGCAACAAGCAAGGTGACAAGAAGCCCAAATCGGTACTACAGGAACCCTTGGCCGACTATGATCCCTATCAGGAACGACCCTAGCACCCTGTCCCCTATCCCTTAGTGCCTTTTCCCTTGGCGCCCTTTCCCTTCGCGATAAACGAAAGGCCCACAGAAACGACGAGACATGTCAGCAAACCAAGACAACCTACGAAACATCAAAGAACAAGACCGCTACGATTTCCGTACGGAGATCGATTACGTGCACCGCTCAAGGCGGGGCATCGGTGTGGACGTCGTGCATGAGATCTCTGCACTGAAGGGCGAGCCCCAGTGGATGCTGGATTTCCGGCTTAAGGCGCTGGACATCTTCCTGGAAATGCCGATGCCGGAGTGGGGCGTGGATCTGGGCGCGCTGGATTTCGAGGAATTCTACTACTTCATGCGCGCGACCGACAGCAAAAAGCGGACTTGGGAAGAGGTCCCCGACGCGATCAAGGATACCTTTGATAAACTGGGGATCCCCGAGGCCGAGCGCAAGTACCTGGCCGGGGTCGAAACCCAGATGGATTCTGAGGCAGTGTACAGCTCACTCAAGGAAGAGTGGGAAAGCCAGGGCATTATCTTTGTCGATATGGATGCCGCCGTCCGCGAACACCCGGAGCTGGTTCAGGCACATATCAGCACCGTAGTTCCGATTCGTGACAACAAGTTCGCTGCGCTCAACAGCGCCTTCTGGTCCGGTGGGAGCTTCGTCTACGTTCCCAAAGGCGTAAACGTGGAGATCCCGCTCCAGGCCTATTTCCGCATCAATGCGCGGAGCCTGGGTCAGTTCGAGCGGACGATCATCATCGCCGACGAGGGCAGCAATGTCCACTACATCGAGGGCTGTACGGCGCCCCAGTATGCAGAGGCCGCACTTCATACCGGCGTGATCGAGATCTTCGTGAAGAAAGGCGCGCACGCGCGTTACACCACGATCCAGAACTGGTCCCGCAACGTCTACAACCTGGTGACACAGCGCGCAGTCGTCGACGAGGACGGCCTGATGGAGTGGGTCGACGGCAACCTGGGCAGCGGCGTGACGATGAAGTACCCGGCAGTGATTCTGAGAGGAGCCCGCGCCCACGGCATGATCCTCTCTATCGCCTTCGCCGACGATGACCAACACTACGATGCCGGCGCCAAGGCCATCCATCTGGCCCCGGACACCACCTCAATCATCACCTCGAAGTCGATCAGCAAGGGCAATGGGCGATCCGGCTTCCGCGGCTTGGTCCACGTTGCCCGCGGCGCCGAACGTGCGCAGTCAAAGGTGGTTTGTGATGCGCTGTTGCTAGACTCCGAGTCACGCTCGGACACCTATCCCTATATCGACGTCAGCGAGGACAACTCAAAGATCGAGCACGAGGCCACCGTCAGCAGGATCAGCGAAGATCAGCTCTTCTACCTGATGAGCCGCGGATTGAGCGAGGAACAGGCGTCAGCCATCATCATCAACGGCTTCTTGGAGCCGTTTGTGAAAGAGCTGCCGATGGAATATGCGGTGGAACTCAATCGGCTGATCCAATTGCAGATGGAAGGTTCAGTAGGCTAGGAGCGACTATGGCAGAACGATACAACACCACTTCAATGCCCTCGACCTCCACAGCAACGGTAGAGCCCACATCCCTTCCAGTTGGAGCTGAAGCCGTCGACGCGATCGCCGATCTCCACAACGAGCCGGAGTGGATGCGAGAGGCACGCCTCGATGCGTGGGCAACCTATGCAGCCATGGACCTCCCGCGCAAGGACGAAGAGGCATGGCGACGAACGGATCTGTCTCGCTATCCGCTGGACGAGATGCGCGTGGTCTTCTCCGGCGCGGAGCTGAACAGCATTGAGGATCTTCCCCCGTGCTGGAACTACACCCTTGCGCCGGCAAACCTCGTCTCGGGCGTATTGGTGCACTGCAACAGCGCGCGCACCCACACAACAATGCGCCCCGAAATCGCCGATCGAGGCGTGGTTTTTGAGGATCTACACAAAGCCCTGCGCACACACGGGGATCTGATCCGCCGCTACTGGATGCGGGGCACCACCACGCGACCGGATTTCAACAAGTTCACGGCTCTCAACGCCGCACTATGGCACGGAGGGACGTTCATCCACGTCCCCGCCGGGGTCAACGTCGCGCGACCGTTCCAGTCACTGATCTCCTATGATGCGGACGGCGGCACCGGACTGCACCACACATTGGTGGTCGCGGAAGCCGGGAGTCGCGTCACGCTCATCCAGGATCGGGTGTCGCAGGACCTGCGGGACACGGTCAACGCTGAGGTCGTGGAGATCTACGCCGAAGCCGGCGCCCGCGTCCGCTACATAAGCCTTCAGCATTGGGGCCATCACCGGTATTCCGTGTCGATTCAGGAAGCCCAGGTGGCGCGAAATGCCAACATGGTGTGGGTCGCCGGGTCGATGGGCGGGGGAATGACGAAAGAGTTCCTGCGCACAAACCTGAACGCGACCCAAGCCCGGTCGACGATGGCGGGCTTCAGCTTCCCCTACGATCACCAACACGTGGACCAGAGCACTTACCAGCACCACAAGGCGCCCAATACCTACAGCGATTTGCTGTTCCGCAATGTGCTGCGTGACCGCGCACAGACCGTCTTCTACGGTATGATCCGCATCGAAACAGAGGCCGGCGGTGGCACCGAAGGGTACCAGGTGAACAACAACCTGTTGCTGGACGATGCCCGTGCCCGCTCGATCCCGGGGCTGGAGATCATCGCCAACGACGTGCGCTGCAGCCATGGGGCCACCGTCTCGCACATTGATTCCGAGGAGCTCTTCTACCTCCAGGCCCGCGGTCTGCCCAAACCAGACGCCGAAAGCTTGATCGTCCAGGGCTTCATCCGCCCGATCATCGGGCGCGTCCCGCTGGCCCACATGCGGGGCCGGCTGGAAGAGGAAATCGCAGAGCGCTTCTGGCGGTAGAAAGATAAGCATTCGCCCCAAGGCGCAGAAAATCCCCCTTCGAGAACCTCGAAGGGGGATCGTGTTGATGTAGGGCGGGTGGGGGTCGAACCCACACACTCTTTCGAGTAGAGGATTTTAAGTCCTCCGCGTCTGCCAATTCCGCCACCGCCCCAAACAGCATACAACCCTAAGAGAATCGGGCATCTTGGAGGATGCCCGGTTTCGGTGTGCAGTGCTGTATCCAGAGGCGACGGTCGGACTCGAACCGACGAATAAGGCTTTTGCAGAGCCCTGCCTTACCACTTGGCTACGTCGCCGAGAGCGGGCTAAGGGGCTCGAACCCTTGACCTTCTCCTTGGCAAGGAGACGTTCTACCGCTGAACTAAGCCCGCACGCGACACAAATTATACAGTAACTCCGGCTACTTGACAAGGGCCTCCCAGAATTCCCCAAGACTCGTGACCCAATAGGTATTTTTAGTTTCCAGCGCAGGCCCCAGACGGAGCCCTGCACGGCCACAACCCGCTGTCCGGTAGTGTCGGGTCGAGCAGCCGCCGATCGAGGCACCCAATTCGTGGAAACGTGGCGGTGCCACGTCTTCTTCGGGCTCCAACCTTCTCAATCACACCGGTGTCCACGTAGAGAAGACATCTCGTAAAGACGTTCCAGCGAACCCCAGGGTTCGCTGAGGCATCTCTACTGGGAAGGGCACGCGCAGGCGCGAGTCGGGTGTATTCCGGGACTGCCGACTACAGCCTGCTGACCTGATCACTCCTCCCGGCTGGGAAACTCGCCCCCAAACTGGAATGCGCCCTGACCCAATTCGGGTCTTGACTTTCTCATCGCTATATGTTATAAAAGAGATGCTAAAGGCTGAGAGTGGGGAAAGTAAGCGCTCTGGCGAGGTCACAGAGAGCCGGATAGAGGTGAGAGTCCGGCACCGACGCGAGTGTTGAATGGTCCCAGGAGCCGCTCGCCGAAAGCGTGAGTGTAGGTGGCTTGCGCAAGTAGTACGAGACGGAGACACCACCGTTATCAGGGTGTAGGGCATCGCCGGGTAGGGTAAGCGGCCGTGTCCGAAAACAAGTGAGGCTGGCTTGACTCAATAACGCGCTATCGCAGCGCGTTTTTTTTGTTTTGAGGAAAGCGCCTAACCAGGGTGGCACCACGGGCAAAATAGCGCTCGTCCCTTATCGGGGACGGGCGTTTTGTGTTTCTGAAGACAAAGCAGACCACACTTAGGCTAGCATCAACAGGAGATCAGTATGGGTGAACAGAAGAAACGCATTCTCACCGGTGACCGCCCCACAGGGAAGCTCCACCTGGGTCACTATGTCGGCAGTATGAAGAACCGCGTCGCGCTGCAGGACAGCCACGACTGCTACTTCATCATTGCGGACCTACACACGCTGACCACCAAGCCCGAAAAGCGATACGTGGATCAGCTCGACGAAAACATCTACAACGTCGTCCTGGACTACCTTGCGGTGGGCATCGATCCGGACAAGAGCGTGATCTTCCTGCAATCAGCCATTCCCGAGGAATACGAGTTGACCCTCATCTTCGGCGATCTGGTCTCGTTGCCACGACTGTCCCGGCTGCCCAGCATCAAGGACATGGCCCGCGCGGCCAATATCAACGACGAAACCGTGCCCTTTGGCCTGATCGGCTATCCCGTACTCCAGGCCGCCGACATCCTGTTGCCGCGTGCGCACCTGGTCCCAGTGGGCAAGGACAACGAAGCCCACGTTGAGATCACACGCGAGATCGCCCGACGTTTCAACCGATTGTACGAAACAGAGGTCTTCCCGCTCCCCGAGGTCATGATCGGTGAGGTGCCCACCCTGATCGGCACCGATGGTCAGGCCAAGATGAGCAAATCCCTGGGGAACGCGATCTTACTCTCGGATGACAAGAAGACTGTCGAGCAAAGGGTGCGCAGTATGTACACCGACCCAAACAGGGTCCGCGCCGACATCCCCGGTCGCGTCGAGGGCAATCCCGTCTTCATCTACCACGACGCCTTCAACCCTGATGTGGACGAGGTCAATGATCTGAAAGAGCGCTATAGCACCGGCAACGTGGGAGACGTCGAGGTGAAACAGAAGTTGGCCCGGGCCATCAACAATTTCCTGGATCCGATCCGCGAGCGCCGCGCTGCCTTTGCCTCCAAACCGGGCATGGTCGAGGAAATCCTCATCGAGGGAACGCGTCGCATGCAGGCGGAGGCGAAAGAGACAATGGGCAGAGTCTATGAGGCCATGGGGATGGCCGGACCGCGGTTGCGCATGGTCATCCAGGGACGCGCCGAGTCATTCCGCTTACTGGGCGGCGAATAGCAGCCGTCGTCATTAGTCAGCACTATGCAAGCATGCCGCAGCTGAAGCAGGGAGCAGACCATGTACATTAGCGAGGTGAGATTCCTCAGCGGTCACTACCCGACCGATCAATACTACCCGTTCAACGTCCCGGTTCTCAGGACGACGCCGGGCCTGACGTTCCAGCGCCCCGTGACGTTTTTCGTGGGCGAAAACGGGTCCGGCAAGTCGACCCTGCTCGAGGCGATCGCGCGGAAGTCCGGCATTCATATTTGGGACAAACCCAAACGGCACCTTGCTCATCAGAACCCCTATGAGACGCGGCTGGCGGATTTCATTGATGTCATCTGGGCCGATGAACCCATTCCGGGCTCGCTCTTTCGCGCCGAGACCTTCCATGAGCTGGCCGACTTTCTCGATGATGTCGCAATCGTCGATCCGGGCCGGCTGAAGTATCACGGCGGCCACATCCTCAATACGCTATCACATGGCGAGGGCATGTTGGCCTATTTCAGCGGACGCTATGATCGCAAGGGGCTCTATTTCCTGGATGAACCCGAGGCAGCCCTGTCACCGACCAGTGAGGTCAGGTTCCTGAGAATCCTCCAGGAATTGACCGCTCGCCGGCAGGTTCAGTTCATCATCGCGACCCATTCTCCCATCTTACTTGCCCTGCCCGGGGCTCAGATCTATAGCTTCGACGGACCATACGTCAAGGAGGTGACTTACGAAGAGACGGAGCACTACAAGGTGTATATGAGCTTCTTTGCAGACCGAGCAGCAATCTTGAACCGGACGATACCGGCCCGGAAGCCGGCAGCGGCCGATCAAGGGATCCACGTGCGCTATGCGAGGGCGCGCGCATAGCGCACGCGCATATCCAGCCCACGCCCAGCGCGCATCTGTGTATCTTGACCAAGGTGCATCAGTCCTATACCAACCATTTCAGAACAAGGAGACGCCACGATGAAACAGTACAAGTACTTTCTGCAAGAAAAGGACATGCCGACGCATTGGTACAATATCACCGCGGACATGAAGAACCCGCCGCCCCCCTATCTTCACCCGGCCACGCTCAACATCATGACCGCTGAAGATCTGATGCCGGTCTTCCCGTCGGCCTGTGTCGCACAGGAAGCCAGCCGGGAGCAATTCATCGAGATTCCCGAGGAAGTACGAGAAATCTATCAGCTCTGGCGACCCTCACCCCTGATCCGCGCGCATCGCTGGGAGAAGGCACTCGACACCCCAGCCAAGATCTACTACAAGTGGGAGGGTGTCAGCCCGGCGGGCAGCCACAAGCCCAACACCGCCGTCGCGCAGGCCTACTATGGCAAGCAGGACGGCCTGGAGGGCTTTGCCACGGAGACGGGTGCCGGACAGTGGGGCAGTGCCCTGAGCTTGGCGGGCAAGATGTTCGGGCTGAAGATCAAGGTCTTCATGGTCGCCATCAGCTACCAGCAGAAGCCCTATCGCCGCATCATGATGGAGACGTGGGGCGGCGAGGTCGTCGCGAGCCCCAGCACTCAGACCCACGCCGGTCGCGCCATCCTGGAGCAGGACCCTGACTCACCGGGAAGCCTCGGGATCGCCATCAGTGAGGCACTGGAGTACGCCATGACGCACGATGGCTACAAGTACGCCCTGGGTAGCGTGGTTAACTTCGTGCTGATGCACCAGACCATCATCGGTCTGGAGGCGAGGAAACAGATGGAGATGGCCGGCGATTACCCCGACATCCTCATCGGGTGTGCCGGCGGTGGCAGCAATGCCTCTGGACTGATCTTCCCTTTCATGAAGGACAAGCTCACCGGTGACAAGCCCAATCTGCGCGCTCTCTTCGTGGAGTCCACCGCGTGCCCGAGTATGACCCGCGGTAAGTATGCCTACGACTGGGGTGACACCGCCAAGACAGGTCCTGTGTCGATGATGCACACAGTAGGCCACGGCTTCATCCCCGCCCCGGTCCACGCCGGCGGCCTGCGCTACCACGGCATGGCTCCGACGGTCTCGGCGCTGCTGGATCAGGGCTATGCGGAAGCACGCGCCTACCACCAGATTGAGGTTCTCGAAGCGGCGCACAGCTTCGCAGCGAGCGAGGGCACCATTGTAGCACCCGAGACGGCCCATGCCATCAAGGCGACGTACGACGAGGCCATGGCCTGCAAGGAGTCCGGCGAGGCAAAGGTGATCCTCTTCAACGCCAGCGGCCACGGACTCTTAGACCTGGCAGCGTACGATGCCTATCACCGGCAGAACCTCGTGGATTACAGCCTGGAGGAAGCCAAGCTTCAGGAGGCCCTGAAGACACTGCCCAAGATCTCATAACGCGAGCCCCGGCAGCATAGAAAAAGCGCCCCTGTAGATTACAGGGGCGCTCTCGTAGTTCCAATCGG
The DNA here is from genome assembly GCA_964516885.1 of uncultured Anaerolineales bacterium. Classification (GTDB taxonomy): domain Bacteria; phylum Chloroflexota; class Anaerolineae; order B4-G1; family SLSP01; genus PWVB01. The sequence continues at coordinate 1,213 of CAZEXX010000058.1, read as the reverse complement.
CTTACGAACCAATCTCCGAGAGACGCCTCGTCTGCTCATCCAGCGTCAAGGACTCGATAAACTGATCAATGTCGCCCTCCATCACGGCGGGCAGGTTGTGGGAGGTCATACCGATACGGTGATCCGTGACGCGGTTCTGCGGGTAATTGTACGTGCGGATCTTCTCACTGCGCTGGCCGCTCCCCACCTGCGAGCGCCGGGTCTCTTCGAGGTCTGAGACCTGTTTCTGGCGCTCAGCTTCGTAGAGCCGGGCACGCAGCACGCCCATCGCGCGTCGCTTGTTCTGCGTCAGAGAACGCTCGCTCTCACACGTGACCACCATCCCGGTCGGCTTATACACCATGCGCACCGCCGTGTCGTTCTTCTGCATATGCTGTCCGCCCGGACCGGAGGAACCGTACGTCGTGAGCTCCACATCCTTCATGTTGACGTTGATCTCCACAGCATCCACTTCCGGAAGCACCGCCACCGTCACAGTAGAGGTATGGATGCGGCCGCTGGACTCGGTCGCCGGCACGCGCTGCACGCGATGCACGCCGCTCTCAAACTTGAGCCGCGAGTAAGCGCCCTTCCCTTCAATGGAGAAGACCACCTCTTTGAATCCACCGATGCCGGTCCGATTCTCGCTGATGAGCTGGGTCTTCCACTTGGACTGCGCCTCAGCGTAGCGAGTGTAGAGGCGGAACAACGCCGCGGCAAAAAGCCCGGCTTCATCCCCCCCTGCGCCGGCCCGAATCTCGATGATCACGTTCTTCTCATCGCGAGGATCCTTGGGCACCAACAGCCTGCGCAGCCGCTCTTCCAGCGCTTTCCGGCGATCGGTGAGCGTCTGTAACTCATCTTGAGCCAGCTCACGAATATCCGGATCTTCGTCCCTCAGCATCTCGTTGGCCTCTACGATGCCATCCAGGGCAGATCGGTAGTCGCGATAGGCCTCGACACTCTCCTGAAGCTCAGACCGCTCCTTGGCATACTTGGCGATCTTCTCATAGTTCCGAGCCGTATCCGGATCTGACATCAAGCGGGTCAGCTCATCATAGCGGCCCTTCAGCAGATCCAGCCCTTCCACCATCCGTTGCGTATCCATACTCGCTCCTGATTCCCCTGGGAACACCGAAAACGGCCCGTCAGTGGCGGGCCGTAACACATCTATTTGCTGTGGGCCCACCAGGATTTGAACCTGGAACCGACCGGTTATGAGCCGGCTGCTCTA
>CAZEXX010000057.1:5467-15819 GCA_964516885.1 uncultured Anaerolineales bacterium | reverse complement strand
GCGGCACCTTCACCCTGAACTCGGGATCGAGCGCAGTCACGAGTTTGAGGCGAGTGCTGGGTCTTACATTGAGCGTCGGTCACAAAGCCATCCGCAAGCGCATCGCTCTGGGGAAACACCATCAGATTGGCTTGCTATGAGGAATCGGTCCACTGCGTCAAGGTTTTTCTGAGGTAAGTGCCTTTTAGAATGGGGGCGAGTCCCGACCGTGTCCCGAATCGGGTGCGCCACATGGCGGCGCTTTGGCGACCGACCGGAGCGCGAGCCTGTAGTTCCGCACCCTGGGTGCCGCTTGTTCCTCTCCTGTGGGTCGTTGGCCCGCAGGCTTTCACCCCTCCAGGATCGCCCGCGCCTTGCGGATCTGATCCTGCACCGACGACGTCGCTGTGCCACCGACCACGTCACGCCGCTCCACCGCCGCTCTGAAGTCCAGCATCTCGACGACATCGTCACCAAAATGCGGCGAGATGTCGTGATACTCCTGAACTGACAGCTGCGTCAGCCCGCAGCCACGCGCGAGCGCGGCACGGACGACCTGTCCCACAATATGGTGGCTCTCACGGAAGGGCACGCCCTGATGTACCAGGTAATCGGCGAGATCCGTCGCCAGCAGCTCGTCCTGGAGGGTCGCCGCCATCCGCTCGCGGTCGATGGTAAGCGTGGCAATCACACCCGCGATCACAGGAAGCTCGATCTCCAGGGTATCGATCGTATCGAAGAGCGGCTCTTTGTCCTCCTGCAAATCCTTGTCGTACGCGCTGGGCAGCCCCTTCAAAGTGATCAGCAGCGTGACCAGGTTCCCTACCATCCGCCCGGTCTTGCCGCGTGCCAGCTCCAGCGGGTCGGGGTTCTTCTTCTGCGGCATGATGCTGGAGCCGGTGCTGTACGCATCGTCCAGCTCGATGAAACCGAATTCACCCGATGCATAGATGACCATGTCCTCAGACAACCGGCTCAGATGTATCTGGACCAGCGTAGCCCAAAAGAGAAACTCGGCGATGAAATCACGATCTGCCACCGCATCCAAACTGTTCCGACTGATCGACTCGAACCCCAGATCGGCTGCCAACGCGGCCCGATCAATGCCAAAGGTATTGCCGGCCAGCGCAGCACTCCCCAACGGCATGACCGAGACCCGGAGCTTAAGGTCGCTCAGCCGCCCGGCATCTCGCTCGAACATCCAGACAAAGGACATCAGCCAGTGAGAGAAGAGGATCGGCTGCGCCGGCTGGAGATGTGTGTATCCCGGCATCATAGCGTCCAGACAGGCCTCAGCCTTCTCAACCATCGCGCGTTGGAGTTCTTGCAGCAACACGCTGAGCACCTCGATCTTTGAGAGCAGATAGAGACGTACATCGGTGGCGACTTGGTCGTTACGGCTGCGTCCGGTGTGCAGTTTCCCGGCTACCGGCCCGATCAGCTCCTGCAGCCGGCGCTCCACTGCGGTATGGATATCCTCATCTGCCGGCTGAAAGGCAAAGGTACCGGACTCAAACTCCTGGTCCACCTGCGCCAGTCCATCTATGATCATCGTTGTTTCTTCCGGAGTCAGGATCTCGACCCGCTCCAGCGCCTTAGCATAGGCGATGCTTCCGGCGATATCCGCCGCGAAGATCCTCTGATCGAACCCGATGGAGGCATTGAATGCCCACAGCAACTTATCCGGATCTTTACCGAACCGTCCGCCCCACAGCTTTGCCATACACGGCTCTCCTCTCCAGCACTCACTACAGGCTCAAATCGGCACACGTGAGCCGGCCTGCATCCCTATGCGGATACAAAGACAGGGCATCAAGTTCGGGAAATGCCGACTTGCACAGCTCAAGCCCTTCCCCCTTGGTGCCCACTCCCTTATCCCAATCCTCCGTTGCTAGTCGCGCTTGAATTTGCCATAGTCCGGCTGAGCATAGCTGGACTTGCCCAGACCCTCAATATCGAGCAGCGCCTTCACCTTGAGCGGCAGCCCAAAGAGATGGATGAAGCCTTCCGCATCGCTCTGGTCGTAGACGTCATCCTCGCCGAACGTGGCGTAGTCCTCGCGGTAGAGCGAGTACGGCGACCGGCGACCGGCGACGGTACAGGAACCCTTGTACAACTTCAGCCGTACCGACCCGGTGACGTTTTCCATCAGGCTGTTGACGAACTCGTCCATCGCCGTGCGGAGAGGGGTGAACCACTTGCCGTTGTAGACCAACTCGGCGTACTTCTCGGACACCACGTCCTTGTGGTGCTGCGTCAGCCCGTCGAGACAGAGCGTCTCCAGGGCCCGCAGCGCGGTGTAGAGCATCGTTCCGCCGGGCGTCTCGTACACACCGCGGGACTTGATGCCCACCAGGCGATTCTCCACGATGTCCACGCGCCCGACACCGTGTTCACCCGCGACTCTGTTCAGATAGGTCACCAGTTCAACCGGGCCGCGGGCCACACCGTCGACACGCATCGGTGTACCGGACTTGAAATCGATCTCGACATAGCGCGGCGTATCCGGCGCATTCTCCGGTGCGACCGAGATCAGGAACATCTCCTCCTCCGGCTCCAACCATGGATCCTCAAGGATATGTCCCTCGTGGCTCAGGTGCCAGATATTGCGGTCGCGGCTGTACTTGGACCTACCTTCACTCGTGACGGGCACGCCGTGGGCGGTGGCGTATTCCAGCGCGTCCTCACGGGAGCGAATATCCCATTCACGCCATGGTGCGATCACCGACAAACGGGGGTTCAGGGCCATCACACCCAGCTCAAAGCGCACTTGGTCGTTGCCCTTGCCGGTGGCACCGTGGGCGATGGCATCCGCGCCCTCAAGTTCCGCGATTTCCACCAGACGCTTCGCGATGAGCGGGCGTGCAAAGGAGGTCCCCAGCAGGTACTGGCGCTCATAGATCGCGCCGGCTTTCAAGGTGGGGAAAACGAAATCCGTCAGGAACTCCTGCCGCAGGTCCTCGACATAGGACTTGACCGCACCACTGATCTTGGCCTTCTCAGGAAGGCCATCCAACTCCTCTTCCTGGCCCAAGTCGGCCGTAAAGGTGACGACCTCACAATCGTAGTTCTCAATCAACCAGGGGACAATGCAGGACGTGTCCAAACCACCCGAGTAGGCCAACACCACTTTCGAAACTTTTCTCTTTGCCATCGCAAAACCTCCTCATAGAACCTGGCGCGAAAATAAGACCGGATAGCCGGCTATGCAAGCGGCCAAACGTTTGAGCCGGACTTCGGAAACAGCGCTTTGGTCAACAGCCGCCCCTCAAGGGTGCCACCGCAGTCGGCATAGGCGTGCTTGACCTCCTCAAAGGAGCGATATCCAAAGAGCACCTGCAGGAAGGTCAGATCGGGAAAGTGCACCATACCACGGTCGCCGCCGACCTGAGCAGCCCAAGGGGCGACCTCGACCACGCGACCTACCTCGAATTCTATCTGAACCCCACCACGATAGAAGTCTATCTTGAGTGCGCCTGTATGGCCTACGAAGATCGATGCCGCAAGCCGCTGCTCCAGCACCGGCGCGATCAGACGCAGGAAATCCGGCATGTCAGGAACGCGAAGGTACCAGGCAAAGGGGGGGTCAAACCGGGGCAACCAATCAGCCACGATCTCGTAGCATGGATGTTCTCGCCCCAGGCCAAAGAGGATCGTGTCAAACACCGGACCACCATCCGGAGATTCAGCATAGGGCACCATAGCAGCGCCGGCCTCCTTGAGGTAACGCAGCACGGAGGGAGTCACATCCCACCAGGACACGCCGGCCTTGAGTTCGTAGCGCGTCAGGTAGACGGCACTGCCCCATCGCATCATTGCACGTGCGAGGAATCCCACCGGCTCACCCGCTGTCGTCTCAATGATACACAATTGACGTGCCTGGAAGCTCTCCGTGGCCTGCCCATCCAGTTCGTAGCGCCACTGGTCAGTATCGCGCCGGCAGGAGACCAGACTGCGTTCATCACCATACGAGCCAACCTCGGCGATGAACGCCAAATCCGACACCTGCGCCAGGCGGACAGCGTAGGGCTCTGCCTGTCCCTCTTTCAGCATGGGTACGCTGGTCACAGGGCCGCGCCGAGATCCATGCATATCGAGTACCATATCGTAACCGAACTGGCGGTAGTACCAGGGAATCCCGGTGATGGCCTGCACCTTGTGCCCGCGGTCCTCGCTCCACTGATGCAGCACCTCGAACTGGGCGCGCACCAGACCCCGCCGACGGTAGTCGGGATGCGTACCGACGAGTTCCGGGCGTCCCACACCAAACTCAATACCTGCGTAAGACCAAGTCTGGGGGATGAGGTTGGTGCTTGAGACGATCTCTCCGGTGGCAGTGTCCTCGACTATCAGGAAATCGCCCACCGTCATAGTGGGGTGATATCCCAATATGAGATCCCGTACCCAGAATCCCAGCTTCGTGTCAGGGGTATCCCAGCCCCCTTCGCTATGCACGTGCGTATTGAAGACCACCACCGGATCGATATCGGCAGTCGTCGCCTGTCGCAGAACCAACCCATCACCCAGATCGCGGATTACAGCGGGCGAATGTGCCATCAAGGACCTCCTCGGCGTGAGCAGACGAACTACTTCTAGTCGTGTGATGCGATGATCAGCAGAGCCTGCGCAAGGACATCGATAGAACGATGGTACTCGGCAATCTCGATATGTTCCCTGGGCGTATGATCCAGGGAGGAATCCCCGGGGCCATAGGCCACCATCGGACACTCCCACACCGGTCCTACGGTATTCATATCCGAGGTACCAGTCTTTAGCTTGAAGCGCGGGCGCCCTCCCGCCGCGCGGATCGAGCGCAGCAGCGCGCGTACCGGCAGCGTGTTCTTGCCGGAGCGATAGGCGGGATCGGAGCCCAGAAACTTCAGTTCCGCACCGTTGCTCCACGTCTCCATCTGTGATTGGAGCTCGTCAATGGGAAAGTCCGGCGGAATGCGTGCCACGATATTCATCTCAACGTAGTCGTAGAGCCCATCACTGTGCGTCTGCAGACTCCGGAGCGCAGGATCGAGCGTGTTGAAGCGCCCCGACCGAGTCTGGTTATGGGAAAAGGCATAGCGCCGCAGATGGTTCCAGAATGTGACTGCGTGCTCAGCGGGACCGGCGGCCTCGCCCGCACTATGCCCCCCCGGTTGTGTCAGACGATACTCCATATTCAGCATGCCCTTGTAGCCCAGGGTGATACAGTCCCAAGAGCTCGGTTCGCCGATGATCACAAAGTCCGGTGCCGCCATGGTCTGAGCAAGATAATGGGCGCCCCATCCATGGGTTTCCTCCTCCACAGCACCGATGACCGTGATCTTGGTCCGGTCCAACCGGGCAGCGACCCGGGAAGCCGCGATGACGAAGGTTGCCAGGGGGCCTTTGGCATCGACCGCCCCGCGGCCGTAGAGGGTGCCATTGTCCCAACGGATCGGGATGAAGCCCGGTACGGTGTCCATATGTCCCAACAGTACAATCTCGCGGTCGGCCTGAGGGTTCCCCACCGTGCCTACGACGTTACCGGCCTCATCACGATGCGTGCGGAAGTTCAGCTTCCGCATCTGCGACACCAGATAGTCGGCAAAGATATCCTCACCCCCGGAGGGGCTGGGAATCGAAAGCAGTTTCTCCAGAAAAGCGACTTCATCCATCGCAGCCTCCATACGTGGGTGCTGGTCCATCCGGCTGCCCGGCATCACGCTTTGTCCAGCACGTCCAAGATTAGCGATCATCCAGCGCCTCACCTAACCGGCTGACGGTAAGCGACTGAGACCTTATGTAGCGGACCGCGGCCACGGTTGCGCGCAAGGCCACCAGCGTCGTCACATACGGCACGTGATGTTCCAGCGCGGTTGTGCGGATGCGATAGCCGGACGTCCGAGCTGCATTCCACGGCAGCTGGACACCCCGCCGCTCAGCTGAGGACGGCACCGGTAGGTCGTGAGTACGGCCGGCTTTGTCCATAGATGAGGGCGTATTGACCACAAGGTGAACTCTATCCTGCGCGATGATATCCACGCAGTCAGGACGCCCTTCACCGACCTTCAGGACCTCTTTGGCCGGAATGCCCATCACTTTGAGCGCGCGGACCGTTCCGCGGGTCGCCACGATGTCGAAGCCCATATCGCTCAGTTGGGCGATCAGGGACGTGCCCTCTCTCTTATCCGGATCTGCCAGACTCACCAATACTGTCCCTGAGGTCGGCAGCGGGTTGCTTGCCGCGATTTGTGCCTTGGCGAACGCTTCAGGGAAGCTCCGGCCGAAACTCATCACCTCGCCGGTGGACCGCATCTCCGGTCCCAACAGAACATCCGAGCCCTGGAAGCGACCGAAGGGCAGCACAACTTCCTTGACCGAGGAGAAGACCGGCCACGGCGTCGGAGCGCGATGCTCCGACGCCAACAGAGACTCGAACTCGGACGTATCGCCCGGCCGTACCGGGTACGGCCAGAACGGTGCCAGCAGCTCCTTCAGCGAGCGCCCGACCAAAATCTTGGCCGCCAGCTTGGCCACCGGCACTCCAATGGCCTTGCTGACATAGGGCACGGTACGGGACGCCCGTGGGTTGGCCTCCAGGACATAGAGATCGTCGCCGCGAATGGCCATCTGGATATTCACAAGGCCCACAGCACCGAGCGCCCGCACCAAGTTCGCCACAGATGACTCGATCCGGGTGATCAGCGAATCCGATAAACTTACAGCCGGCATCACACACGCCGAGTCACCTGAATGGACACCGGCTTCCTCAATCTGCTCCATCAGCCCGGCGATCCAGACATCCTCACCATCGGAGAGCACGTCGACATCCAACTCCAGGGCTCCCTCCAGAAAACGATCGATCTGGACGGCGTAGCCGGGAGAGACACGAGCCGCCGCGGCAATATAGTGACGGAGCTCCTCAGCGTTGCTCACGATCTCCATCGCGCGACCGCCGAGAACAAAACTTGGGCGAAGCAGCACAGGGTAACCCAGCACCTCGGCCACACTGAGGGCTTCATCAACGGTGGAAGCCAGGCCACACGGCGGGCTCCGGAGCTCCAGCTTCTCCAACAGCGCCCCGAACTGCTCGCGGTCCTCGGCCAGCTCAATCGCAGCGAAGTCGATCCCCATCAGGGGAATGCCGCCATCGACCAAGGCACGTGCCAGCTTGAGCGGGGTCTGTCCACCGAAGCCGACGACGACGCCCACAGGGCTCTCATGCTGCACGATGCCGAGGACGTCCTCGACCGTTAGCGGCTCAAAGTAGAGTCGATCCGCCGTGTCGTAGTCGGTCGAGACCGTCTCCGGATTGGAGTTGACCATGATGACCTCATAGCCCTCTTCCTGGAGCGCCCACACCGCGTGAACGTTGGCATAGTCGAACTCCACACCCTGGCCGATGCGGTTCGGGCCGGAGCCCAGGATCACAACCTTCGGCCGATCAGAGAGCTCCGCCTCGTTCTCCGTGCCCCCATAGGTTGAGTAGAAATAGGGCGTAAACGCCTCGAACTCCGAAGCGCACGTATCCACCATTTTGTAGACCGGCTGCACATTCATCGCCGCGCGGCGATGCCGCACCTCCGACTCTGTGCGCTCGAAGAGCTCGCCAATCTCGAGGTCTGAGAAGCCCCAGGCCTTGGCCTGAAGCAATGTCTGCCGGTCGAAATCCGCCCACGGCAGCTCGCGCAGCACAGCTTCGAACTGGATGAACTGCGCCATTTCGGAGAGGAACCACAGGTCGATGTGGGTGTACCCGTGGATCTCATCGACAGTGTACCCCAGCCGCAGCGCCGCGTAGATGTAGGCCAACCGTTCCGGGGTCGGGCTTGCCAGATACTCCGGAACCCGATCGAAGTCCAGATCCGGCGTTGCGTCCAGTTCCATAGATCTGATCGCCTTGCCCAGCGCTTCCTTGAAAGTCCGGCCGATCGCCATGGCTTCGCCGACAGATTTCATCTGGGTGCCCAGCCGCGGGTCGGCGCCGGGGAATTTCTCCAGCTGGAACCGCGGCATCTTGACCACAACATAGTCCAACGTCGGCTCAAACGCCGCCGTCGTCCGGCGGGTGATGTCGTTGGCCACCTCATCCAGCCGGTAGCCGACGGCCAACAGCGCGGCTACCTTGGCGATGGGGTACCCGGTCGCCTTGGAGGCCAGAGCTGATGAGCGCGAGACGCGCGGGTTCATCTCAATGACGACCATGCGCCCGGTCTCAGGGTCCACGGCAAACTGGATATTGGAACCGCCGGTATCGACACCGATCGCGCGCAGTACAGCGATGGAAGCATCCCGCATCCGCTGGTACTCACGATCCGTCAGCGTCTGCGACGGCGCCACGGTGATTGAATCACCGGTATGCACGCCCATCGGGTCGATATTCTCGATCGAGCAGACGATGATGGCGTTGTCCGCATGATCGCGCATAGCCTCCATCTCGTATTCTTTCCATCCGATGACCGATTCCTCCAGGAGCACCGTACGCGATGGGCTCTCAATCAACCCACGCGCCACGATCTGGGTGAGTTCCTTGGCGTTGTAGGCGATGCCGCCGCCGGTACCACCCAGAGTGAAGCTGGGTCGTGCGATCAGCGGATAGCCCAGTTCCTCGGCTGCCTCGAAAGCTTCGGGCAGCGAACCGATCTGGCGGCTGAGGGGAACCTCAAGCCCGATCTCCATCATGGTCTTCTTAAAGAGTGCCCGGTCCTCGGCCAGTTGGATGGCATTATAGGAGGCCCCAATCAGCTCGACGCCGTAGCGCTCCAGAACCCCCATCTCCGATAGTGCCACCGCCAGGTTGAGCGCCGTCTGGCCTCCAAGGGTCGGAAGCAGCGCGTCCGGGTGCTCGCGTGCGATGATGGCCTCCAGGAATTCCACCGTCAGCGGCTCGATGTAGACTGCATCAGATAACTCCGGATCCGTCATGATCGTCGCCGAGTTGGCATTGACGACAATCAGCCGGTATCCAGCCTCACGAAGGGCCTTGAGTGCCTGCGTACCGGAGTAGTCGAACTCCGCCGCTTGCCCGATCACAATTGGACCTGAGCCGATGATCAGGATGGATTCGATGTCTGTGCGCTTAGGCATGCTGGTCCTTTACCATAGCTATGAACTGCTCGAAGAACCCCTTTGCATCGTGGGGTCCCGGGGACGCCTCCGGGTGGAACTGTACCGAGAAGGCGGGGGTGTCGAGGAGCCGCAGCCCCTCCACCGTACCATCATTGAGCGAGAGATGCGTGACCTCGAGAGGGCCAAAGCCGGCGGGACTGGTGCCGATCAACGGTGATTCCGGCAACAGCTCGGCCATCGTCACCAACTCCGTGGAGTTGGCTAACTCGGTGGAGTTGGCAGACTCAGCTGAGTTGGCCTGTGCCATCAGCTCGGGCCGCGTGGGTTCAAATGCCGCATCCAGCGGCGCCCAACCAATCCCGAGACTGGTGGGGTCAAGGGCAAATCCGTGGTTCTGCGTTGTGATCATGATCTGGCCGGTGCGCAACTCCTTGATCGGATGATTCGCGCCCCGGTGGCCAAAGCGCATCTTGTATGTCCGCCCGCCCGCCGCCAACCCGAGGAGTTGGTGCCCCAGACAGATGCCGCCCAAAGGCACGCGCTGCTTGAGCAATGCACGGATCATCGTGATGGTGGCCGCCAACGGCTCCGGATCGCCCGGGCCGTTTGAGACCATCACGCCATCCGGCTGAAGGGACAGCACTGTGGCAGCGTCCACATCGTACGGCACCACCGTGACGACTGCCCCTGTCGCCATAAGGTCACGAACGATGCCCTGCTTGTAGCCGGCGTCAATCACAACAATATGGGGACGATCCTGGTCACCCGAGGCTTCGCCGGAAGCGCCATAGCCGATCACACTATCGGTGGTGACATCCCCGGCCAAGTTGCGCCCCACCATCGTGGGACTCCGGCGAACGCGCGCGATAATCGCATCGGAATCAAGGGCATCTTTGTCGACCGCGGTGACGATGGCCCCCCGCATCGCCCCATGCGTCCGCAGATGACGCGTCAGCGCCCGCGTATCGATCCCCTCAATGGCCACCACACCGGCACTTTCCAGATAGTCGGTAAACGCCAGGGTCGCCCGCTGATTGAAGGCGGACCGCACCGCGCGATGCACAACGAAGCCGGCGACCTGAAGTCGCTCAGACTCAACGTCATCAGGGTTCACCCCATAGATGCCGATCTCAGGATAGGTCATCACCACGATCTGGCCACGGTAAGAGGGGTCAGTCAGCACCTCTTGGTACCCTGTCATCCCCGTGTTGAAGACCAGCTCGCCGAATGTCTCGCCGGCCGCCCCCACCGACGTCCCCCAGAAGATCGTGCCGTCCTCCAGCGCCAGCAGCGCAGGGTTGCTCTCGGGTTTCATGCAGATTCCTCTCCTC
>CAZEXX010000057.1:3303-5367 GCA_964516885.1 uncultured Anaerolineales bacterium | reverse complement strand
ACAAGGGGCGGCAGGAACCGCAGCACGGTGGATCCCGCCGGCAGCGCCAGCACACCCTGCGCAGCCAGCGCGGCAAGGTAGGCCCCCGAACGACCGCGAAGCTCAATACCCACCATCAGACCGAGGCCCCGCACCTCACGAACAACAGAGGCGTCGATGGAACGGAACCCCTCCACTAACCGCACCCCCAGTTTGGCTGCCCGCTCAGGCAGACGATCCTCTTCCATCGTCCGAATCGTCGCCAGCGCCGCGGCGCAGGCCAACGGGCTGCCGCCAAACGTACTGCCGTGGACGTGGCCCGGGATCTTGCCCACGCGCTCACCGATCAAGGTCGCGCCCATCGGGATGCCGCCGGCGATGCTCTTGGCGAGGGTCATCAGATCGGGCCGCAGACCGTAGTGCTCGCTGGCAAAGAGTCTGCCCGTGCGCCCGAACCCGGTCTGTACCTCATCGACAATAAACATAGCGCCGCGCTCCTGGCACAGGGCCTGCACACCCAACAGATAGTCTGCACTGCCGAGGTTCACACCGCCCTCGCCCTGCACCACTTCGACGATCACAGCCGACGTCTCATCGTCAATCGCCTTTTCCATCCGCTCCAGCTTGTTGTAGGGGACGAAGCTGAAGTTGGGGATCAGCGGCTCAAACGGCCGACGGTACTCCCTCCGCCACGTGGCGCCGAGCGCTCCCATGGTGCGACCGTGGAAGCCGCGCATCGTTGAGATGACCTTGGTACGCTGGGTGATCAAGCGCGCAAACTTGAGCGCTGCCTCAACCGCCTCTGTGCCCGAATTGCACAAGAAAGCGCGCTCCAAGCCGGGAGGCGCCACGCGAACCAGTTCGGCCAGTAGATGTGCCCGCACATTGTTGTAGAGTCCGTTGGGAGCGAGGAGCAGCCGCTGCGCCTGCTCCGTCACGGCCTTGACCACCGCCGGATGCGCGTGTCCCATATTCGATGCGCCGTGTCCACCAATGCAGTCGATGTACTCCGTGCCATCCATATCCCAGATGTGAGCGCCCTCACCACGCACCAACACGATCGGCTGCTTGCCGTACGTGCCGCTCTCGTGGTCCGTCTCCCAGGCTATGATTTGTTCCCGGTCGTAAGGTAATTGGGTCATGAGTCCTCTCCTATGCTCTGTCTTCAATCAGGAGTAAGAAGTAAGCAGTAAGCGACGCCATACTCCTTACTTCCTACTCCTTACTCCCGTCCCGTAGTCGCTGACTGCTGATCGCTTCCCCGCTGATAGCTGTTACCTATTCCACCACCGTGCCATTGCCGGCCAAAGCGCTCTGCACGGGCTGGTCAATGCGACCATCGGCGAGGATCACCTGGCTGACGCCGCCCAGCAGCGCCTCAACCGCACCCAGGATCTTGCGCTTCATTCGGCCTTTGGCATAGCGGTCTAGATAGTCCTTGGCCTGGGATTGGGGAATGTGAGTGATGAGGCTGGACTCGTCCTCGACGTCGCGCAGGAGCCCCGGCACGTTGGTGAGAATCACCAGGGTGTCGGCGTTCAACGCCGCCGCGATGGCCCCCGCAGCACGATCGCCGTCCACATTTAGAGCCTCGCTCTCGTAGCTAATGGCCTGCGGCGCGACAACTGGCGTATACCCCGCATCCAGCAACATGGTCAGCAGCCCGGCATTGACCTTCTCAATCACCCCACTGTACTCGCCGCGCAGGATCTTGCGCTTGCCGCCCTCTTTGATCCGCAGGAAGGCCTTGCGCTTGCCCTCCAACAGACGGCCGTCGATGCCGGAAAGGCCGACGGCATTCACGCCCAGCTGCTGCAGCCGCTCGACGATCAGCTTATTGATCTTGCCGGCCGTGACCATCACGAAGATCTCCAACGTCTCACGATCCGTATAGCGGCTGCTATGCCCCGAAACCGAGGTCACAAATCGCGGCGGGTGTCCCAACTTCTCCGAAATGACATTGGTCTCGTGAGACCCACCATGAACCAGCACGACCTGCCGGCCCTGCTTCACCAACTCGGCGACGTCCACGACGACCGATTCGGTATCAACACCTTCGCCACCGCCGACTTTGACAATGATCAT
>CAZEXX010000057.1:0-3203 GCA_964516885.1 uncultured Anaerolineales bacterium | reverse complement strand
AGGTCCGCACCACGTTGGCCCGCTCCGGATGGTGCGACCCCGGATTGCCGCGGTGACCACCCTCTGAGGAACCGACCTTGACCTCGACTACCGTCTCGCGCAGCAGGCCGCGCTTGTACAACGGCCACAGCGCGATGTTTGTCACTGTCGCATTGCAGCCCACGCCACTGACGTACTTCGCCCCGGCCATCTCCTCACGATGTAGCTCCGGCAGACCGTAGACAAACTTCTCCAGCCACTCGGGATGAGGATGCGGATGTCCGTACCAGCGGTCATAGTCTGCCGGGTTGCTCAGGCGAAAATCACCCGAGAGATCGACAATGCGGTCGGCCATAGCAGCAAACTCGTCAATCCGCGCCCACGCAGTGCTGTGGGGCAGCGCCAGGAAGAGCAAGTCACACGGTTCAAGTTCGGAGAGAGACGTGAACTGCAGCCTGGTCTGGCCACGCAGGTTCGGGTGCCGAAAGTGGGCAAACTGCCCGGCATAGGTCTCCGACGTGATCTGGACGACCTCGACCTCAGGGTGAAACAACAGGATACGCAGGAGCTCGCCCCCAGCGTACCCCGACGCACCTACAATTGATGCCCTAATCATTGATCTTGCCCCTTTTCTTCAGCAGCAGCCCAGCCCTCAGGCCCTGGCCCCTTGCTCTGCAACTTGAAGTACGTAATCGATAATCCGTCCCGCGATGTTGACGTCGGTTGCCCGACGGGCTCCATGGAACTCCGGCGTATGATTCACCTCGTTGACCAGCAGCGCGCCGTCCATCGTCTCCAGGAGATCAACGGCCAGGACCCCGCCGCCCACAGCTTTGGCGGCCGCTATGGACATCGCGACCAGTTCATCGGTCTGCGGGCACGGCAGGGGCTCCCCACCCAACGCCGTATTGGTGATCCAATGGTCGGACTGGCGGTAGATGGCGTAGACGACCTGATCGCCGGCCACCATCACCCGGATGTCGCGACCGGGTTTCTCGATGTACTCCTGGATGTAGGCGACGCCGTGGAGATAGCCGCCGAGGGTGCTCTTGTGCTCAAGCAGTGCTTCCGCAGCGTCCCGGTCGTTGACGCGCGCCAACAGGCGGCCCCAAGAGCCGAACAGCGGCTTAAGGACCACGGGATATCCCATCGCCTCAATCGCCTCCAGACCGGCCTTGGGCGTGAACGCCACCGCCGTCCTGGGCATCGGCAGACCTGCCTCCTGCAAGGCGGCACTCGTGAGCATCTTATCTCCGCAGACGGAGATGGTTCGATGAGGGCTCACCGTCGGGATACCCAAGCCCTGCAACCAGCGCGTGATGTAATAGGCGTTGGTGTGACTGAGGCAGCGCACCAGGAATGCGTCGTACGCCCCAGGCCCCTTCCCATCCAACTCGAATCTCACAGTCCGAGGATCAAGCCGGTCATAGTCAACGCCACGTTCGTCAAGCTCAGCGGTGATCAGCTTTTCCTCAACACGCTTGCGGGAATAGAGCACCCCGATTTTCATTCACAACCTCCAGGTTACCTCAATATGCCCAATACGATGCGCGAAGCGCACCCTCCAGCACCAATAGAACATCAAGACAGGGTGAGCCTACTCGCCCCAGTCCTCCTCGACCTCTGGTGCCAGTTCGAGCTTGATAGGATCGACTGTGATCACCTCTAGCTCGGCCCCGCAGTCAGGGCACACCAGAATCTCGCTTTCCTCTACGCTCGCGTCTAGCTCCAACTCAGCTTCACACTCCGGGCACAAAACGGGTTCCATCTCTGCTCTCCTTGTTCAGATAACAGGGTCTATGATCACGCACAAACGTTACCTAGATGCGAAAAAGCCAGCCCCTGCTGGGGGGCTGGCTTTCTTCACTTAAACTCGATCTCGGCCAAGCTATGCGCGAATGCGCCGACCCAGTAGGACTGGTTCAGATATCGCTCGGCCTCGTCGCTTCAGATCTAATCTAGGTTTCATGTGTGTGTCGGTCTGGCTCTCAAAACTGATATTAAGAATACCACAGGCGCCGGTTTCTGTCAAATAGGAGTTTCGTCGTTGACAAAGAGGACAAGTATCTCTATAATGGAAATGTAGAACGTCCGTTCTATTACAGTCTATACATGATGGTTGGGAGGCGCCGCATATGGCAACACAGATCAGACCCTATTTGGAGTACCAGGCCGATCGCGTGGAGGCAGTGCTGGCCGCACACCGTGCCCCCGGCAGGATCACCGGCGGCACCGTCGGGCCTCGCCTGATTCGCTTCTTCCTCGCCCCAGCCCCCCACACCCGGCTCTCCGCCATCCGCCGCCTCGCCGACGATCTCGCCCTCGCTATGCGCGTCTCCTCCCTCGCCGTCGTCCGCGATGAGAACGGCGTCGTCCTCTCCTTCGCCAATCCCGAACCCAAGCCCGTCTCCCTCCTTCCCCTCCTCGACGATATCACACCCGTCCCCGCGGCCACCGCCGTCCTGGGCCTCACCGACGCCGGCGTCCCCTTGCTCGCCCGCCTCTCTGCTCCCGATGTCGCCCACGTCCTCCTCGCCGGCACTACCGGCTCCGGTAAGTCAGTTCTCCTCCGCACCATGGCCGTCTCTCTCACCCTCACCAACTCCCCCAGCACCCTCCGCCTCCTCTGCATCGATCCCAAAGGCCGCACCTTCCGCGCTCTCGCAGACGCACCCCATCTCGCCCGGCCCCTCATCGCCGATCCCCGCGAGGCTGCCGAAGCCCTCAACTCCCTGATCCGCACCATGCAGATTCGCGATCACCGCGGTGAGGTACCCGGCCACGCAGGCACCGTCCCGCGCATCGTGGTCTTCATCGATGAGCTGGCCGACCTTATGATGGACGGCGGCAGTGCCATCACTGACGCCCTCACCCGCCTCGCCCAGCGCGGTCGCGAAGCCGGCATCCACCTTGTGGCCGCCACCCAACACCCCTCTGCTGCCATCCTGGGCAGCGTCATGCGCGCCAACTTCCCCCTCCGCCTCGTCGGCCGCGTCACCTCCGCCCAAGACGCACGCGTCGCCAGCGGCCGCGCCGGCACCGACGCCCACCTCCTCCACGGGCGCGGCGACTTCCTCGCCATCTCCGGCGGCGACCGTCCCATTCGCTTCCAGGTCGCACAGATCAAGAGTCAAGAGTCTTAAGTCATGAAATCGACAATACGCTGGCCAGGTATGAAGCGTCACGATTCACCATTCACGATTCATCTTGCTCTCTTGTAGGCA
>CAZEXX010000056.1:11800-15877 GCA_964516885.1 uncultured Anaerolineales bacterium | reverse complement strand
TGGAAGTGATCGATACACGTGCGACTGCAGCAGGTCTAGCACTGATTGATATTGCAGTCGCTGAAGCAATAGCTGACGGCGAAAACCTGGTGACGATCAAAGATCTAGCTGAAGCTATTGTTCAGCGGTTGGATCTGTTTTTCGCCGTTGATACCCTTAGATACCTGCACAAAGGCGGGAGGATTGGTGGAGCCTCTCGGTATTTTGGTACGGCTCTTAAGATCAAGCCAATTCTGTATCTGGACAAGGATGGCAAGATCGATGCATTGGATCGCGTTCGCACCAAGCGTAAGGCAATGGAGAAGTTAGTGCAGCTAGCAGTTGATAACGCAGCGGGGAAGCCGGTTCACGTTGGCATCATGCATGCTGATGCACTCGATGATGCGACAAGACTCCAGAGTCAGCTTCGAAGTCAGCTTGATTGCAGGCAGTCGGGAATCTACGAGATAAGCCCGGTCATCGGCACGCATGTTGGGCCTGGCTGTTTGGGCATAGCGGTTTATACCGACGAGTAAGGCATGTTTGGGCTTCTTTGGGAAACAACACGGAATCTCTCTGCTTTATTCTACAGAACCCCTGGCTTATGGTCGTCGGTATCCTTGTTGGCTTGTTCTTCACGCTCATCTGACGTGCCTATGTTGAACACAAGGGTTCTGTATGAGAGTTCGACACCTGGGACATTCTTGCATTGAGATTCTTGGGCGCAATCACATCTTGATTGATCCAGATCATACGTGAGACCCTGAGCCAGACGTCGAGTACATATTGGTCAGCCATGCACATATGGATCACATTGCCCGAATCGCTGAAGTACCTAGGGGCAAAGTTCTGGCTTCTGCGGATGTTTGTGAAATCGCTGTTGGGTTAGGGATTGCAGAGGACCGTGTTTACCCTGTTGGCGCGGGGGGTAGGGTTGACAATATTCAGTTCTTGCCAGGCTTTAGCATGGTTAGTTCCCCGGTCTATTTCTTCTTTTATACGCTGTTCAGATGGCGCTTCCCTGACCCGGGAGGAACGCCGTTGTCGTTTCTAGTGGAGGATGAGATATCCCTGCTGCACGTAGGAGATGCGCACAGAGTAGAACTAGGCGTGAATCCGGATATTCTGTGTTTACCTTGGCGCACAACGCCTTTTGGCTCGGAGAGATACAAGAGAATGATTCTGACTATGGTTGAGCAGTTGTCGCCCAAGTATGTGATCCCTATCCATTTTGATCTTCCGGGAACTGAAGCCGATCCTGCAGAACTCAACGGACGGTTACATGCGGAAGTACTGGGCGGCTATGAGTGGCACTATTTCTGTCAAAGAGAGCGAGTGAAAGCATAAACCTAACTCTGGATCAGCGCCGCGATGATCTTGATGGTAGCTACAACAGCTGTGCGCGCCTAATAGGACGGTGGATCAAGGGGCGATACCGCATGACGCGCGGCTACAGACGTGAGTGATCCATCAGGAATGTGGTCACGTTGACCGCGCGGATGGGGGCTTGCTCCGCCTACTATGACATGGCTCAGTCCGTAGCTTAGCCCTACCGGGCCAGCGCCCGGCCTGAGTTCCTGCCAGCCTTTGTTCTCTTTCCCACTTCCTGAATGGCCACAGTTGGCTCTTGTGCTGCGGCAGTCATGGCTTACACTGTATTCACTTCTTTCCCTGCAGTTCAGACAGCTTTTCGTCGTTGTTTTTTTCCGTTTCGGTTCTATTCTATGGAGGAATTATGTCATCGATCGCGATTGTCACAGATTCAGATTCCAGTCTGCCGCTCGAGCTTGCCGAGGCCAACGGCATACGGCAGGTACCGATCAACATTCACTTTGGGGAGGAGACATTCCAGACCGAGGTCAACATAGACGATGTGATGCTCTTCGAACGCGTCGATCGCGAGAAGGCGCTACCGACGACCTCGGCGCCGTCACCGGGACAGTTCGCCGACACATTCAAAGCGGCGCTGGCTGACGGCGCTGAGCACATCATCTGTATCTGCGTCAGCGGCGAGATCAGCGGCACCTACAACGCCGCGCTGATGGCGTCTGATCTCATGCCCGAAGGGACGGTCACCGTCGTGGACTCTCGCACGATCTCGATGGGACAGGGGTTTATGGCGCTGGAGGCCGCCGAGGCGGCGCGGGAGGGTGCCGGGGTCGAGGAGATTCTGACGCGGATCGAATCAGTCCGTGAGCGGACGACGCTGTACGCCGGTCTGGAGACGCTGAAGTACCTGGCGATGAGCGGTCGCGTGGGGCAGCTTGCTGCGGGGATGGCCTCGCTGCTCAACATCAAGCCGGTGCTGACGGTGCAGGATGGCAAGCTCGATATGTTGCAGAAGGTCCGCACGCGCAAGAAGTCGTGGGCACGCATGATCCAACTTGTGGCAGAGGGGTTGGGAGGGGCACCGGCTGAGCGCCTGGCGGTCGTCCACGTGAACGCGTTGGATAGGGCCCGTATCTTCGATACGCAGCTGCGCGCGGTCGTGGACTGTCCGCCGGAGACGCTCTTTGTGGGCTTCACTGCGGGACTTTCGGTGCATACCGGCCCGGGTATGATCGCGGTGGTCACGGTCGCTGCGGAGGCCTAACTCGCCCGGGATCGTAGCTTGGGGGACTGCCGGCCCATAGGTGTTTTCTGTGCAGGTACTCTGCATCAAGGAGTGGGGAATGACGCTGAATCTATACGATACTTACACGCGGAGTCTGCGCGAGTTCGAGCCGCTGAACCCGCCGGAGGTCGGCCTCTATACCTGTGGCCCAACCGTCTACAACTATGCTCACATCGGTAACTTGAGGACTTATATTTTCGAGGACCTGTTGAGGCGTGCTTTGTTGCTCAACGGCTACCATGTCAAGCACGTGATGAATATCACCGATGTTGGCCACCTGGTCTCGGACGCTGATGAGGGCGAGGACAAGATGGAGCTGAGCGCGCGCCGCACGGGAAAGTCGGCGTGGGAACTTGCTGAGTTCTATACCGCTGCCTTCAAAGAGGATCTGGCTCACCTGAATATTCTTGAGCCCACGATCTGGTGCCGGGCTACGGAACACATCCAGGAGCAGATTGAGACGGTACAGTGTATTGAGAAGAATGGCTACACCTACCGGACCGGGGATGGCATCTACTTTGATACGTCCAAGCTTGATAACTATGGTTATCTCGCGCGGCTGGATGTGGAGGGACTGCGGGCCGGGGCGCGTGTGGCCGTGGGCGAGAAGCGGAACCCGACTGACTTTGCACTGTGGAAGTTCAGCCCCAAGGATCAGCAGCGGCAGATGGAGTGGGACAGCCCGTGGGGCGTCGGTTTCCCCGGCTGGGCCATTGAGTGCTCTGCGATGTCGGTGAAGTACCTGGGACCTTACTTCGATATTCATTGCGGTGGTGAAGATCATATCAACGTGCACCACACCAATGAGATTGCCCAGACCCAGGCGTGCTACGGCACGCGGTTGGCGAACTTCTGGCTGCACGGCTACTTTCTGAATGTGGACAGCGGGCGGATGGGCAAGTCGGCCGGCAACTTTCTGCGGGTGCAGGAGCTGATCGACCGGGGGTATGATCCGCTGGCCTATCGCTATCTGTGCCTGGGTGCGCACTACCGGTCGCACCTGACCTTCTCGTGGGACACGCTGGACGCTGCGGTAACTGGACTTGACCGACTACGCGACTTCGTCTACGGATGGGGCGCCCCTGGACGGATCTCGGAGTCGTGGATGGACACCTTCGCAGCCTTCGTGAACGAGGATCTCAATATAGCGCGCGCGATTGCCCTGGCTTGGGATCTGACCAAGAGCGATCTGTCGGACGCGGACAAGAAAGCCACGATGCTGAAGTTCGATGAGGTACTGGGCCTGCGGCTTGGCGAATGGGCGCCGGCGGCCGTTCCTGTCGAGATGCTCGAGTTGGCCGAGCAGCGTCAGTCTGCCCGCCAGGCCAAGCAGTGGGCCGAGGCCGATGCGCTGCGCGATCAGATCACCGAGGCGGGCTACGAGGTGCGTGATACGCCCGATGGCCCGGTGGTCCGCAAGCTGGAGTAGGGAGCTCTGTGTGTGAACCAACCGGCAGCTGAGTCTTTGACGACGCTGCCGGTTT
>CAZEXX010000056.1:7429-11700 GCA_964516885.1 uncultured Anaerolineales bacterium | reverse complement strand
GGACTTTGACCGTGCCGGTCACATAATCGGTGTCGGCAACGCTGGGACGTTGCAGAGGTAAGCCTGTTAATCCAGAGGGGAGCAAGTGATATGCAGAGCCACGTTGTAGACTACAAGATCCTTGGTGACGATATGCAGTTTGTCGAGGTCGAACTCGATCCCAATGAGACCGTCATCGCCGAGGCAGGCATGATGATGTATATGGAGTCGGGGATCGGCTATGTCTCAAAGATGGGGGACGGATCGAATCCGAAGGCTGGGCTGTTCGATTCCCTCCTCAGCGTCGGTAAACGTGTGTTGACCGGCGAATCCCTGTTCTTGACCCACTTCACCAACAACGGCGGCAGCGGCAAGCGACACGTTGCCTTTGCGGCACCCTATCCCGGCAAGATCATCGGCATCGACCTTGATGAGACCGGCGGCGACTTGATCTGCCAGAAAGATGCCTTCCTGGCGGCAGCCCTGGGTACCGAGATCAGCATCACTTTCAGCAAGAAGCTTGGTGCGGGTTTCTTCGGCGGCGAGGGCTTCATCCTACAGAAGCTGCGCGGCGATGGCATGGTCTTCCTGCATGCGGGCGGCACGATCGTCGAGAAGCGTCTGAACAACGAAACGTTGATGGTCGACACAGGCTGTTTGGTAGCCATGGAGAGCCAGGTCAACTACGATATCGCGCGCGCGGGCAATCTCAAGTCGATGGTCTTCGGCGGTGAGGGCCTCTTCCTGGCTACGTTGCAGGGCACCGGACGGATCTGGTTGCAGTCGCTGCCCTTCTCGCGGCTTGCCGACCGAATCATTCAGTCCGCCCCCTCCACCGGGGGAAAGCAGGTCGGCGAGGGCTCGGTTATCCGCGGCTTGACCAAGTTGATGGGATAGTGGCCGGAAGCCAGGCGGCATAGACACCCTCAAGTTTCCAAATTGAGACACGAAATCTCCGGGTAAGACCGGAGGTTTCGTCCTTTGGCACGGGAAATGTGCTATAATAAACAGAATAAACTAGTAAATCAGCCAAGAACATCCCGTGGGACCTGGTCAGCACGGAGAGATGGGGACGAAGCTAACTCGAGTGGGGTTGATGGCCGCGCTGCTCGTTCTGAGCATCACCGGGTGTGGTGTTGCTCATGCTGCCGTTGTTGAAGAAGCCGTGGTGGCCGGTGACGTGGAAACGGCACCCGCGGTGATTGAGCTCGCGGACGAGGTCAAGCCCGAGACGGTGGCTGAGCTGAACGCACAGGGAAAGATCACCATCATCGATGTGCATGAGGATTGGGAGTTCGCCGAGGGACACATCCGCGGTGCGACGCTGATTCCGCTGGGTTCTCTGCCGGATCGCGCCGATGAGATTCCCACCGACAAGCCGGTGGTCCTCGTGTGTCGCAGCGGCAATCGCAGCGGTCAGGCCTTCCGATTCCTGTGGGAGAGGGGTTCGAGGACGTCCACAACATGACTGGTGGCATGGTTGACTGGAGTGCCGCGGGACTTGATGTGGAGAGATAGCTGTGCTGTTTGGTACGGGATTCGGTTCGTCAGATAGCCTGCGGAATGCTCCCACCGGAACACTCGATCCGGCGGGAGCGTTCTTGTAGGTGTATGGTGTGCTGCCGGCTCACGCCACCTCGGCCGGCTCTGCTGCGCCGGGCACCGCTGGTGCGGCGTCGTCGTGGTCCGGCAGGCGCTCCTCGGCGTTGCGGACCGCCGCGAACGCGTAGCCGCCCAACCCAACTAACGCGGCCAGCGCACCGGCGACGCCCAACTGGAGACCCATACCCGCACCCGGCCCGGTGCCGAAGAGGCCGGCCAGTGAACTAGGGGCCGTCTCGGGCTGCGCTAGCAGCGGCTCTAGCACCTTGTCTGCCAGCGGCCCGGCAATGAGTTGGCTCACTGGCGTGACGATCCAAGCGATCAGGCGGCGGCTGGCGAAGACACGCCCCTGTACGTCGGGCGGGACCTTGCTTTGCCAGATGGCCTGGTTGGATGAGTTGATCAACGGCGTAAACATAGCGGTGACAAAGCTGGTGATCAACCACGGCACCAAGGCTTGGGAGAGCCCCGTCGCCAGCACGGCGAGGCCGGCGAGTGCCCATCCGATCAGCACCCCGTGGACGCGCCGTCTGAAGCCGCCCCAGGCGCTGAGGGCCAGCCCACCGACGATGCCGCCGATGGCGCCGGCAGTCTGTATGCTGCCGAAGATCAACTTGTCGCTGCCGGTGCGGGCCAGGATCATCGGGTCACGCACCATTAAGCCCAAGGTGAGGAAGAGATTGCCGAACAGGAAGACGAGCTGCAGACCCATCAGGCTGGGTCGTTCGAGGATGTAGCGGAATCCGAATATGGCCTGATGGAAGAATCCGCCCTCGGCTCGACGACCGCTCTCTGACCGAAGCGGCTGTGGAATATGCACGAAGAGCAGAGTGCCGATGGCGAAGGCCGCGCTGACAAGGTCCAGAACCAGCAGTGCGGTGAGCCCTGGTTCACCGCTGGCGCGAGCAGCCAGATCCGGCATGCGGCGCACCATCCACAGGCTGAGCGGACCCAATAGCGCCCCGGCGAGCATTGGGGCGAAGATGGCGGAGGAGTTGCCGGCCATGTCCATCATAGCGCCGGCGCGTGTGTAGTCCTTCTTGTCCAACATTGTGGAGATGGCGGCGGAATAGGCCGGCCACTGGAACCCCTGGAACGTCCCGCTGATGAAGGCCGTGATATAGAGGTGCCAGATCTCCAGATTGCCGCTCATGTAGAGGATCAGCACGACCAGGGTGGTGAAGGCCGCGGCCAGGTCGCTCAGCATCATCATCAGCTTGCGGTTGCCGCGGTCGACCATCACACCGACCACGGGAGTGAAGATTATAAGGGGCAGCGTGAACCAGAAGGCGATGCGGGTCATCGGCGTGGCGAAGCCGCTCTGATCGTAGACCCACAGGCTCAGGCCGAACTGGCTGACGGCTGTGCCCAAGAGAGAGAGTACCTGGCCGATCAGGATGATAGTGAATGCGGTCATCCCTGTGGGGCGTTTGCCCTCCGTGCGGGTGGTCGTCACATATTCCTCCTGGCGATTGAAAGTTTCTCTGTCAGTATAGGGATTGGTGTTGATTTGTCAAGTACGTGCTTAATAATCATTAAGTCGGTATCAATAATCATCGTGGCGCGGATCTCGCTCAGCGTGACCTTGCCACGGCGGGCTTCTTGCGGCTCGGCCTGCAACCCCGCCGGAACTTGGAGCTGCTGGACGATCCCCAGTGCTGCGTGGGCGTTCCCGGGGGGGCGCCCCGAGGAATCCGGGAAGACTGGGGGAGTGGGCCACACGCTCCTAACGTGTAGTTCCGCGTTCGGGGTTTCGGAACTGCCGGGCGCTTGCTTAGTCGATCAGTGCCGCAATCGGGAATCGTAGCAGGCACAGATTCCTGGAAAACGACGGGCCCGCCAAGATCGGCGGGCCCGTCGTCTGTGCTGACTGCCTGATGGTGTGTTACGCTTGGGTCTTCACCAGCGACCGCATCTGCCGGCGGAGCTCGCTGATCTGCGCCCGCGTTCGGCGGATCCTGTCGAAGGTGACCTCTGTGGCGTTGATCCCTTCCTCGATCAGTTGGGCGGCGGCCTTGCCGCGGCTCTTGGCCACACCGGCGTCGACCAGAAGGTCAAGACGCTCACGAGTGCCGGCATCGACCTTGATGATCATCAGATTGGAGACGTCCTGCAAAGTCGTGACCAAGGCCTTGCCCAGTGAATCAAAAAGCTTGACGGTCTCATCGACGACAACGGCGATGGCGTCCGATACGTCAGACATCGTGCTGTCGTTTAGTTCCGCTTCTACGACCTTCTCTTCAGTCATGGTTTTCCTCCCTATCGAGCTTGTTGGTGCTCAGGCAGCCTGTCTGCCTGCTGCTAGACTATGCTTCCTCTTGGTTCCCGGACTCGGGCGTCTGCGAGGGCAGCTTGACTTTCTGTCGCAGCTGCTCGCGCAGTTCAGCGATCTGATCGGTGATCGTGCTGATGCGGGCAAAGAGGGCCTCATTGGCCCGGATGCCCTCGCTGATCAGGAAAGCCGCGCTTCCGGAGCGGCTCTTCGTGACCTCAGCTTCGACCAGCATATCCAGGTGCGCCAGGGCTTCGTCGTTGACGCGCACCATGACCACGTTACCGCGGCCCTGGAGGGCCTCGCCTAGCGTCTGGGCGAACAACTCAGCCTGCTTCAATGCGTCTTTGATAGTGGTTGACGGCGTGTCCTTCTTCGACTCCCCCTTCTTTGCCGCTGCCTCTGCGGCAACGGCCTC
>CAZEXX010000056.1:0-7329 GCA_964516885.1 uncultured Anaerolineales bacterium | reverse complement strand
GCAACGGCCTCCGCAAACGCTGCTGCTTCGGGTGTGGGGACGACTTCTTCCACTGCCGCGGCTCCCTCATCCACCACGTTCTTGACCTCAACTTCGACCATGTTCTCTTCTTCCATCGTAATCCTCCTGGATTCCTCTAGACAAGTTTGTCGTATCTGCCTGTCTGTGTAATTGTATTACGTGTAATATTATAGCGCGGTTGCATCTGTTTGTCAAGTCATTCCGCTGTGTCAAGTTGACACTTATCGTTAGGGCGATATATCTATGGCTAACAGCCAGACAGGAGGTAACTATGCATCTCCACGTTGCCGGGGCGCAGTTGCCCGTAACCCACGATGTGACGTCGAATGTTGCCGCGATTGAGCGTGGGATCGCGTATGCGGTTCAGGTCGGGGCCGATATCCTGCTGACGCCCGAGGGCTCCCTGAGCGGGTATACGGCGACCTTCGATCGTGAGGCTGTCAACGCTGGATTGTCGGCTGTGACCGATAGGGCGCGGGTTGCCGGATTGGGTCTGGCGCTGGGGACGTGCTACGAGGAACCCGACGGGCTGCGCTACAACCAGATTCGTCTCTACGACCGGGATGGCAGCTACATGGGGTTCCACAGCAAGCAGTTGCGCTGTGGAACGCTGACGCCCACTCCCGAGGGCGAGATAAACGACTATGCAGCCGCCCCGCTGCGCATCTTCACGTTTGGGATGTGTACGATCGGGGGGCTGATCTGCAATGACCTGTGGGCGAACCCGGAATGCACGCCGATGGATGATCCGCACCTTTCGCAGGTGCTGGCGCGGAAAGGCGCCCGGGTGCTCTTTCACGCAGTCAACGGTGGGCGCGACGGGAGCGAGTGGTCCCGGGTCGCCTGGCAGTACCACGAGGCTAACCTGCGTATGCGCGCACGTGCCGGCAAGCTGTGGATCGTCACAGTGGACTGCTGTTCTCCGGAGACTCTTCCTTGCTCTGCCCCGTCGGGTGTAGTGGGCCCGGATGGGAGCTGGATCTGCCGGGCTGAGCCTCAGGGGGAACAGTTCTTTGATTGTGTCATCGACGTCTAGCCGGCGAGGTCCGATTGACATTATCTGTGGGGGCGCCTAGAATCCAGGCACTCCGCGGCCGGATGGACACCAGTCCCGGGCAGTGGAGATCATGGCACTTGAACAGAACGAAAGGAGCGTAATATGGCACGAGCTGCCTTCTACGAACGTGATAGGGTAATTCGAGTTGGCGACGTCGGGGCGCAGGCGCCTGGGCCCGGTGAGGTCCAGGTCAAGATCGCCTATGCCGGTATCTGTGGAACCGATCTTCACATCTACCACGGTGTGATGGATCAACGCGTGGCGGCCTCGCAGATCATGGGCCACGAAGTCTCCGGTGTCGTCTCCGCATTGGGCGAGGGGGTGGTGGGCATCGAAGTCGGCCAGATGGTCACGGTTATGCCCCTCGATCCCTGCAATGCCTGCCCGGCCTGCGCGGCCGGTCATAGTCATATCTGCCTGAATCTAAAGTTCCTGGGTATTGATACGCAGGGCGGCTTCCAGAGCACCTGGACCGTGCCGGCGCATACCATTCACTCGCTGCCCGAGACGATGTCTTTGAAGCGCGCTGCACTGATTGAGCCGCTGGCGGTGGCGTGTCATGACGTCCGGTTGGGCGAGGTCAAAACCGGCGAGTTCGTCGTCGTGTTGGGTGGGGGGCCGATCGGTGCTCTGGTGGGCCTGGTGGCACAGAATGAGGGGGCCGATGTCGTCGTCTCGGAGATCAACCCGGACCGCATCCGTATCGGCCGGGAACTCGGGCTTGAGGTCGTGGATCCCAACGAGGTCGATTTGGCGGCTTTGGCCAACGAGCGCACCGGAGGTGCGGGGGCCGACGTGGTCTTTGAGGTGACGGGAAGTGCGGCAGGTGCGGCAACGATGACGCAGCTTCCAAGAACGCGGGGGCGGATTGTGGTCGTGGCCATCTTCGGCCATGTGCCGCCGGTGGATCTCAAGGCGATCCTGTGGCGGGAGATGAAGTTGTGCGGTACCCGCGTCTACGAGCGTCAGGACTTCGAGAAGGCCATTGAGCTGGCCTCTGGCGACGCGCTCCCATTGGATCTCCTGATCACAGGCACCTATCCGTTGGAGCGGCTGAAGGATGCACTCACCGAACTCGAGCAGGGCGGCAATGCGATGAAAATCCTCATTGATGTGGCGGCGTAAGGAGACGAAACCATGGGTATCCTCGAACAGTTTAGCCTTGAGGGCAAGAGTGCGTTGGTGACAGGGTGTCGCCGCGGTATCGGGATGGGGATCGCTGTTGGCCTGGCGGAGGCCGGTGCCGACATCATCGGCGTCAGCAAGTCACTGGAGCTCTCCGGCAGCGAGGTCGAGGGCGCGGTCACGGCTCTGGGGCGCAGCTTCAAGGCCTACCAGTGCGATTTCGCCGACCGCCAGGCGGTCTACGGCTTCATCGAGGCTGTGAAGCAGGAGTGTCCGGCCATCGACATCCTGGTCAATAATGCGGGTACGATTTTGCGTGCGCCCGCCGCTGAACATCCCGACGACTATTGGGACACGATCCTGGAGGTGAACCTCACGGCACAGTTTGTGCTCGCGCGGGAGTTCGGCAAGGAGATGGTGGCGCGTGGCAAGGGCAAGATCATCTTCACGGCCTCGCTGTTGACCTTTCAGGGCGGGATCACCGTCCCCGGGTACGCGGCCAGCAAGGGGGGTGTCGGCCAGCTAACCAAGGCGTTGGCTAACGAGTGGGCGCCTCACGGTGTGAACGTGAATGCAATTGCACCGGGCTACATCGCCACGGACAACACGCAGGCCCTGCGCGACAATCCCACGCGCAGCCGGCAGATCCTGGAGCGCATTCCGGTGGGGCGCTGGGGCACTCCCGATGATTTCAAGGGGATCAGCGTCTTCCTCGCGTCGGAGGCCTCCAACTACATGAACGGCGCAATCGTGCTGGTTGATGGAGGGTGGATGGCGCGGTAGCTGCCCCGCGTCGGGGTGGACAGATGATCACACGCCATCTGGGCGAAGGCCCCGGTGGCGTGTGCCGTTTACGTGGATATCATGTTCGCGCACGCACGCAACCGTCCCGTGAAGGTTGTTCTTCCTTCCGTGGGGACAAGTTGTTGACTTGACTGTTTGCTCGGGTCTGTCCCCATATCAGCGTTCGGTAGAGGGGCGAACTAACAGTTCGCCGCTACGCGGAATGCGGAGTGCTACTCCGATGGCTTCGTGCCAGATCCGAGATCGGGTGCCTGCATCATCATCATGATGTACCCAAGCTGAACCCTGGCCATACCCTGGAGTTCCGTCTGCCCCGCGGCGTCGGCCAGCTCCGAGGCGCGCTCATAGTTGTCGGCGGCCTCGTAGTAGTCTCCCAGTGACGCATTGGCATTGCCCAGGATGAAGTATCCCAGGGCGGAATCCAGGTCCAGCTCGACGATGTGCTGGGCGTCAGCAAGGGCAAGATCGCCACGACCGGCAAGCATATAGGTCTGGGCCCGCGAGGCGAGAAAGGCGTCTGTTTCACCCACGAGCACCTGCGCCCGGTCGTACAGCGCCTGCGCCTGCTCGGTCTCTCCTTGTAGTTCGAGCGCGACACCTTTGAGGATGAGCAACTCTGCATTGTCGGGTGCCCAGGACAGGGCCAGGTCGGCCTTGACCTGGGCTGCCGCCGGATTCCCATCGATGAGCGCCTGTTCGGCATCTTGCTCGTGCCGGAAGCGCTCGCGGGTCGCCTCGTCCGGGGCCAGGAAGAGCATATAGAGGCTGGTGAGGATGATCAGCACAAGTGTTGCGATGCCCGCGCGCCGGAGGACGTGGGTCCGGTGCAACCGGCGTTCCTCGTCCAGCCGCACGTCGGCGTGCCACCACCAATGGTCGTCCTCGCGCTCACGCGTGGCCCGCAACTGGTGCAGCGCTGCCGCACCGCCGATTTCCTTAAGGAAGGTGGCCTTCTTCTTGTCGAATTGCCGTGTGATCGTGTTGAAGCGGGTGTTCTCGGCAGCGAGGTCGCCGCCGGTGGCGGTGATCTGCTTGATCAGGGCGTCTGCTTGATCGAGGAGGTCGAGTGTCTCAACTGCTGCAGCCTTCTCCCCGAGGCCAATCTGTCCAATGCGACCCTCAAGACGGGTCAAGATGTGACGCAGCTCCTCGGCCGGCGTCTGGGCCGCCCCTATCCGTGACACCATCGATGCTCTGAGGTTTTCCATTCCGGTTCGCTCTCCCTGGTCCGATATGCATCCTATTATAGCCCGGCGAGCCCGATGTCAATGAGCGACCTGTTTGCCACGGACGTTGAACGGGCTAAAATAGACAGGTTAGTGAGCGCTCTGACGGAGCACGAAAGACAAGGTTAGTCAGGAAGGGTCTGGGATGAAATCAATTGCAGTGCTGACGAGTGGGGGGGACGGTCCTGGGCTGAACGCCGCTATTCGCGCGGTGACGCGGCAAGCGCTTAAGAAAGGTGTCGACGTCTACGGTGTCCAGTGGGGATATCGTGGGCTGATCAACGGTGAGATTACGCAGCTTGCCAGCCGGGATGTTGGCGGCATTATGGGCAGGGGGGGGACGTTCCTGGGCACCGCGCGTTGTCTGGAATTCAAAGATGTCAAGGTGCGTCGTACAGCGATCCGCCACCTGAAGCAGCTGGGTATCGACGGGCTCGTCGTGATCGGCGGAAATGGATCGCTGACCGGGGCGCTCAAGCTCCACGAGATGGGATTCCCGACCTATGGCATCCCTGCATCCATCGACAACGATGTGTCCGGGACCGACCAGTCGATCGGCGTCGACACAGCGCTCAACACGATCCTCGATGCCATCGATCGCATCAAGGACACGGCATCGTCGCACCAGCGTGCTTTCCTGATCGAGGTGATGGGCCGGGACTGCGGTTATCTGGCGTTGGCGAGTGGATTGGCAGGCGGTGCAGAGATGATCCTGGTGCCAGAGCGCAAGGGGCCGTCGGTTGAGAAGATCGCTGAGGAGGTCGTTGACGCCTATATTCGCGGGAAGCATCATTGCATCATGGTGATCGCGGAAGGTTGGCAACCCGGGACGCAGGCGGTGGCGGAGTACCTGAGTGCACACAGGGCCGATCTGGGCTTTGAGGTGCGGGTGACGGTGCTGGGATACGTTCAGCGTGGCGGTCGCCCCTCGGCGTTCGATCGGCTGTTGGCCACACGGATGGGTGCCTTTGCAGCTGACCGGATCCTGGAGGGCGACAGCGGCAACATGGTGGCACTGCGCGGGAACAAGCTGCAGTCATACCCGTTGGCGGATGGTGTGGCCGAGTTGCGCGAGCTAGATCTGGGGCTCTTGGGCCTTGTGGATGTGATGGACTAGAGCAACTACAATCCTCGCTAGGCCTGACGACCTCGCTAGGCCTGACGGCCTAGGAGACGTTCGGCCAGTGCGTGCAGGGCCTTGTGGGCGGGGCCGGTGCCGCCGGAGCGCTGCAGAGCCGTGAGGGCTCGATTGTGGAAATGCTGTGCTTGCGCTTCGGTGTAGGCGCGACTGCCGCAGCTCTCCAGCTCCACCAGGGCTGTCCGGATATCGGTCTTGGTAGCGAGCTCGCCGGCCAGTAGCTCTCGGAAGGTAGTGCTCGACTGGATGCCGTGCAGAATCGGCAGCGTCTTTTTCTGTTTCACCAGATCGGCTCCCACAGGCTTGCCGGTCTTCTCCGGATCTCCCCAGAGTCCTAGCAGGTCGTCATACATCTGGAAGGCTTTGCCCAACGACTGGCCGAATTCGCGCAATGCGGCGCGGCGCGCATCGCAGGCACCGGCGATGACGGCACCCACCTCGGCCGCCAGGCCGATCAAGGCTGCCGTCTTGCCGCTGATCATCGCCAGGTACTGGGCCTCGCTGATCTGGGCGTCGGTCTCAAACCCGATGTCACGACACTGCCCTTCGGTGATGTGGAGCGCGGCCTCCGCGTAGCATTGTGCGGCGGCCACGGTGCAGTCCGCTGAGACACCATGGTCCCGTAGCCTCAACAGGCCACGGTAGGAGATGGTGAACATAGCATCCCCAGCGTTGATGGCCTGTGGCACGCCCCAGATTGACCAGAGGGTGGGGCGCCCGCGCCGGAGTTGGTCACCGTCCTCGATGTCATCGTGGATGAGGGTGAAGTTGTGGAGGAGCTCGATGGCGGCCGCTGCGGGCAGTGCCTGCTGCCAGTTCCCGCCCTGGGCCTCGCTCGCCAGCAGCAGGATCATAGGACGGATTCGCTTGCCGGCCGGCAGGTCCACGGGCTGGAAGTCGCGGTCCACCCAGCCGAGATGATAGCGCATCATCCCATACATCAGGTCGGGTCCGTGCGTGTGTGACGTGACGAGACGGCGCATCTCGGACTCAAGGTCAGGTAGGTAGTGCTTCAACGGATCCACGTTGTACTCCGTATGCTCAAGGTGAGGCGCTGATGAGTTCGGCCGTCCGCAGATCGCTCAGACGTGTGGACCCGGTGGCAAACATCGCGATGACTAGCTGCTGGCGCAGGATATGGATGCGCTCCCGCAGCGCTTCCGGGGACTTGGCCGCTGCGCGCAGCATCACGCCCGCGAGCGACGCAACGTCGGCTCCCAGCGCAATGCACTTGGCGACGTCGATGCCGGTCTTGAGTCCACCGCTTGCCACCAGGGGGATGTCCGTGTCTACCTCGCGGACGATGCGGAGTGATGCCGCGGTGGGTATGCCCCACTCCCTGAAACTCCCGGCGATCTCGCGGCCCACCGCGTTCTCCTGCCGGTAGTACTCGACCTGACTCCACGACGTACCACCGGCACCGGCGACATCCAGTGCTGCGACGCCGGCGTCGATCAGCTGCCGGACAGCGCGCTTGGAGAGGCCCCAGCCGACTTCCTTCACAACTACGGGCACGCAGAGTCCCAGGCAGATCGCCTCGATGCGGTGTAGTAGGCCATCGAAGCGCGTGTCCCCCTCGGGTTGCAGTGCCTCTTGAAGCGGGTTAAGGTGCAGGTACAACGCGTTGGCTTCTGTGAGGTCGACGAGGCGCCGGCAGTCGTCTACGCCATATCCGCAATTCAGCTGTACGGCACCAAGATTTGCGAAGAGGAGAATGTCCGGCGCGTATTTCCGGACCTGAAAAGTCCAGCCAACCTCAGGACGCTCCAGCACCGCGCGAGTTGAGCCCAGCCCCATTCCGATCCCAGCCTCCTGCGCGGCTTCCGCCAGGATCCGGTTGATCTCGCCTGCGCGGGCGGTACCCCCTGTCATCGACGAGATCAGCAGGGGTAACGATAGCCGGTGCCTCAGGTAGGTAGTCGAGGGATCGACGGTGTCAAGGTTGATTCCCGGCAGCG
>CAZEXX010000055.1:12413-16166 GCA_964516885.1 uncultured Anaerolineales bacterium | reverse complement strand
CTCAATGTGTTGACACGTCGGGGTTGACCAGCGTTGATGTCGGCGGTTGGGTTTGGCTAGCTCCCGTGGATCTTGGGGTGATTGACGTGACACTCTACAAATTGGCAGGCTGTGGTGACAGCGACATCGGCGCAGGTGGTGGCACCATTGCGTTGACCGATGAGGACCTGTTCGGTACGTGGGCCAGGCTGGAGAACTCGTACATCCTACCTGAAAGCACAGGCAGTACGTTGTCTGTGAAGATCACCCTGCGCACGACAAATGGCTTCAGTGACGATCAAGCGTATTTCGATGACATCTTCCTGTGGGAATCCGACGCGACCGGCGTGCTGGTGATGCAGCCTTCGGGGCGTGCGCCAATGGGTCTCATTGCCGCCACCGTGCTTGTGGGCATCGCGGTTGTGGTCGCCTTTCTGCGACGCCATTGAGGGGGAGTTGGAACGTTGGAACCCTACGCTACGCTCAGGGCAAGCTGTTGAAACGTTTTGACGTTCCAACGCTAGCTCAACCCCCGGCGCGCCGTAATCTGGAACCCGCCTTGCACCGGTTGGTCCGCCACGAGGATGAGGTACCCCCCGCCGCCGGCACCCGACACTTTCCATCCTAAGGCCTGATCGCGATATTGCTCGATTGTGCCGGCGAGCATGTCGTTCATCATATTGGGGAACATCGCGATCTGGGCATCGAAGCCGGCGCGCAGGGCGGCACCAAAAGCGGCGAGGTCTCGGGCCTGGAGTGCGCGCCAGCAGTCGTCGGCGGCGTCGGCCAGGGCCTTGGCACCCTCGCGATCGATGTGCGTATTGGCCAGAACGTCGTACTCGGGCCCCCGCGGTCCCAGCGGGATGAGCGTGAGGGCCTGTTCGACGAATTGGAGTGACAGTTCATCGCGGATCTTCTCGATGCGCGTGGGCCAGTATTCGCCCTCGTAGTATGCGTAGTTGAGCCCCGGGATGACGATGCCGATGGCGTCCTGGGAGCCTGAGACGGTCTGGGTGCCCGGCGGATTGTCGTAGCTGAAGAGGATCTGGGCGAGTTTCTCGGGATCCCCCGGCGGTAGCCGGTTGCCCCAGAGGTCGAGCGCCCGGTTGCGCGTGCTGGTCGACATCCCGCTGCGATTGTTGAAGGCGATGGTGGGCTCGATGGAGATGGTGATCACGGCGCCGGGATGGTACTTGGAGACGTAGGGCTGGTCGAGCCACCCGCCGCACAGGTCGATGCGGTAGGGCATCTGGTCGATGGCGCGCATGCCGGTGGAGGAGCGGACAGGGAGCCCGGGGTAGGGCTTGCGCTCAATCGCGATGTACTCAATGCCCAACTCCTCACAGAGCTGCCGTTTCTGCGGGATGTTGCCATCCTCGGTGACGATGAAGATGTCCGGTTTGATGGCGCGCAGTGTCTGTTCGAAGTCCAGGACGCCGCTGCCCTCGGAGATGATGGCGTCGCTCACGTAGGAGATCGCGCGGAGCATGAAGAGGCGCTCTTCCTCAGAGTTAACCGGGGGGTGCCCCTTCAGGTCGAAGCAGGTCTGGTCGGATCCCAGGGCGACGATCACGTCACCGTGAGCGGAGGCTTGTTGGAGGAAGGCGATATGGCCGCTGTGCAACAGGTCGAAGCAGCCGCTGACGAAGACTTTCTTGGGCATCGTATACAGGACTCCTTTTCGGTAAGTGGGAAGAGCTGGACAGGATTTTCAGGATTCTCAGGATGAATGGATCCTGCTCAGTCGGTTGAGCTCGCACGTATTCTGGCGCTCACAGCTGCGAGGGCTTGATCTGCCATAGCTAGGGTCTCTACCGCGGCTGCGCGCGTGTAGACGCGGGCGGGTATGCTGTCCGGCAGGCCATTAGGATAGCGTGTCGGGATGTAGTAGGCGTCGAGTAAAGCTACGTCTTGGCGCAGATCGGTGAAGGCCTCATCATACTCCGCAGCTCTGCGGCAGAGCGCCTCGACAGAATGTCCGAGAACGATCTCCTCACCCTGGGCATAGAGATAGGCTTTGAGCGCCTTTTCCGCTACCTGCTGAGCGATGAAGCACGCCAGGTGATAGCTCTCACCGTCAAAGAGCAGCTGCGCGCCGTGGCGGTCGGCCTCGGCCTGTTCGAGCCAACGCAGGCCCTGTGCTTGAGCGTCAAGCTTCATAGAGTACCTCACCTTGCTCCAATATGGCGCGGATGAAAGGTCGGTGCGACATTCCATCGAGTTCCTCCGGCGTGTAGACGAGCAAATCCACAGGACCGCGCGGGTCCAGTCTGCGGTACAACTCAACGGTGCGACTGAGGTAATCCAGCGGCGTGTCCCATACGATGAGAAGATCCAAATCGCTCAGTATCCCCGGTTCACCGTTGGCGAGCGAGCCAAAGAGGATCACACGCTGGGCTCCAAGGTCAGCCGCGGCTGCGGCGAGTCGCTCACTTTCCTCGCGTAGTGACGCAATGTGGGCGGTGCGCTGTTCGTGAAGCTCTTGGCGGTGGGACATCAGTTGACTCCTCGTCCCTGTCTGGTGCAACAGCTTTCGTCTGCATTATAGCCGGTTTAGGTGGCTTCGCCATGGGCGCGGGGATTGGGAACGTTTGAACCCTACGCTACCCTACGCTCAGGGCAGGCTGCTCAGGGCAAGCTGTTGTAACGTTAGTCGCTGACTTCGTAGATAGTGTTGGATTCGCGGACGGTGCGGGACGGATGCGTCCTCAAGTAGGTGATGAGCTTACTGAGTTGACGGCTGCATTTGTCGGCGAGATCGAACAGTTCCTGGAACTGAAGCTCTGTCAAGTACCGCACATCCAGGGCAACGTAAAGCTGGGCCCGCACTTCACCACTGGAGGCTTTGGCATAGCCGAGATACTTGACGAAGAGCGCTTGTGTGTCGCTCTCGAAGCCTTCAGCGATGTTGGACATGATGGAGACCGCGGCGCGGCGGATCTGATCGCGCAGACCGTAGTCGTGCGCAAATGTGCTTTGGTTCGAAAGCGTGTAGATCCGTCGTGTCAGGTCTCTTGCTGTCTGCCAGGCGTGGATCTCTTCAAACCGCTGTATGGTCGCCACAAGTACCTCGTTTGAACGTTACAAAGCTTGAATGTTATGCGTCATTATAGTTCAGATCGAGTGCTGTACCAGCGGCGAACGTTCCAACGTTTGGACGTTCAAACGTTCTAACGCGGTTGCGCTTCCACCTCCCCCGCCGCAATCACATCCATCCCCGGCCCGAGTGGGATCTCACGGCGTGCCTGGAGCCAGAGGTCGTTGAGTGTGCGCAGGGCTTCTTCCCCGGGCACCAGGCCGGGGGCCTGGTCGTAGCGGACCTGGAGTTGGGTCCAGCCTGTCTCGATCTCGTCGAGGCGCGCGCGGATGGCTGAGGCGATGGCGGGATCGTCGGCGTTCCGGTCGCGGTAGCGTTCCAGCGCCGCGCACCATCTTCCCATACGGTCTAGGGTCTCGTCGAGAGCGGGGCGCTGCGCGCGGTAGGTTGCCTCACGCTGTTCGACCATGCTGACGATGGTGGTGTAGGTTTCCGTTAGCGTGGCGGTGGTCTCCAAGACCTGCGCCACGGTCTTTCCGTCCCGGTAGAGGCGGTCGTGAATGTGGTCCGCGCGGTCGCACTCCTCCCTCACCCGGGCTGTATCGCAGCTGATAGGCGGCCAAAGGTTGGCCGATTCGGCTTCCAGTTTCTGTAGGGCATCGAAGGCGCTCTCCGCGGTCTGCTCCGCCTCGCGCCAGATGCGGACGGGCCCGGTCAAGGGCGCGATGATCTCTGTG
>CAZEXX010000055.1:6363-12313 GCA_964516885.1 uncultured Anaerolineales bacterium | reverse complement strand
TTCGCGGCTAGCGTGGCCACCGCGTTGCGCGTCTCTCGCACCAGGGCCCTCTGCCAGTCAAGCAGGATCTTGTGTGTCGCCGGGACCCATTGGTCCACGCGTTGGGCTGTCTCGTGCACGGTGCCGATGCCTGGGTTGGCCAGCGCCAGCTCTATCTCATAGCCCAGGTCGAGCTGTTCACGAATCCAGGTCCAGTGGTTGTCCTCACTGGCCAGTGCTGGGGGAAGCACGTCAGCGGCGACGATATCCAGGCGATCCACCGCGCCATAGACTGTCGCGAGATCTGATCTGGCCTTTTCCTCAACCCGTTGCAGGAGCTGGAACCGTTGGGTTATCTCCTCCAAACGGTCCTGGAAAGCCTCTGTGTCGGTGAATAACGCGGTGAGTTCCGTCGTGCGCTTTTCCAGTTCGTCGGGCACCAGCAGCTCATTCACGTGGGTGGGGAGCCAGCGCGCCTGGCGTTCGGCGAGCTGCGTCGCGTCGTGGGCGATCGTGCGGACGTGCAGGTCCGCGTCGACAGGGGCTATGGCGGTCCCACTCGGTCTTCCCGACCGGTGGTCTGAGGGGATGTCTCCGGAGAGCCAGTTCGCCTCGGCGTAGGGATCGATGCGCCGGGAGAGCTCGTTGGCCCATTCCATCCAGTCCACCTGCGGTTTCTCTGCCTGCTGGTCCAGCAGCTCAATAAGGTGACGTCGTCTTTCGCGGGCCTCTGCTACTTGGGTGACCAGTGTCTGTGCTTGCTGCTGGAGCACCTGTGATGCAGCGAGGTCGGCGTCCAGTTGTGCGGGTGTCCGGGGCGGAGCCGTCCGCGTCCGTCGCGCACCACCGATGGCGGCTAGCTGCTGCGTCAGTTGATCCAACACCACCTGCATAGGGACGCGATCCAGGGGGTAGCGGCCGGCATTGGCGAGCTGTCGTAGCTCTTGGTCGATGCGGCCAAGCAGCTCCACGTTCTCGGCCAGCTTGGATTCCAGGGCGGTGTGCACAGTCACCACCGAGGCCACGTGTGCAATCACCTGGTTGGCGGTCTGGGTGATTTGCGTGATTTGGTCGATGCAGGCGAGATCCTCGGTGGTGGGGGCCCCATAGCGGGCGACCAGGACTTCCGCTTCCTCGCCGGTTTGATGCCACGATGCTGCCAGATCGGAGATGTCAACGGCATCGGGTATCTCCTGGATCCAGCCCGTGGCGGCTGCCACGCATTGACACATCGTTTTGAGCTCCTGCTCTGCGAGGGTATAGGCGGTGTACCAAGCTGCGACTTGGCCGGCGCTCTCCCGAATCTCTCCATCCAGCGCGTCGATCGTCGTCCAGGCCTCGGCGATCTCCGCCGGCTGCGCCCGGCGCATGATTTGGCTCTCGGTGCAGGCGAAGAGGTAGATGGGCAGTGCGTTGAACGCCTGCCGATACGTCTTGAGCGCTGCCGCCGCAGCATCCAGCGGGGCACCGTGCACGCCACCCGTCTGCAGTAGGCCTGCGGCGTGTTGGGCCGTGTCGACAAGCTCGTATACCTCTCGCGCTCGTTCGGCGGTGTCAAGTGGCTGTCTGCGCAGATCCCGCAGCAGGGACTTTGCGGAGGCAGCTGCGGTCCGTGGAGGATCGAGTTGGCCGGTCAGGCTGGCCAGGACGGCGCGCTGGTGCCACCAGTGACGCGGCTCGTGCCAGAACCAATACGCGATCCTGGCCCAGGCGGGCTCCGGTAACTGCAGCGGATGACTGCCGAGATTCGTGACTTGGTCGGTCAGGGTTTGATAGGTCATCTCGATGCCGGCGATGGCTGTTTGGAGCTGCTCTACGATGGGGCCATAGGGGGCAGCGATGTCAGGAGGATAGGCGACTGCTTCGGATTTCAGCCGGCCGAGGCTGTGGTGGAGGGAGGCCAGACCTCTGTCCATCTGCTGGGCCAGGATCTCGGCTCTGGCTTTCCACCGGCGTGCCAACACGCGCAGGAGCACCCCGACGACTACGATGAAGCTGACGATGCCCAGTCCAGTCACCCCCCAGTGGAGGACGTTCTGCACTAGATCGAGAATGTCCCACTCACTTCCTGGCATTGCGATCTCCTACGGACGTCTGATTGGGTTTAGATGCCGCAGACAGTCAAGAGTCTTGAGTCAAGAGTCATGGTTCTGGGCGTCACCATTCACGATTCACGATTCAGATCCTCAATACAAGGCAGTCTGCATCTCCGCAAGGCACCTTCACTACGGGTCTGGACGTGAGAAACTGGACCGTCATTTCGACTGCGCTTCGCTCCGCTCAGGGTGACGTCTGGACGTTTGATTGAGTTTCCAGCTGCTTATGTCCGAGTCAGGTGATTGTGGTTGAGCTGAGTCGCTTCAGAATGGATTGTGCTGCGACGATCCCGGCTGCCGAGGCCTGGATCAGCCCTCGTGTGATGCCGGCGCCATCACCGCAGGCGAAAAGGTTCTCGACCTCGGTCTCCAGCCCGCGCGTGAGCTTGAGCCGGTTGGAGTAGAACTTGACCTCAACGCCGTAGAGCAGAGTGTGACGCGAGGCGACGCCGGGGGCGATCTCGTCCAGCGCGTGGAGCATCTCCAGGATGTCGACAATGTAGCGGTAGGGGAGGACCAGGTTGAGATCGCCGGGCGTAGCACTGGGCAGGGTGGGCGTCACGATGGAGCGTGAGAGACGCTCGGGGGTCGAGCGTCGGCCCGATTCCAGGTCACCCAGCCGCTGGACCATAATGCCACCGCTGAGCAGGTTTGCGAGCCGTGCGATACTCTTGCCGTAGGTAATGGGGTCGTCGAAGGGTTCGGTGAAGTCCTTGCTGACCAGCAGCGCGAAGTTGGTGTTGGACGTCTTGCGATGGGCGAAGGAATGGCCGTTGACCGTCATCACGCCGCCGACAAATTCGGTGCTGACCTCGCCATAGGGGCACATACAGAACGTGCGGATCCTGTCGTCGAAGGCCTTGGAGTAGTAGATGAACTTGGACTCATAGACCAGATCCGTGATCGGTTCCATCACGGCTGCCGGCAGTTCAACGCGTATACCCAGGTCCACGGGATTACGGGTCAGCGACAATCCAAGTGCCTTGGCCGTTGTCTCCAGCCAACTGGCGCCCTCGCGCCCCGGCGCAACGATGACGGCCTGGGCTTCGAGCACCACGCCGGCTTTGGTCTTGATGCCCACCACTTTGCCGTTCTCGGTGAGAATCTCTGCAGCCGGTGTGCGCATTTTCAGGTCTACGCCCCGCTCGATCAGAGTGTCGCGCATACCGCGCATGATGCTGACGCAGCGCTCCGTGCCCATATGGCGGATGGGGACGGAGATGAAGCGCAGTGCAGCGAGGGAGGCCCTCTTGGCCAGCAGCTCGATCTCGTCGGTGTAGATCCCATGGACGGTGTCCGGCGCGCCATAGCTCCGGTAGACTGTGTCAGCCTGCCGGATCAACTCCTCTGTGCGTTCTTTGCCAAGGATGTCGGCCAGGTGTCCGCCGACCGCCGGGGAGAGGGTGAGTTTGCCATCCGAAAACGCTCCGGCACCGCCCCATCCGTCAAGGATGGCGCAGGGCTGGCAGTGCTTGCACACGGGACTGCCCTCCCGGATGGGACAATGGCGCTGGTCGATGTCGTGCCCTTTGTCGAGGATGGCGATGCGCAGACCTGGTTTCTTGCTCAGTTCCAGCGCGGCAAAGATGCCGGCCGGTCCCGCGCCGACGATGACGACGTCGTACTGATTTGATTCCATGGTCACTCCTCAAACGCATTCAAACGCTAGGGCTATGTAACGTTTTCACAGTTCGACCAGCACTCGCCTGAGCACCGCGATTGCGCGATGGTACTCATCGAGATCGATATGCTCTCGCGGCGTGTGATCCAATTGCGAGTTGCCGGGACCATACGCCAGGATGGGACACTGCCAGATCGGGCCCACCACGTTCATGTCCGACGTGCCACTCTTGACCTTGAACTGCACGCGGCTGCCCTCTGCGTCAATCGCCCTGACGAAGGCCCGGGCCAGGCGCGTGTTCTTTGGCGCGTGGTAGGCTGATTCCAGACCTCTGAACCGGAGCCGGCCATCACCTGCCAGCTCTGTGAGCCGACTTCGCAGGGCGCCGGCGTCAAATCCCGGCGGCAGACGGAAGCCGATGGTCAGGGTTGCCGTCTCGGTGAATCCGTCACCCACTGAGTTCATCGCGCGCAGGGACGGGCTGAGCCGGCTGAACATACGCCGTTGCCCTTCGTTATATGTGGCGACATACTCTTGGACGCCGGCCCAGAAGCCAAAGGCGTCTTCGCTGACACTGCCGGTGGGCCCGGCAGTGTGGCCGATCTCCCGACGCAGTGTATAGTCTACCAGGAGCCTTCCTTTGTAGCCCACAGTTACGCGATCCCACCCGCTGGGCTCGCCAATGACTACCGTGTCAGGAGTGAGTCGATCCAGCAGGTACCGTGCGCCTCTTGATGTTGCCGACTCTTCCTCCACGGCCCCTACTACGACCACCCGTTTACCGGGAAGCGGTCCGGCTGCGGCTGCGGCTGCGACAAACGTTGCCAGGGGTCCCTTCGCATCCACAGTGCCGCGTCCGTAGAGCAGGCTGCCCTCACGCCGCACATTGATGTATCCCGGTACCGTGTCGATATGGCCAAGGAGAAGGATCATCGTTGGTCCGTCCCCCAGACTGCCGACGGCGTTGCCCGCGTCATCCATCTCGGCCTGGAATCCCAGGTCCGTCATCTGCTGCATCAGGAACGCAACCGCCGACCGCTCCTGCGTTGAGGGGCTGTAGCGCTCAACCAGACCGGTCAGTAGTGCGTCCGCCCGCTTACTATCATAATGAGACATAGATCTAGCGCTGCAAATCACGAGGTCGAAACTTGCCAACTTTCAACCTGTAACCTGCGTTGTTACCCTCCGTTTTTCGCCACATCGAGCACGTAGTCAACTACTTTTGCGGGGATGTCAACCCCGGTTGTGTCGATGCTGTTGCGGAACTCCATTGTATAGTTGATCTCGTTCACGAGCAAGCCGCGATCCGGGTCCTCGAAGATGTCGAGAGCCAGCACACCGCCGCCGACTGCCTTTGCACTGGCGAGACTCAGCTCGTTCAACTCCGGGGTTACCGGGCAGTTGCTGGCTTTCCCGCCCCGTGATGTGTTGGTGATCCAGTGCTCCGAGTCTCTGTAGATGGCACATATGGTCTCATCACCGACGACGAACGCTCGAATATCGCGTCCCGGCTTATGGATGTATTCCTGGATGTAGTAGATGGAGTGATGGTACGAGCCGAGGACCTGTTTGTGCTCCAAGACGGTCTCGGCGGCCTCGCGGTCGTTGATCTTGGATAGCAGGCGTCCCCACGAACCCACGCCGGGTTTGAGTACCACGGGATAGCCCATCTCTTCGATCGCTTCGAGCGCGGACTGCGGTGTGAATGCGACCTTGACCACCGGTGTCGGTATGCCGGCCCGAACCAAAGCGCTGGTAGTGAGCAGCTTGTTGCCGCAGTTCTCCGCGACCTCATAGGTGTTGACGGTTGGAATCCCCCAGTCGCGGAAGAGCAAAAGCGCATAGAGCGCTCGCGAGTGGCTGACGCAGCGCTCGATAATCACATCGTAGTTGTCCCAGCCGTTGTTCTGGATATCAAAGATCACTCGCCGGTCGTCGATCGTGTCATAGTCGACGCCGCGTCTGTTCAGGGCTTCAATCAGCAGTTTTTCCTCCACGCGGATGCGTGAGAGCAGTAATCCTACCTTGGGTGTCACAAATCTCCTCCAATATGGCCAGTCTTGCTGAACAAGGTGGCGCGAAACCTACTCTCCCCAGTCTTCCTCTTCTTCCGGGGCCTCTGCGACAGTCGGCGGATCGAGGTTCACGACCTCGAGTTCTATGCCGCAGTCTGGGCAAACAACGATCTCGTTGACGATGGTATCCTCGACCAACTCAACTTCCGCGCCACACTCAGGGCATTCTGCGAACATGT
>CAZEXX010000055.1:4793-6263 GCA_964516885.1 uncultured Anaerolineales bacterium | reverse complement strand
TGCCATTCTACCATGTCTGTGAGATCGGTCGTCCCCGCGTTCCCTCCCAGATCGGGTGTATGGGGGCCGTGATGGAGCACCTCGGTGACGGCTGCACGGACCCTGGCGGCATTCTCCCGGTTGCCGATGTGGTCCAGCAGCATTGCCACACTCAAGAATGCGGCCAAAGGGTTGGCGATGCCCTGCCCGGCGATGTCCGGTGCGGAGCCGTGCACGGGCTCGAAGAGCGCCGGCGCCAGGGTGGCGCCGAGATTCGCCGAGGGCGCCAGGCCCAGCCCGCCGACCAGCCCCGCGGCTTCATCCGAGAGGATATCACCAAACATGTTTGTCGTCACGATCACGTCAAAGCGTTCCGGCTGTGTGACCAGTCGCATTGCCATTGCGTCAACCAGCATCTCCTCCACCGTGAGATCGGGGTAGTCTGCCGCCACTTCGAGAGCCGTCTCGCGGAAGAGCCCGCAGGTTTCGGGTAGCACGTTGGCCTTGTGCACGATGGTCAGGTGCCGGCGTCGTCGCTGTGCCCATTCACATGCCACACGGACCACGCGCGCCGATCCCGCGCGCGTAATCAGCCGTTCAGCGATGGCCCGATCGCCCTCACGGTGCTCGCGCCGGACATAGAGTCCCTCGCTGTTCTCGCGCACGATCAGCAGATCGACGTCAGGGCGCGACGTGGGGATGGGCCACGAGACCGAGGGACGCAGGTTGGCGAAGAGGCTGAGCTTGCGGCGGAACGCCACGATCGGGCTGCTGTAGCCGGCCACCCTGTGGGAGGGCGATGACACCGCGCCGAAGAGCACGGCGTCGGCGTGCCGGGCGACTTCCAGGGTCGCTTCGGGCAGCGCCGTGCCGTGGGCCTGAAAACAGGCCCATCCGGCTTCCGCGCGCCGGACGTCGAAGGCGAGCCCCGTCGCGGCAAGGACGTCGAGCGCGGCGGGAATCACCTCGTGGCCGATGCCATCGCCCTCGATGACGCACAGCTGCAGCCGGCGGTCAGCCATGGTGCTCTCCCGGGAAGTGGTGGTAGCGCAGGAAGTAGGGCACGATGCCACCCTCAGCCTGGACCTCGGCGACGAAGGCTGGCGGTTGGGGTAGATTGTAGGTGGCGTCATCCGTGTGCAGTTCGGCATTCGCCAGATCAAGTCGCACCGCGGCGCCGTCGACGACGGCCCGCTCGCCGGCGCGCAGTGTGAGATCCATCTCGAACAGTGGGATGCCTAAGTTGACGGCGTTCCTGAAGAAGATGCGCGCGAAGCTCGGCGCGATGATCGCGGCGATACCGCATTTCTGGAGCGCGCGCGGCGCGTATTCTCGCGACGAACCGCACCCGAAGTTCTTGCCGGCGATGATCACATCGCCGGGGCGCACATTCGGCGCGAACTCCGGCCGGTACTCAATGAAAGCATACTCGGCCAGCGCCTCTTCGGACGTCATATAGGGCGAGTAGCGGCCAGGGATGATTTGGTCTGT
>CAZEXX010000055.1:0-4693 GCA_964516885.1 uncultured Anaerolineales bacterium | reverse complement strand
AGGCAGACCTCGCCGGAGCCCAGCACGCCCTGATGGCGTCCGATGCAGGGGCCGCATCCCGGCGTGCCGATCGTCGCGCCGGCGGCCAGCAGCGTGGACAAGGTGCCGTCCGCAGTCGCGGCCTGCAGCACACTGTGGGATGCCGGGATGACGATCATCCGCACGTCAGGGGCAATGGTTCTGCCTCTCAGGATCTCGGCCGCGGCGTGCAGATCCTGCAGCCGGCCATTCGTGCAGGTGCCCAGGAAGACCTGGTCGACGCGCACCTCGTTCAAGCTGCTGGCCGGTGCGATGCTGTCGACGCGTGGAGGACACGCCACCCAAGGCTGGATCTCTCCGAGGTCGACCACGATACGGTCACAGTAGTCCGCGTTGTCGTCCACTGCGAGCCAGTCAGGCACCGGTCCATAGGCGCTCGTCTGTGCGTCCGGCGCGATCAGGCCGGCCTTGGCGCCCATCTCAGTCGTCATACTGCACAGGGTCATACGGGATCCAAGGGAGAGGTCCTGCGCTCCGTGGAATTCCACCGCCTGGTAGGTGAACCCATCAGCGCGCACCCGGTCCAGGAGATGTAGGACGATGTCCTTAGCATCGGTGCCGGGCCTCAGTGCGCCATCCAGATCTACGCGCACGGTCTCGGGGACGCGGAGCCAGGTCCGGCCGGTGGCGAACGCCAGGGCGATGTCCGTGGTGCCCATCCCGGTGCCGAAGGCCGTGACGGCGCCGTAGGTGGTGCTGTGAGAGTCTGACCCCACGGCAACCGTGCCCGGGGCGATCAAGTGCTCTTCGACCATCAGTTGGTGGCAGATGCCGCGCCCGGCATCGTAGAAGGCTTGGATGTTCTGCGCTTTGGCGAAGCGTCGGGCGCGGACCTGGCCTTCGGCCGTCGCGAC
Organism: uncultured Anaerolineales bacterium; assembly: GCA_964516885.1. Taxonomy (GTDB): domain Bacteria; phylum Chloroflexota; class Anaerolineae; order B4-G1; family SLSP01; genus PWVB01. The sequence goes on along the minus strand of CAZEXX010000055.1, from coordinate 3,800 downwards.
ATTCGAGGCCGGCGCGACGTGGTCGATGAAGATCGCGCACCGTTCAGGGTAGGGGATCTGGGTCACGCCGAGCTGGTCGTGCAGCACGTCGATCACCTCGGGGGCGATGGAATCAATTGTCATCGCCCGATAGACCTCGACGACGGCCAGCTCGCCGGCACGTACGCTATGTCCCGCGGCGTGGGACAGAATCTGTTCGCTGAGTGTCTGGTGCATAGGTCTCTCCTTGTGTGAGCTATGAGCGGTCAGCCTTCAGCTATCAGCTTTCAGCCAATACTGCTTACTCTATGTTCTTGTTCTCAAGAGCTTCTCGCTGATTGCTGACCGCTGATCGCTGATCGCTGACTGCAGGTCGCGTGGCTTGCGCGCCGTTCCCGTTCGCCCAGCGACGCAGCAGGCCGTCGACATCGCTCAATGAGATCCGTTTCTCGTCCGCCAGTGCCTTGATGTGCACCGTGATCTCCTTGAGTTTTGTGTCGCTCAGGGTTAGCCCGAGTTGTTCAGCCCGGTTCTTGATGGCGTTCCAGCCGGTGAGCCGGTGGGCGATGCTGACGTAGCGGGTCATGCCGAACGCCTGGGGATTCAGGATCTCATAGGTCTCCGGATTGTTGAGGATGGCTTTGGCGTGGATACCTGCCTTGTGAGTGAAGGCCGTGATGCCCGTGATGTAGTTGTTGAAGGGGATGTCGACGCCGACCATCTGGGCCACGGTGCTGTCAATCCGGCGCAGGCCCGGGAGATCATATTTCTCCACCAATGCTGGATCTGTTGCGTAGAGCCGCGCAATCAGCCCGCCGAGGGGCGTGATGCCGTTGCGCTCCCCAATACCCAAGACGGAGGTATCGACGTGGGTCGCACCAGCATCCAGTGCTTCGAAGGCATTGGCAATCGCACACCCCGAATCGTTGTGGCCATGGAACTCGATATCGCAGGAGACACGCCGGCGCAAGCTGCCTACCAACTCGTAGACCTGGCGTGGTGTCGCGACGCCCACGGTATCGGCGATGCCCACGCGATTCACGCCGATGGCATCCACGGCTTCGTAGACACGGAAGATGTCCTCGGGAACGCTGCGAAAGGAGTCCTCTGTGCTGAAGCGGACCTCCACCCCCTGGCTCTGAATGTAGTCGACGACTGTCAACGCCATATCGACGATCTGGTCGATGTCTTTGCCGTGGCTGAAGCGGCGCAGCATCGAGGACGTGCCGATCAAGACGTCGACGCCGTCGACGCCGGTGTCGATGGCTTTCTGAGCATCGTCGATACGACAACGCGTGTGCGTCAGGATCTTGGCGCGCAGACCCAGATCGGCGATGGTGCGCGCGTCCTCGAAGCTCTGCGGTGAAGCCATTGGGGTCGTCAGCTCAATGCACTCCACGCCGAAGTCGTCCAACAGGTGCGCGATCTCAATCTTCTGGTCTGTCGTGAAACTGGCGCCGACGAACTGCTCACCCTCTCTCAATGTGGACTCGATGATATGGAAGTTTTCTAGCGGCATCGCTTTTCCCTCTACCCTCTTTCCCTGGTTGATTCCCTACGGATGGACAATAAAAGCGCCGGCTTCAGCTCTGGGGCTGGAAGCCGGCGTTGTGACCGATGTTGGGGTCCCAAGCAGAGCTATCCAGACCCAAGGTCCGGCTTGCTGCGCTTGCACTTCATGCCGTCGCGGCACTCGTTGCGGCACCCGTCTAGGTGCTCGGCGTGACAGATGGTGCTCTGGTCAGCTGTGATCATGTGGTTCACTGTTTCCTCTTGGATCAGATGCTAAGAACAAGAAAAACCGGCCCTAGCTTGCAGGCTAGGGCCGGTGTGTTGGTTGCTTTCAGCACGAAATTCCGGACCTAGAGGTCCGGCTTCTTCAAACCCTCGAATGCTGTGCTGGAAATCGTGTTTGTCACCACGACAACCATTCTACTCGAACTATGGGCACTTGTCAACCGGATTTCAGCGGAATTCTTATCTTCTGCATATGTGGTTCTAATCCTGGTAGGGTATACATAGAAGTAGGATGAGATGCCAGATCGATGTCTTGGAGGAAAATAGGAGATGACGATTCTACGATGGAATCCTGCTGAGGAGCTCTATTCACTGCGTCGGGAGATGTCGCGGCTGATGGAGGATAGCTGGTTACCATACCGGTTCACCCAGATGGTGCGGCCGGAGGAGCGCGTGATGCGATTGCCCCTCGATGCTTACACGACGGATGAAGAGCTCGTGATCACTGCGGCGGTACCGGGGCTCAATCCCGATGACGTGGAGATCGTGATGGAGGACGATGTCCTGACGATCAAGGGGGAACTCCGCGCCCCGCTGGAGAACGTGACTTATCTGTTCCAGGAGCGCCCCTATGGACGGTTCAGCCGTTCGGTGACGATCAATGTGCCGGTCGATGCCGATCAGGCTGAGGCCAAGTTCGACAAGGGCGTATTGACGGTTATTCTGCCGAAACTGGAGCGGGCAAGGCCAAAGGTGATTGAGGTTAAGGCCAAGTAGACTACGGCCACAGGGCTGTCTGTTGACGGGGGCAGTTCCCAGCTTCGGGAACTGCCCCCGTTTTGACTGTTTGGTCTGCCAAGGGTCCTGGACCAGGGTGTACGCATCTGGGCCGCCACTCAGCTTCAGCGGACCGACGGGGCACCTGACGCCGTGGTCTGCCATCGTAGAGACGTGCCACCGGCACGTCTTCTCGTGTGCTACGCCTTCTGAGGCGCACAGCCAGTGTCTGCCAGCGTGCGTCAGCGCGGAAGAAGTCCCACCGGGACGTCTCTACAAGACCCTCGTCAAAGATGCGTACGCCCTGGTCCTTGGTCAGCCCGCTGCGCGTGGTAGAATATGTGCAATATGTGCGATGATAAGAGTCTGATGACGAATGGTGGCTTCACCATTGGGGATACGACGGTTTCGGGACGCGTCGTGTTGGCGCCGATGTCCGGCTACAACGATCTGCCCTTCCGTCTGCTATGCAGGCGGTTCGGTGCGTCATTGGTCTACACAGGGTTACTGTCGGCCAAATCGATCTATTACAGTCCACGGACGCTTGGCTCCCCCCGAACCGAGGCGATGCTGGCCCTGCATCCGGAGGAACACCCTGTGGTCGTCCAGCTCTTCGCCGGAGATGGCGATATCCTGGAGGCCGCGGCACGGGCGATCGAGCCCCTGGGTATGGCGATGATCGATATCAACATGGGGTGTGCCAAGCCCAAGGTCCTCAAGTCGGGGTCCGGGGCCGCACTTATGCAGGACGCTGCGAAGGTGGGCGAGATCTTCGCAGGGTTGAGTCGTGCTCTGTCGGTGCCGGTGAGCGGCAAGATCCGGCTGGGTTGGGATGACGTGAGCCGGAACTATGTGGATGTGGCCCGGGCTATGGCCGACAACGGAGCTAGGCTCATCGCCGTCCACGGACGGACCGCGGAACAAGGCTTCACCGGCGAAGCCGACTGGGATGCCATCGCTCACGTCAAGCAGGTTCTTGACATACCGGTGCTGGCGAGCGGCGATGTCAAGACAGCCGAGGATGTGGATCGAATTCTGGATGCGACTGGATGTGATGGCGTGATGATAGGTCGCGCCGCGATCGGCAATCCCTGGATTTTCCAGGGCATCGACGGGCTGTCGTTGCCCTGGTCCGGGCGCGTGCCAGTGATTGTGGAGCATCTGGGGATGATGGTCGAGCATTACGGGGATGACTATGGTGTACGCTGGTTCCGAAAGCATCTGCGGGCATACCTCGCGGGATCCGGCGTCGTCAGGCGAGAACGGCACGCGATGATGCAGTGCCGGGAGGCCGCCCGCCTCGTAGC
>CAZEXX010000054.1:5421-16320 GCA_964516885.1 uncultured Anaerolineales bacterium | reverse complement strand
AAGAGGAGCTTACCCTGGAGTTGAGCCGCAGAGACATCGAGCGCGTCCGGTCGGTAGACAACATTGTCATCATAACAGCTGTGGGCGCCGGCGTGCGCGGCACACCGGGTGTTGCGGCACGGCTGTTCACCGCGCTGTCAGCTCAGGAGATCAACATCATCGCCATCGCGCAGGGATCCTCCGAGTGCAGCATCTCTCTGGTCGTCAACAGCGCACAGGCCAAACAGGCCGTTCGGCAAATCCATTGCGAGGTGATCAACCATGTCGCAGCGTGAGAGGATCCCTGTCGGTATCCTGGGCGCTACAGGTGCCGTCGGGCAACGTTTCGTACAGCTACTAACCGCCCACCCCTGGTTCGAGGTCACCGCACTTGCCGCCTCTGAACGCAGTGCGGGGCGGCCCTACGTCGATGCCTGCCGTTGGGTGATCCCCGGCGACCCGCCCGCGGACATTGCCGATCAGACCGTGCTGCCTCTGGAGCCCAACCTACCTGCACGCATCCTCTTCTCGGCCCTGCCCTCAGGTATTGCCCGGGAGATGGAACCGGATTTCGCAAGAGCCGGCTACATAGTATGCTCGAATGCTTCCGCCTACCGCAATGTTCCAGACGTGCCGCTCCTTATTCCGGAGATCAACGGAGATCACGTGGCACTTGTGGGCCATCAAAGAGCGAGGCGCGGATGGGCGGGGCTCATTGTGACCAGTCCCAACTGCACCATCACCGGCCCCGCCATGGTGCTCAAACCGCTCCACGCAGCCTTCGGTCTACGCAAGGTGTTTATGACCTCCATGCAGGCCACTTCAGGAGCCGGTTACCCGGGTGTGTCGGCGCTCGACATTCTGGGCAATATTGTGCCCTACATCCCAGGGGAGGAAGAAAAATTACAGCAGGAGTTGCAGAAGCTGCTCGGCACCTTCAGCGGTGAGAAAATCGTGATGCCGGACCTCTTGGTAAGTGGTCACGCCAACCGCGTACCGGTCTTGGACGGGCATACAGTGAGCCTGTCGGTGGGATTCGATCGCTCTCCCACACCGGAGGAGGCAACGGAGATCCTGCGTGCCTACAAGCCGGTCTGCGGCGACCTGCCAAGCTCGCCGTACCGCCTGATCTTCGTGAGAACCGAGCCCGACCGTCCACAGCCACGCCGTGATCGCGACGCAGCCGGTGGCATGGCCGTGAGTGTCGGTCGCATCCGTACGTGCCCAATCCTGGACCTGCGGATGACCACGGTAGTACACAACACACTCAGAGGTGCGGCCAGCGGCGCCATCTTGAACGCCGAACTGCTCGTCGCCAAAGGTTACGTATAGGAACAAAGACGGGCCATGAAAAACTACGGGCTAACCTCGATCTCAACCTTCCTTGGCGACAACATCGTCTATCGCAACCTACAGCCTATGGATGAACGGCTGCCGGCCTTCGCCGATATCGCCGCCCTCCTGGGTATCAACGCGACACCGATACCGCGCAAGAGCGAGCCCAACTACGCCCGGGTGATGGCCACTCTCCTACGCTACGCTCGCGCCCTGGACGGTGGCGACGCGGCCATCCAGCGGCTGATCTACGTGGGAGACACACGCCTGAATGATGGCACAGCGTTCACCAACCTATGCTTGGCTGGCGGCTGGCCAGGAATCGCCTTCATCGGCTCAGAGAAGCAGGGCCAGCCGGCCAAGGTTGAGGTAGCACACGAGGGCGGGCTCACGCTCTACTTGGCCAACCGTTGGCTAATGCTGGAGGACTTCGAGTCATACTGCCGGGAACAAGGCGTCACCTTTGACGCCCACACAGCCATCGTCCTCGACCTGGACAAGACCACCTTGGGCGCACGCGGCCGCAACGACCATGTGATCAATGCGGCGCGCCTTGAGGCCGTCCGACAGACAGTCCAGGATTTGCTGGGGGTCGCCTTTGATACGACGGGGTTCGACAGCAGCTACAACCTGCTCAATGAAACCGAGTTCCATCCCTTCACCACCGACAACCAGGACTATCTCGCCTATCTCTGCCTGATCTTGGGCAGCGATTTGTTCACGCTTGACGATGTGGTCGATGATATCCGGAGCGGGAAGCTGAGCTGCTTCACGGAGTTCCTGGGTTTGGTGGAGGCAAGGGTCCGGGAGCTGCCGGACAGCTTGGGCCGGCTCCACGCGGACATCTACAGCCGCGTCCGCGCCGGCGAGGCCACACCTTTCAAAGCCTTCCGCTACAATGAGTACCGGATGACGGTCAGTCGGATGGGCAAACCAGCGGGCGACGCGGATATCGTGGCACGGCTGGATCAGGAGATTGTGATCACCCAAGAAGTACGCGAGCGTGCACTCACGTGGCAAGCCCAAGGGGCGCTGCTCTTCGGTCTCTCTGATAAGCCCGACGAAGCATCCATTCCCGCCGATCCGCTGGTCAAGCAAGGGTATCAGGCGATCCACCGAACGCAGACGCACGCATTGGGCGCCGGCGGGGACGCGGACTAGATGCTCATCGGCCACATCGGCATCGCCCTGCTGCAGCACCGCTATCTGGATGCCGAGCTAGTACCCATTATGGCCGGAGGGCTCTTTCCCGACGCGCTCGACAAGACGCTGTGCCAAGTGCTCCAGGTGACCCCCAGCGGGCGAATGTGGGGGCACACAGCGCTCGGCGTTGTGGCATCAACGATGCTGGTCGGAGTGCTCGCAGGACGACGCGCAGCCCGCGATTGGCTTCTGGGCTATCTGGGACATCTCTTGGCCGACAGTGAAGGACCGGTACCCTGGTGGTATCCATTCAAGACGTATACCTTCGAGCAATCGGCGGGCTTTGTCGAGATCCTCCGCCATTTCGCGGAGAACCAGACCGACGTTATGCTGGAGTTTACCCTCCTGGCGCTGGGCCTGCTTGCTCTGGCGACAAAACGCAGCTAACAGGCTCACCCAAGAACGATCGCATGCTATTTGGACACCTGGCCGTATCTGCCCTGGAACACCGCTATGTCAAAGCGGCGTTCGTCCCGGTGATGGCGGCAGCCGTCTTCCCGGATATACTCGACAAGACAACACACTACGCGCTCGGCCTGACTGACAACGGACGGATGTGGGGACACACGCTGTTGGCAGCTCTCATCACATCCGGCGTGGTGCTGATTCTGTGGGGAAAACGCGCTGCGACAAGCTGGGCCTTGGGCTACCTATCGCACCTGGTGTGCGATATCAATAACGTCGTCCCGTGGCTCTATCCGCTGGTCACCTACGAGTTCCCGATATCCGAAGGCCTAATGGCCACACTCTGGGCTTCCCTAACTGACACTCCACGGATGCTTCTGGAGACCGGCCTAGCAGTCTGGGCCCTGGTAGCCCATAGAGCCGACCTACGAACCCTGACTCTGGGGCTTGCGCCGGCCATATCTGGAAGAAGGCTAAGTCCCTGGAGGGACAACCCCGGCACCAATACGCAGTCACCCCGACATGAGAAACGGACTCGCTAGCTTTTAGTTAGCCGGCGGCTGCCCGAATCCAACGAGAAGGGAGAGAGTATGGGCTACAGTAGTTGGCTGGAATGTATTCGCGGTTGCGGTCGGCGGTATTCGATCTTCGACGTCGTCTACCGCTGCGAAGATTGCGGCGGACTGCTGGACGTGGAGCACGACGTTGAGGCCCTGAAAGATCGCAGCGCCGCCGCCTGGATGCAGCTCTTCGAACGCCGGACGCGCACAACGGAATGGCCCTACGGCAGCGGTGTCTGGGGCAAGAAGGAGTTCGTCTGCCCCGAGCTCGACAATGAGAACATAGTATCCGTCTATGAGGGCCACACGAACTGCTTCTGGGCAGAGCGGTTGGGCAGCGAAATCGGCGTACCCAACCTCTGGATAAAGCTCTGTGGCAACAGTCACACGGGATCGTTCAAGGATCTGGGCATGACGGTGCTAGTCTCAGTCGTGCGGCAGATGATGGCCGATGGAAAGCAAATCCGCGCCGTCGCATGCGCCTCGACCGGCGATACCTCAGCCGCCCTGGCCGCCTACGCGGCTGCAGCAGGTATCCCTGCCGTGGTCTTGCTGCCAAAAGGCAAAGTTTCCACCGCCCAACTCATTCAACCGATCGCCAACAACGCGCTCGTGCTGGCCCTGGACACGGACTTTGACGGCTGTATGGACATCGTCAAGCAGATCACCCAGGATCCTACCATCTACCTGGCGAACTCAATGAACGCGCTCCGCATGGAAGGGCAGAAAACCGTAGCCTTCGAAATCGTGCAACAGTTCGATTGGCAGGTACCGGACTGGATCGTGATGCCCGTGGGGAATCTCGGCAACGTCAGCGCCCTGGGCAAAGGTTTCCTGTTGATGAAGGAACTCGGGATGATCCACAAGCTGCCGCGCATCGCGTGTGCCCAGGCGGTCAACGCCAACCCGCTCTACCAGAGCTACCAGACCGGCTTCAAAGAATTCAAACCAGTGAAGGCCAAGAAGACCCTGGCCAGCGCCATCCAGATCGGGAACCCGGTAAGCTATGAACGTGCGGTCAAGACGCTGGGGGCCTTTGACGGCATTGTGGAACAGGTCACCGAGGACGAGCTGGCCAACGCGGCGGCGCGCGCCGATCGCACCGGTATGTATTCGTGCCCCCACACTGGAGTAGCACTTGGCGTACTCTTCAAGATGGCAGAGCGTGGCGAGATCAAGCGTGACGACAGTGTCATCGTCATCTCCACAGCGCACGGGCTCAAGTTCACCGACTTCAAGGTTGGCTATCACGAGAACACACTCCCCGACGTAGTGTCTCGACACAAAAACTCGCCGGTAGAACTACCGGCAAGCTATGACGCAGTGCAACGCGCGATCGATCAGGCCATTAGATAACGGCCACTTGAATGATCGCGAACCCGCCGTTGTAGAGACGTGCCCAACCCAAGGGGTTCGCGGTGGCTCGTCTTCTGCAGCGTCTAGCGCCTTGAGACCCCGAAAGATGCCCCGGCGGAGGCATCTCTGGGAGACTGGATCACACCCAACTCTCTGCCAATCTTCTCGAACTTCTCGAGACCGTAATCCAGATCGTCCTGAGAGAGCGCCGCAGAGACCATAACGCGAATCCGAGCAAGGCCTTGGGGGACCGTGGGGAAACCCAATGCCATTGCGAAGACACCCTCATCAAACAACCGCTGGCTGAAGCTCTTGGCCAACTTGACGTCCCCCAGCATCACCGGCGTGATCGGCGTCACGCTGTTGCCGATATCAAAGCCCAGTGACTTCATCACCGACTTGAAGGTGTCCGTGTTCTTCCATAGACGGTCCACCAAGTCAGTGGATTCCGAGAGCACCTTGACTGCCGCCAGGCAGCCCGCCGTATCCGCAGCAGTGGCAGCGTTGGAGAACAAGAACGGGCGAGCCTTCTGCCGTAGATAGTCGACGATGACCTTTTTGCCGGCGACCACGCCGCCGCCGACGCCAAACGCCTTGGAGAACGTGCCGATCTCGACATCGAACTTCCCGTGAAGCCCAAAGTGATCCACGATACCGCGTCCACCCCTGCCAAGAACGCCCTCACCGTGAGCGTCATCGACCATGGTCATCAGCCCATACGTCTCGGCCACCGCGTAGATCTTGTCCAGGGGGGCGATGTCGCCGTCCATAGAGAAGACACCATCCGTCACCACCAGACCACGCCGGTACTGCGGCAGATACTCCTTCACCTTTGCCTCAAGATCAACGGTGTCGGCGTGCTCGTAGACCACAATCTTGGCACGGCTGAGCCGCGCGCCGTCGATAATGCTGGCATGGTTCAGGCGATCGGAGAAAATCACATCCTCACGGCTGACCAGCGGGGACAGCGCGGCCTGGTTGGCGACGAACCCGCTCTGCACATAGAGCGCATCCTCCACACCCTTGAAAGCCGCAACAGCCTTCTCCAGCTCAATGTGAAGTGAGAGCGTCCCGGCGATGGAGCGCACAGCCGTGGGGCCAACGCCGAAGTCATCAACCGCCTGCTTGGCAGCGCGTGCCAAACGCTCATCATTTGCCAGGCCCAGATAGTCGTTGGTGCAGAGATTCAGCACCCACTTACCGTCTACCTGCATCCACGCATCGGGCGCCGAATCAATGACCCGAAGGTTGATGAACAATCCGCTTTCCTTCAAGGACGTCAACTCGTCCTCAATCCAAGTGAGCTTTGCTTCAGTCATAGGACCTCCTTGTCTTCACGCATGCGAACATGATAACTCAGTATAGCATTCGCAGGAATTGGGCACAACCGTGGAGCGACGCCGGAGGGCCTTTCCCCGGCTTTTTCCTCGATCATCCCTTCGTGGTATACTACCTGCGAACGAGTCTACAACAGGACACGCGCAGTGATGGACGATCTCGCCAGGGCAAGCGAGGCAAGATGACATTGGACCTCACTTGAGCACGGCCCCAGCGGACTCAAAACGACCCCATCCAGGAGGTATCAGAGATGAAGCACTTCCTCACGTTGGCTGACCTCAGTCCGGAGACGATGCGTGCCATTCTGGATCTCGCAATTCAGATCAAGCAGGAGTGGCAGGCTGAAGAAGGCAAGCCCTATCTAGAGAACAAGATCCTGGGGATGATCTTCCAGAAGCCCAGCCTACGTACCCGAGTCTCCTTCGATGTGGCGATGCTGCATCTCGGAGGAAATGGTCTTTACCTCTCGCCTTCTGAGATTCAGCTCGGCAAGCGCGAGAGCGTTGCCGACGTCGCACGGGTCATGTCACGCTATGTCAACGTCGTGATGGCCAGGGTCTTCAGCCACTATGATATCGTCGAGTTGGCCAAGTACGCCACAGTCCCCGTCATCAACGGCCTGTCGGACTATGCGCACCCCTGCCAGGGCATGGCTGACTTCCTGACAATCCTGGAGCACAAGGGCGAGGTAAGAGGACGGAAACTCGCCTACCTGGGCGACGGCAACAACGTATCGACCTCCCTGCTTTTTGGCGCTGCCTTGCTGGGTATGGATTTCACTATTGCGACCCCCAAGGGCTACGAGCTGCATCCGGCGGTATGGGCCATCGGTGAGCGGATTGCGGCTCAGACCGGGGCCAAGGTAACAGCTACTTACGATGCTACTGAGGCAGCCACCGACGCGGATGTGATCTACACGGATACATGGACCTCGATGGGACAGGAAGAAGAAGCTCAGAAGCGGCGCGAGATCTTCCCGCCCTACCGTATTGACAACAACCAGCTGGAACACGCCAAAGACGACGTCATAGTGATGCACTGCCTGCCCGCCCATAGGGGTGAGGAGATCACAGATGCCGTCGCCGACGGGCCCCACTCTGTCTTGTTTGACCAAGCCGAGAACCGGCTGCACGCACAGAAGGCTGTGCTGGTCTGGGTGATGGATGCCGCATAGAGAACCAGAGATCCGGCTGCACCTCAGCCCCTAGTATCTCAATAGAATTGGATCGCTGAAAGGGTGACCATGGCAGGAAATCGCTTGCGTTTTGAGGAGGCGACCCAGAGAGCCAATGACTTCGTCTGGGCAGAGAGTTGGGATGATGCGGTGAGCTCCTACCGGCTGGCCCTCGCGGAGTTTCCGGACAACGATTCTGCCCTGATCGGCTTTGCCTGGGCGTTGTACAACAACAAGGACCTCGACGAGGCCCTGGAAGTCTATGAACACCTGTCACAACTGACGCCGGAAGACCCTGGCCCCTACGAACGCAGAGCAGAGATATTGGAAGGCAAGGGGTACCCTCAACGCGCGGCCGAAATCTACCGTGAAGCCGCTAAGCGCTATGCACAGCAAGACCTGACCACCAAACGGACCTCTACCCTGGAGGCAGCGGTCCGCCTCTCTCCCAACGACGCAGCCGTCTGGTCTGAGCTGCTGGAGATCTACCAGGCGCAAGACCAAACGCACCAAGCCGTGTTGGCGACTCTCTGGCTGGCATACCTGTACCAGCACGACCGGCGAGATCAAGCCATCGCGCTGTGTCGCCAGATGCAGCAGTACATGCCGCACGGTCCGAGAATCGGGCAGATGGTGATCTTGCTCCAGAGCAATCGCGCTATCCCGCAGCCGCCTCCGATCGGTTCAAAGGAAGAGACCGTCTATGACGTAGACTTGACGGAGGTGGAGATCGAGGATGAGGCCGGGACACCCGTCGAGATCGCCCGCCAGCGTGCGTTGGCAAAGCTCGCCGAGTCGATCTTCGCCGAGGATCGCTCCGCGCTCCAGTCGAGCTCTCCCATACAGATTGATCTGCTGATCGGACGTGCGGTTGATGCTCAGACACGCGGCGAAGTTGACTCAGCCATCAAGGACTACACCCGGCTCCTGGAGGCGGGTGTGTCCATGTCGTCGATCCATTTCAACCTGGGCTTACTGCACAAGGAACGGATGCGTTTCGATCTGGCGATCGAGCAATTCGAAGCTTCACTCACCGACGCCGAGTATGTGCTGGGTAGTCACTACTCTCTAGGTGAATGTTACCAGGCCAAGGGTGACTTCCAGGAAGCCTTGAAGCATTTCCTGGAAGCTGTAAAGGTCGTGGATGTCGCCACTATCGAGCGTGAGCACGTGGACGATCTGATCAGAGTCTATGAAGGTCTCACGCAGAGCCTGGTCAACACCGGGGAACCTCAACAGGCGCAGCAGGTCAGCCAGATGCTCGTGGACTTCCTCGGGCAGCGGGGGTGGGAAGATAGCGCCATCAAAGCACGCAAGCGGCTGGATGAGCTGGCGCGGATGGGCACAGTCCTGAGCCTGGCCGAGCTGATCAGCATTCCTGGGTCGGAGGAAATCCTCCGCTCCATCGCTATGGCCCTGGAGTATCACCGCCGCAACCATTTCTACTCGGCGCTGGAGGAAATCTTCCATACGATGAGCACCACGCCCTACTACCTTCCCCTGCATCATCTGCTCGGCGTTGTGCTGCGCGACAACGGCAATATCGATGAAGCGATCGAGAAGTTTGAGACCATCGCGAAGACCTACGAGATCCGGGGGCAAGTTCCCCAGGCGTTAGCCACCTACGAGCTGATCCTGGAGATCTCGCCGCTGGACATCGCTGTTCACCACCGCGTCGTGGAGCTGCTCATCCAGCACGGCAGAATTGATGACGCATTGCAGCAATACCTCTATACCGCCGATGCCTACTACCAACTGGCGCAACCTGACCGGGCCCGCGAGATCTACGATGAGGCCTTCCGGCTGGCTCCGCGCGGCAACCCAGAGAAGGGGTGGCAGATCCGCATTCTCTACCGGATGGCGGACCTGGACGTACAGCGCTTGGATTGGTCCGAAGCCATCAAAGACAATGAAGAGATCCTGCGCATATCGCCTGACGACGAGCGCGCGCACCTGGCATTGTTCCGTCTCTATCCGCGCACGGGACACTCCCGTCTTGGTATTGAGGCATTGGACAAACTGATCAAGCGATATCTGACGAGTAACAAAATGACCAAGGCGCTGACCGTCCTGGAGGACCTCATCGAGAGCCAACCTGACAGCATCCCGCTGAGGGCCAGAATCGCACAACTCTATCTCAATCTGGGCAAACGAGACCAGGCGTTGCAGCACCTGGATATCTTGGGAGACTTACAGCTGGAGGCAGGGCACAGGGAAGGGGCTATCAGAACCATCGAGGCGATTCTGGCCTTGCACCCTCCGAATGAAGCGGCGTACGCGGATCTCTACCGGGAAATGGCCCAACGGGAGCCTCCAGCACGCGAGTCCTGACCTATGTGGAATCCAGACTGGTTGATCCAACGACTGTCCGGGACCGATGTCCTGGATATCTTGCTGGTTGCATTCCTGTTCTTCTGGATCTTCTATGCAATCCGAGGGACACGCGCCGTTCCGCTCGTCCGAGGGATCACCGTGCTCTTGATCACTTTGGCGACCTTGACCCGGCTTATCGAACTGCGGGCCTTCTCATGGCTGGTCGAACAGCTGCTCCCGGCGCTCTTGGTGGGCATTCCCGTGATCTTCCAGCCTGAGCTACGGCGTGCATTGGAACAACTGGGGCGCGGGCGCGTATTGATCCTCTCTCAAAAGGAGACCGAACGCTTGGTCGCCACCATTGAGTCTGTCGCCGAGGCGGCAGAGCTTATGGCTGAGCGCAACGTAGGCGCACTGATTGTCTTTGAGCGGCACACAGGGCTGCAGGAATACATTGAGACCGGCGTCCAGATCGATGCCGAGATCACGTCGGAACTGCTCCTGACGATCTTCGATCATCATGCGATCCTCCACGATGGCGCCATCATCATCCGCGCGGGGCGGTTAGCGGCGGCAGCCTGTGTGATGCCACTCACGTCCGCCTTCTTGGCGGATCGAGAATTGGGCTTGCGCCACCGCGCGGCCCTGGGCATTACCGAGGACGCCGATGCTGTGGCCGTGGTAGTCTCGGAAGAGCGCGGCGCTGTCTCACTTACCCATAGCGGTCGCATCATCCGCGACATCGATACAAAGCGGCTGGAATCCATTCTCCGTGCCTTCCTGATTCCCCGCCAACGCCGCGGAAACGGACCACTCACATGGCTCCGACGTCTCGTACGATGACACACTACCGGAGATCTGGATTGAGGACGACACCGTGAGTCGCTGGATAAGGCAAAATCTAGGCCTGATGATTCTGTCTCTGCTGCTGGCCTTCTTCTTCTGGGCAGTCGCCATAGAGACAGAGGACCCAACGCGCGTGGACACCTTCAGCGCTTCTATTCCCATTGAGTTCCGCGGGCTCCCAGAAACCATGACGACTTACGGCGCCGACAGCCCGAAAGTTAGGGTCGAGATCAGGGCCCCGGAGTCCGTCTGGCAGAGTCTCGGCATCGACGATATTGATATATTCCGGCTTGCTTATGGCCGAACGACCGAGGATGTCCCGCATATGCCGGATCAGTTCGCCGCAGTCGTCGGTCCCGGCCAGAATCAGTTCGCGGCATTTTCGCAGGG
>CAZEXX010000054.1:0-5411 GCA_964516885.1 uncultured Anaerolineales bacterium | reverse complement strand
CATCGATCTCACCGGCGTACATACCGGCACCCAGGAGATCCCTGTCACGGTCGAAGTTCGCGCACGGCCGGCGGATGTCCAGAGCGTGAACCCCGAGACAGTTGAGCTGATTGTGGAGCAGATCGCCGAGAAGGAGATCCCGGTCGTGATCCGGGTTCAGGGAACACCGGCGATGGGATTCCGATCCGATCCCGTCGAGGTCGCGCCGCAGACACTGCGCGTCCAAGGACCAGAACCCCTGGTACGCCAGGTCGTCAAAGCCGAGGTATCAGTGTCCGTTGAAGGGCGGCAGAGCAGCCTGAGGGGTGACTTCGAACCCAAGCTTCTGGACGAGAATGAGAACAGGGTTCCGGAAGTCAGTGTCGTGCCCAAGTCAGTCACGGTCAACATCCCTGTCGAGCAGCTGGGCTTCATCCGTGATATCCCGGTCACAGTTGGGCCACTTGAGGGACAGCCTGCTACCGGATACCGAGTCGCCAACCTGGAGTTCGATCCACCCGTCGTAAAGGTATTCGGCAGAACGGATGTGGTCCGATCTGTCAACTACCTGCAGACGGTGCCTATCAGCCTGGAGGGCATCACGCAGACCCTGACCGCGCGAGTTAGCCTCCAGATGCTGGAGGGGCTCTCGATGATCCAGCCGCCTGGCCCCGAGGTCACCGTGACGCTGACGGTAGAGGTGATCCGTAGTGGGCTCACGCTGGAGCTCACGCCCACCATCAAAGGCCTGACCGGCGGGTTCCAGGCGACCGTGGGGCCCGACTCCGTCGTCGTCATTTTGAGTGGACCCTTGGCAGTGATGGAAAGCTTGGACATCTCAGAGATCGAGGTGAGCCTGGACCTGGCGGGGCTGGCGATGGGTGAGTATGTCATCACGCCCAGTGTGACTGTGCCCGGCGAGGTCGACATCGAAAACATCATCCCTGAAGCCGTGCCCGTCAAGATTGAGGCACCTGCGGAGCCGGATCAAGGGTTCAGGTAGCTCATACACCACGGCATCAAGAACGCGCCCGGGGGTAACCCGGGCGCGTTCCTCTGTCTATCGATATGTAAAGCTTTCACATCTTGCCGGCGTCCTGAAGCCCCTGCTTCATGGCATTGAGTGCGAGCAAGGCACACTTGACGCGGCCCATACTCAGCTTCACCCCCCCCATCATCTCCTGAATATCGGCCAGACCCATGGATGCAATCTCCTCAGGCGTCTTGCCGATCACCTCCCCGGTAAACATTGATGAAGCCGCCATACTCACGACACACCCCTGCCCTTCAAACATCACCTCGGCAATCTTGCCCTCGACGTCCAGGCGCGCCGTCAGATGAATCTGGTCACCGCATGTAGGATTGTCCGCTTCGATATCGACATCTGGATTCTCCAGCTTGCCGTAGTTATCAGGGTTATGGTAATGATCCAGAAGTTGCTCACGATAAAGATCCTGGCTCATAGAGTTCTCCTGTCATATGAAAATCTGTCTCCGTGGCCGTGGCCGCGGCCTTGACGTTCGCCTTACCGGCGCCCCAGCAAACGCACAACTTTGTGCAATGCCGCCATCAGGGCGTCCACATCGTCCTTATCATTGTAGATATAGAAGCTGGCGCGCGCACTCGCCGGAATACAGAAGCGATCGTGCAGGGGTTGTGCACAATGATGCCCGGCACGCACACAGATCCCATCCTCATTCAGAATCGCAGCGATATCGTGCGGGTGCGCGTTATCCATCCAGAAGGAGACCAGACCGCCGCGCAGTGTGGGCCCGGGACCCAGAACTCTCAGCGCCGGAATCTCCGACAGTCGCTCCAACGCATAGGCCACAATCTCCTGCTCGTGTTCGTGGATGGCGTCCATACCGATCTCAGTGAGAAAATCAATCGCGGCGCCCAGACCGACGACCTCGGCGATGGGTGGTGTCCCCGCCTCAAACTTGTACGGCAGCTCATTCCACTTCGATTCTTGACGCTTAACCGTGAGGATCATATCGCCGCCGAAAAGGAAGGGCGGCATCGCCTCAAGCAGCTGTCGGCGCCCCCAGAGAACACCCACACCGGGACCACACATCTTGTGACCTGAGAATACCAAAAAATCTGCACCCAGCGTCTGTACATCGACCGAGCGGTGGGGAACTGCTTGCGCAGCATCCATCACCACGATCGCACCGGCAGCGTGCGCCATCTCGGCAACCTTGGTCACCGGCGGCACAGTGCCCAAGACATTCGACATCGCCGAACATGCAACAACCTTGGTTCGCCCGTTCTCCAGGAGCTGCGGCAGAACCGCCATATCGAGGAGACCATCATCTGTCACCGGGAGATACGCCAGGTCGGCGCCCTTTCGTTTTGCCAACTGCTGCCACGGAACCAGATTCGCGTGATGCTCAAGCTCCGTGACTACAATCTGGTCGCCGGCTTGTACGTTCTGATCGCCCCAGGTATAGGCCAGGAGATTGATGCCTTCCGTTGCATTGCGCACGTTGATGATCTCGGCAGGATCGGCGGCATTGATAAAATTCGCGACCTTCACACGCGCGCCTTCATAGGCTTCCGTCGCCTCTTCGGCCAACGAGTACAGACCACGATGGACATTGGCATAGCTATTCGACCAGATCTGCACCATAGCGTCGATCACGGGCTGTGGTTTCTGAGAACTGGCTGCACTATCAAGAAAAACCAGCCGGTTACCGTTGATCTGGCGTTTGAAGATGGGAAACTGAGCCCGAATCGCCGGTACATCTAATGGCATGTACGCCTCCGCTTTCTTCTGTGATCGCCTGATGGAAGTCCCTCCCCTCAAGCCCCGCCAAGTATAGCACAGAAAGAAGCGTTCCTGAGACGTTTTCGGCTCACGGCGACACCGGATTTTCATTCCAGGATGGATCGACTATAATATTCTCAACTATCGTCATTCAATCGGCTCCGCACCAATGCCCAGGAGCCAAACATGTCGTTGGTGATGCTATGTCCGATGATAAGCAATCCAATACAGTGCAGATGCCGCTGTTTCCTCTGGAGAGCCGAGAAGCTGACAGACTCGTGTCCGAGGTTAAGCTTCCCGCCAATGCTTCACTGGATCACGCCATCGGTGCCTTCGAAAAGCATATGCACGATCGCGGTTTTACCGCGAACACGCAACAGGCCTTCCGCCTGGATCTGCAACTGCTCAGCGACTATCTGGGACCGATAACCACCATCAACGAGATCGGGACGGCGACGCTGAATGCCTTTCTCAGATGGATGGAGACAGGACGAGGTGTGCCGTGCAGCCCCAAGACTTTGGAACGCAGGATTACCACGCTGAAAGTCTTCTTCGGCTGGATAGCCCTGGAGGGATTCTTGCCACGGGATGTAGCGGCGCCCCTGATCCATCGCGCGGTCTCCGCTCCCCTACCCAAGACGCTGAGCGCTGAGGAAATCGAGGCCCTGATGCGTACGACACAACAGCTCCGTCAAGGCACCGAGAAGAGCGCTCCCGACGCACGTCCCCAGCTGTTGCTGATGCTGATTCTGAATACCGGCATCAAGAAAAGCGAGTGTGTGGCCATCCATATGAACCACTTGGATCTCGCCAACCCCGACCAACCGGCGGTCTGGATCAGGTACAAGAATGTCCGGCGACGCCACAAAGAACGACGCCTCTCCCTGCCGGTCACCTGGCCGACCATCCTGGACGAGTACCTTGGCCAATACCCTACGCAGCAACTCCTCTTCCCCTGGACGGCGAGAAACCTGGAGTACGTACTGACCGGTGTGGCCGAAATGGCCGGTGTCTCTCGAGTGACATTTGAGATGCTACGCTGGACGTGCGCGCTGCAGGATTACATTGACGGCATAGATCGTGACGCACTGCGCAGAAAGCTGGGGCTCTCCAAGATCAGCTGGTACGAAGTAGAAAACCGGCTGGAACTGTTATCCAGAGTGCAAGCAGGCTTCTCGCGCGCCAGACACGTATAGACTTTGGAATCGAGCTGGAGGCTGGGCAAGACCTGACCTCCAGCTTTGCTTGTAGCGTGACACGGACACCGGCCATAGAAAGGACAGACTGAATGGGAACTCAGCTGACCGAGAAGATTGCTGATCGCACGGCCCAGGTGGCGATCGTCGGATTGGGATACGTGGGCCTACCGCTGGCCGTCGCCTTTGCCAAGGCTGGATTCACAACGGTCGGGATCGAGATCAACCACGATAGAGTAGATGCCATCAATGAAGGCCGAAGCTATATCGAGGATGTGCACACCACGGAGCTGGCCCCCTATGTACAATCGGGGCGACTCACAGCTACGACCGATTATGAGGCCTTCGGAGACTGCGATGCAGCCTTCATTTGCGTCCCCACACCCTATACCGTGCAGCGGGCGCCGGATCTCGGCGCCATCATCGCAGCCACGGAGAGCATCGCACCACGGCTGCGCCCCGGACAGTTGATCGTCCTGCAGTCCACCACATACCCCGGCACGACCACAGAGGTAGTCAGGCCGATCCTTGAGGTTCACAGTGGCCTCAACGCCGAGATTGACTTCCACTTGGCGTTCTCACCGGAGCGCATTGACCCAGGCAACAAGAAGTGGGGTGCCTACAACACCCCCAAGGTCGTCGGCGGGTTGACCGATGAGGCGACGAGCCTGGCGGCGTCCCTGCTGCGTCAGATGGGGGCTCCGGTCCACACGGTCTCCTCTCCCGACGCGGCAGAGCTGACCAAACTTCTGGAAAACACCTTCCGCGCTGTCAACATCGCCCTGGTCAACGAAATCGCTCAGCTGGCGGAGCGCATGGATATCGACATCTGGGAGGTGATTGACGCGGCCAAGACCAAGCCCTTTGGCTTCATGCCCTTCCGGCCGGGTCCCGGCGTGGGCGGGCACTGCATCCCCATTGACCCCTACTATCTGCTCTGGAAAGCTCGTGAGTACGATTTCTACACCCGGTTCATTGAGTTGGCAGCGGAGACCAACGAGGCTATGCCCTATCACGTTGTGGATCTGGTGGTCAAGGCCTTGGGCTCCACTGGGAAACCCCTCGAGGGTTCGCGGGTCTTGGTGTTGGGGGTGGCATTCAAGCCCGGCATCAGCGATGCCCGCAACAGCCCAGCAGAGCGCGTCATCGAGCTGCTTATGGGACGTGGGGCGCGCGTAAGCTATCACGATCCATTCGTGGCGGAATTCCCCGTGGGAGGCAATGTCTTCTATCGCAAGTCCCAAGTCCTGAGATCTCAATCGCTGACCGAGGAAGTACTGACCGGGACCGACGTTGCCGTCATCGTCACCGGACATAACATTGTCGACTATGCCCACATCTTGGATCGCGTCGGCATCGTCGTAGACACGTGCAACGCGACTCGTGATCTCGTGGGCCGAGCCACTGTCGTCAAACTTGGCGCCCCCTATCCCAAGACCCACAAGGACTGACACATGCAGGTGCGCATC
>CAZEXX010000053.1:0-16412 GCA_964516885.1 uncultured Anaerolineales bacterium | reverse complement strand
GATCCTCTGGATCCGGACCTCGTCGCCCTAGCCCTCAACCTCCGTCAGAGAGCGGGCCGCCGTGCCTTCCACGAACTGGTCAACTACAGCCTCGTCACCCGCGATGCAGGGGGCCGCGTGGCGGTCACTCACTCCCTCATCCACATCTACGCCCACCACAAACTTCCCCTCGCCGCCGACGTGCTCCACGCCCTTATCACCGCTTACGCCGGGCGCATTCGGCTAGAGTCCGGACGGGGCATCTCCGGCTACCAACGCCTGGCCGCCGACCATCCCCACGCTATGCGACTATTGGCGACCTGCATGAGCCGAGCGCTTCACGCGCCCGCCCTACGTCTATCCGCCTCCCTGTTCGACTACCTTGACCTCCAAGGTCACGCTGCTGACCATATCATTGCACTTCAGAGCGCTCTCACCGCTGCACGCGCTCTGCACGATGCCAAAGCTGAGGGCATAGTGCTCCGCAACATGGCCACCGTCTACCAACATCTGAGGAGCTTCGACCGCGCGGTCGTCTGTGCACAAGCTGCCCTCTCTATCGCGCGACAGACTGGCAACCGGCGGAATGAAGCTATCCTACTCGGCACTCTTGGCAACGTGTATACATCCCTGACCCAATCGGAAGAAGCGATCTGCCACTACGAGGAAGCACTGGCGATCACAATCGACATGAAAGACCGCGCAAACCAAGGTCACTGGCTCGGCGGCCTTGGGACCGCCCACTACGCTCTGCAACACGTGGCGAAGGCAATCCGCTTCTACGAGCAGGCGCTCGAAATCGCGCGGGAGACTGGGGACCGGCGCGCGCAAGCGAACCACCTTGGGAACCTAGGTGTTGTGTACACCGATCTAGGTCGGTGGAACGAGGCGATCTCGTACTGTGAGGCCGCGCTTCACATTGCCCGAGAAATCGGCGACCGGCGCGGGGAGTGTATCCACCTGGGCAACTTGGGACGGTGCCATTACGAGTTGAACAGCATGGACAACGCAATCGCCTACTCCAATGCGGCACTCGCAGCTGCCCAGGAGGTCAGCGACCCACGCTCTGAAGCAGCAGCCCTTGACACCCTGAGCCGTGTACATCACAGCGTTGACAACAAGCGCGAGGCACTCCGGCTACTCAGACAAGCTCGTGCAGTTGCGCGCAAGAGCGGTGATCGATACATGGAGGCGAATACCTGCGGCCGACTGGGCCAGTACTATACGGAGGCACAGAAGCCGCAGGACGCCATACGCACGTATCGGGCTGGGTTGGCCATTGCTAGAGACTCTGCGGATCGTCACACGGAGGTCAATCTACTCATCGGCCTGAGCGCAGCCCATGGCGCCTGCCTCCGTATCGACCAGGCGATCCAAGATCTAGAAGCTGCGATGGCCATCGCGCACGACATCGGTGATCATCACGCTGAACTCATAGCGCGCGGTAAGCTAGGATACCACTATCTGCAGGAGGGACGGAAGCAAGAAGCAGAGCAATGCTATCACGCATCTCGTGCCATCCTCCATCACGTCGAGCCACCTTATCCTACAGAGATTCGTGACCTCATCGCCCTAATGGAAGAAGACTTGGACTAAGAGCCGACCGAGCCGAGGACCACACTGGCTTGCTTCCCGACATCCTTGACACAGACAGGAACCTGCACTATCTTAGGACCAACTTACGCCATCGTGAGCCCGAAGCTAGATTTAAGCAATTTCAGTGTGGACGACCACCAAGCTCGCGAAAGCCGCCGGCGTCGACCCATCAGCCATCCGGCACCTGCTCATTAGCGGCAGCCTGCAAGGAGAAAAGCTCGGTCGCGACTGGCTCATCCCTGACGACGGAGCCCAGCGCTACCTTGTCTAGCGCCAGGCTCACGGAAAACTTCCGCCCAAAGACTCGCGCCGCAATCTAACCTAACACACAGAGCAAAAGGGCTGCACGACGCCCAACGGCATCCCACAGCCCCAAATGGAAAGAGAAAGAGTCACGCGTCTCTTGCTTGCGGCAACCGCGTGACCCATGCCCAGCACCTCACATAGAAATTCACTGTAAGGCCCGTAGGCTCAACTTGAAGGACCCACATCCCGATACCCCCAACGGCACCCACCTGCGTCAGATCGCCGCTTCTTGGGTATAGACGCACCCACCCCACCTGAGAAAACAGGAGCTCGAACGATTCAATGATTCGAGCACTTCCCAAGTTCCTCGGCCTGAACGCGAACCGAGAACCAACCGGGCGCCTGCCGACACAGCAAAACAGGCGGCGCCGACTCCGGCACCGCCTGCGAACATGTCGATGGTTGTATCGCTATCCGACGGAGACGCTGATCCTCTTGGTGGTCGGCTTCACCTTCGGCAGGTGCAAGCGCAGCACCCCGTCCTTGACCGTGGCGTCGATCTGATCCTGAGCGATCTGATTGGAGAGCGAGAACCTGCGGGTGTAATCCCCGACGCGGTACTCGGCGTAGGCCAACGCGTGATCTGCCGGTCTCTCGTCCTCAACATAGCCGTTGATGGTGAGCACGCCCTGCTCCAAGGTGATGTCGATGGAGTCTGCGCTGACTCCGGGCATATCGGCGATGACGTTGATCGCGTCGTCTGTCTCATAAATGTCCACACGGGGGACGAATGCACGGCGGGCAACGGTGCGCTCGGCATCGCTTTCGGCCACTTCCTGCTTCTCGGCCTCTTGGACCTGGATTTCCTTTGTATCTGCCATTGGATATCTCCTCTTATTAGCTCTATTAGCTCGCCCGGACCTGGATCTTCCTGGGCTTGTCAGCCTCGGTGCGCGGCAGCGTGATCTGAAGCACACCCTTGTCATAGCTCGCTTCCACCTTGTCTGACGCTACCTGGAACGGCAGTTGGAAAGCTCTCTTGAACTGTCCGTAGCTTCGCTCTCTTCGATGATACGCCTCACCTTCGCCAAGTCCCTCCGGCTTTCGCTCGCCGCTCAGGGTCAGGGTGTCGTTGTGCACCGATATCTCGAGTGTGTCCAGGTCTATGCCGGGAAGTTCGGCTGTGACGATGGCACCATCGCCGTTTGTCCACACATTCATTGCGGGATAGCTCGCTGCGGTGCTGGGAACCGGATCGCGACTTGCCTGATCGAATATTCTGTTCATCTCACGGGAACTCGACCTGAAGTCAAAGGGATTGCTCAACATACTCTGCCCTCCTACGAAATAGTGTGAGTTGACCTGGTATTGCGATCTGTTAGGTCATCTCGCGTTCTTGTATCCTCTTCCTAGAGTGTAGGTCAGGAGGATTAGAAACACGTATGCTGGAGATAAGAACTCCGTCAGCGTCACATTAGAGTAGTATAAGTGCGCCGGGCTTCTAATCCGGTTCTTATGGTTCACGCGTATTATTAGGGTGATATCTTCTTGTGATAGGAGGCCGAACAATGGCAGAAGAGCAAACCGCGGAGTCTTTGGAGTTCAAAACTGAGGTACAGCAGCTACTGCGTATCCTCTCTCATTCACTTTACAAGGAACGGGGGATCTTCCTCCGGGAGTTGATCTCCAATGCATCGGATGCCCTGCACAGGGTCCAGTTTGTGATGTTGACGGATGACAACGTTCGGGATGCTGACGTGGAGCTGGCGGTGCGAATCACTGTGGATGAGGAGTCCAATACGTTGACGGTGAGCGACACCGGCATCGGGATGACGCGGGAAGAGCTCATCGAGAACCTCGGTACGATAGCCCACTCCGGGGCTATGGCCTTCCTGAAGAACCTGGAAGAGGGACAGCGGGTTGAGGAGATCATCGGCCAGTTCGGCGTCGGTTTCTACGCCGTCTTTATGGTTGCGGAAGAGGTCCGTGTGACCACTCGATCCTACCTGCCCGAGGCTGAGGCATGGACTTGGGTCTCCAGCGGCGATAGCATCTACCAGCTTGAACGGGCCGAGAAGGCGGAGCGTGGCACGACGATCGAGATCCAGCTCAAGGAGGATGCCAAGGAGTTCGCCTCCACGTGGCGGCTGGAGCAGATCGTGAAGACATACTCCAACTATGTTTCCTTCCCGGTCTATGTCGGCGATGAGGTCGCCAATCAGCGGACCGCTATCTGGCGCCAGTCGACGAGTGAGGTCGAGGACGAGGCCTACAATGACTTCTATCGCCAACTGACGATGGATTTCCAGGACCCCTTGTTGCACATACACATCGCTTCTGATGTACCCGTCGAGGTGCGCAGTGTGCTCTATATTCCCGCGGGGCAGGATGCGGGGGCGCTGCGCTCGCGCCCCGATTACGGGCTCAAACTCTATTCCCGCAAGATCCTGATCCAGGAGCACAACAAGGAGATGCTGCCCGAGTACCTGCGCTTTGTCGAAGGTGTGGTGGACTCGGCCGACATCCCCCTGAACGTGGCCCGCGAGACGGTGCAGAACAGCCGCGCGATCGGCCACATCAAGCGCGCGCTGCGCAGCCGTCTGCTCAAGACGCTGCAGGAGCTGGGCGAGGAGAATCCTGAGGCCTATCAGACGTTCTGGGCGGCGTGGGGAGCCTTCCTCAAGGAAGGTGTCGCCACCGACTTTTCCGGCCGGGATGATCTGCTGCCGCTCTTGCGTTTCACGACCTCGAAGTCCGGCGGTGAGCTCATCTCGCTGGCAGCCTACGTCGAGCGCATGCAGGAGGAGCAGTCCGATATCCACTACATCCTGGGTGAAAGCGTCGCTTCAGTGGAGCGCAGCCCGCACCTGGACTATTTCAAATCTCACGATCTTGAGGTGCTCTATCTGATCGATCCTCTGGATGGGTTCATGGTTCAGAGCCTGCGGGAGTATGAGGGCAAGCCGCTGGCCAATGTGGATGATCCGGACCTGGAGATGCCTGAGGAAGAGGACGAGGCAACTTCGGCAGACGATCTGGCGCCCGAGGCTCTGGGTAAGCTCATCGTGCGTTTCCGCAACGTGCTGGGTGACCGCGTCGCGGAGGTGCGTGAGTCCAAGGTGCTGCGGGACAGCCCCTGCCGCTTGGTCTCGTCCGAAGGTGGATCCGAGCGGGATATGCAGCGGGTCCGACGGCTGTTGGAGCAGGACTACGAAGTGCCGGCCAAGATACTGGAGATCAACCGTGGGCATCCGTTGATCGGTCATTTGGCGCAGCTGATCGACTCCCCGTCCGGAGATGCGATGGCGGAGCTGGTGATTGAGCAACTCTTCGAGAATCTGTTGCTGCTGGAGGGGCTGCATCCGGATCCCTCACAGATGGTGCCGCGGATCCAGGTGCTCCTGGAGAAGGCTACGGCTGCGGCCACGGGTTCGAAGTCCTGACGGTGAGCCGTTGTGGGAAGGGACGGACACCGGGGCGCCTAGTTAGCTCGTGTGTCCGTCCTACTTCGAGAAGAACCCCGTATCCGCTGGGCCGGCGCCTGCCTCGGGGGAGATAGACCAGCGGCTCTTTGGGCCGGGGGTATCTTGCCCGCATCTTCGCGCCAGATGTCACCAGTCTGCTCTCAATAGCCGCTGCGCATTTGGCAGCCTTCAGGGAAGAGCGGGCAAGATGCTGGGTGTTCTGATGCCCGCGGTCCCGGATGGGAGCAAGCACCACTACTTCGAAAACAGCCCGCTGCGATGCGCGGTGCATTTTCGCCCCGCGTGGTGTGCGCGCACACGAGCGGTAGCGAACAGTGCTCCGTCCCGAACCGTCTTGACAGTTATGTGGAAGTCCCTAGAATGTGGGCACATCCCTAGAATGAGGGTAGCTTATGCGACAAGCGCTGAGCGAGCATCACATATGAATACGGTCAAGACTGCGGGCCCGGCTGGAAAGCTTGCCCGCAGTTTGCGTTCCCGGGGTTTTGGAAGCTCACTGCAAGGAGGTGTCAAAAAGAACAGGCACATTGGATAGATAAGCACGGTGCAGGCCAAATCATGTTCACAGGAGGTTGGTACTATGTTTGACGAGAGGGCGCTAAGAGAATTGGCATCCATCCAAGCGGAAGGACCAATACTGAGTGTGTATCTGAACGTTGACCCGAAGCAACGCACGGCTGAGGAGTACAAGCTCAAGCTTCGGGAACTGCTCAAGCGTGTAGAAGATGAGGCCGACCCCGCGGATATCGCCGCGATCAAACACTATGTAGAGTACCACTATGACTGGTCGGGTCGTGGCCTCGTCGGTTTCTCTCGTGCAGCTGAAGACATCTGGTATACCTACCCGCTTGCAGTTCCTGTCCGTTCGGGCGTCACGGTGGCAGGGCGACCTTACATTTCCCCCCTGGTCGAACTCGATGGGCTCTATGGTCGATATGTGGTATCCCTGGTAGATCGCCAGGGCGGCAAGTTCTACTACTTCCAGATGGGTGAGTTGGTGAGCGAGAAGGAAGTAGAGGGTGAGGATTTCCACCAGCATCGCAAGGGACGCGGTTCGTCTGTTGTCGGTATGCGTGGTGGCTTGCAGCTTTCCGGGCGGCATGAGAAAGAGATCATCTCGCGAAATCTGAAGGAGACGGCTGCTGCCCTGACCGCTTTTTGCCAGGTGCATAAGCCGCGCCGGCTGCTCCTTGCCGGCGCCGATCACACCGTCGCGCAGTTCTCGGACGTGCTATCTGCCCCAGTTAAGAATCTCGTTGTGGGCGCTTTCCCGGCCAATATGGACGCTGGGGAGGTTGAGATTCGCGAGCTTGCCCACAAACTTCTTGAGGAACTCCGTCAAGCCCATCACGCCAGGGTCGTGGATGCCATGGTAACCGCGGCCGCCAAAGGCAAGAATGGCGTGATTGGTCTTGATGGAACGCTGAGCGTCACGCACGAGGGGCGTGTGCAAATCTTAGTGGTCGAGCGCGACTATCATCAACCCGGCTATCGTTGCACGGGTTGTGGCTATCTGACGACGCAGGAATTGGACAAGTGCATTTTCTGCGGCAATCAGTTCTCCGAGATCCCGGATGCAGTGGAAGCTCTGGTGACTCAGGTTATCGACAAGGGTGGCACCGTCGAGGTCGTGGATGATGAGACGTTGGCGGACGTGCGGATCGGGGCCCTGCTCCGGTATTGATATCGTGGTAGGCTGACCTCGCTGTCACCTGTGGCTTCTCCTCGATACCGGCTACTGATGAAATCATCCCCCCAGGGTCACCTGGGGGGATCTTGCTTTTGGCACTTAGGGGGACGATCAACGTGAGTCAATGGAATAATGAGCCCACAGATATGCGCAAGGTCCGGCAACGGCAGGAGCGTTTGCTGGTGATTGCCGTAGTCGTCGTGTTGCTTGTCGCGGGTGGTCTCGCTATCGGCATAGTCTATGGGTGGCAGGCTATCGTGACCGGCCTCCTCTGTCTGGTCCCGGGTGCTGTCGGACTGGTTCTGATCTGGCTGGTCCTGCGGTTGATCGAGGGTGTGGTCAACCGTTGGGACTAGTGATAAGCTCTCCCCGGTTCTGAGATCTGCCTCCCCTGGCAGATCTCAGGCCCTTGGTACTTGGTGATAGTTACACCTGGCGGTGTCTCTCGACAAACCGCCCGATCCGCTCAAGGGCAATCTCAATCCTGTCGTAGGCTGTCGCATAGGCCATACGGACGAAGCCTGCGCCTGACGGCCCAAAAGCACTTCCAGGGATCACGGCGACCTGTTCCTCTTGGAGTAGTTTCTCGGCGAACTCGTTGTCGTCCATACCCGTGCTCTTGATGCATGGGAAGGCGTAGAAGGCGCCCTTGGGCTCTGTGCACGTCAGCCCCAGGTCATTGAGGCCGCCGACAATGAGCCGGCGACGACGGTCGTATTCGGCACGCATGGCCTCTACAAAGGGTTCGCCGACTTCCAGTGCCTTCAGGGCCGCCCACTGCGAAGATGTCGGGGCCGACATAATCAGATATTGGTGGAGCTTGAGCATCTCTGCCACAAGTTCGGCGGGTCCGGCGAGATATCCGACGCGCCATCCTGTCATAGCATAGTCTTTGGAGAAGCCCTGTAGGACGATGGTGCGTTCCCGCATGCCCGGCAGGCCGGCGAAGCAGATGTGTGTTATTCCATAGACCAGACGATCGTAGATCTCGTCAGAGATCACGACCAAATCGTGCTTGGCAGCGACCTCGGCGATGGCAGCGAGCCGTTCCCGGTCGATGACTGCGCCGGTGGGGTTATTGGGCGATGCCAACAGCAACGCCTTGGTTCGTTCCGTGATAGCGGACTCGATCGCTTCCGCGGTGACCTGGAAGTCCGTGTCGGGCGTCGTTGGGACCGTCACCGGTATGGCGCCGACCATTCTGGCGGTCGCATCATAAGCGACGAAACACGGCTCGGCGAAGATGATTTCGTCGCCGGGATCGAGGGTGGCTGCCATCGCGAGATAGAGGGCCTCTGAGACACCGACGGTGACCAGAATCTCCATCTCGGGGTCGTAGGCAACATTGTAGAGCTTGGCCAGATGATGATTGAGCGCTTCGCGCAGTTCGATCAGCCCGGAGTTCGAGGTGTAGTGGGTCCCGCCGGCTTGCAGCGTGGTCACGCCCGCAGCCACGACAGGCTCAGGAGTATCAAAGTCGGGCTCGCCGATCCCCAGACTGATGACATCTTTCATGGTCGCGACAATATCGAAGAATTTCCGGATGCCGGAGGGAGGAATGTCAAGAGCGCGTCTTGAGGCAAAGCGTTTGGAATCCATAGTCAAGCTACTCCTTGTAACAGATGATGTCTGATGTGGAGGAATCCCCGATATTCATTTGGCGGAATTTCCCCTTCAGTGTTGCCCACCGTCCCACGATGGATTGCTTCAGCATTACGGCTTCCAGTTCGGCACCCTCGTCAACGATGGTGTCGCGCAGGATGCTGTCGCGGATGACGGCGTCTTTTCCGATTGAAACGTTCGGGCCAATCACGGACTGCTCGATCATAGCCTGTGGGTGAACAAAGACCGGCGGGATCACAACTACGCCGGGGCGTGGGGCCATATAGCTGTTGTCGTGCCCATGCTCGAGCAGATATCGTTGCGCCTCAAAGGTGGTCTCCGGCTTGCCGGTGTCCTGCCATACACCGACAGGGCGCGTGCGGAAGTTCGCGCCTTGTTGAATCATCAGCGTGACCGTGTCGGCGAGGTAGTACTCGCCGCGTGTCTGGATCTGGCGCGCCATCAATTCCTCGCACGCCCTGGCCAACCAGGCGCCGTCCTGGAAGTAGTAGAGCCCCATCAGCACGGTCTTGTTCTCGAGGGATGTGGGTTTCTCAATGAGCTTGGTAGCACGTCCGGACGCATCGGTCTCGACAACCCCAAACCGGCGTGGGTCCTCGGTTTCCTTGGTGAAGATCATGCCGTCCAAACCCGGCTGGTCCAGATTGGAGAAGTCGACATCATCAAAAAGGGTGTCGACGAACACCAAGAAGAGAGGTCCCTCAAGGCGTTCCCGGGCCAGCCAGATGGCGTGGGCCTGTCCCAGCATCTCGTCCTGCGTGATGAAGGTCGTGGGGATGTCGTACTGCTCCTTCATAAAGGCTTCGATTTGATCGCCCAGCCATCCGATGATGAACACATACTCATCGATTGGAAGATCTCGGAATCGATCCAGGACATGATCCAGCATAGGCTTTCCCGCGACGGGCAACAGGGGCTTGGGTCGCGTCCAGGTGTGGGGGCGCATACGGGTCCCGAGACCAGCCATAGGGATAACGAGTTTCATGGGTGTCCTCTCTTTGCGTTGAGCGACATCGCTGCTGAAGTGGTGCGGCGTTTGCGGGATGATTATAGCAAATAGCCACTGTGCAGCAAGCGGGAACGCCAAGCCCTTGCACCCCAAGGTGCGAGGGTCTGGCGTTCCTGGGCAGTTTTGGCCCAGCTGGAGGTGGGCACCGTGGATGCCTATGGGCCAAGACTGCTGTGCGGTCTTGGGAGTGCGCAGACTCTCATCAGGTTCTGTACCATCGACGAGGCTTCCTATGCGGCCGCACGTGTTGAAAAACAGTGATTCTGTGACACAATGAAGCGTGGTCTGGACTGACTATAGCTATTGGAGATCGATCGTGATACCCTTCGGACTCAGCGCGGATGTGCTTCTCGGGCGACTGCTGGTGATCTTCTTGGGCATTCCTCTCCACGAGTGGGCACATGGTTGGGTGGCCCATTTGCTTGGCGATGAGACGCCCAAGCTACAGGGACGGCTCTCGATGAACCCCTTTGTGCACCTCGATCTCGTCGGCTCTATTATGATCTTGCTCACCGGCTTCGGCTGGGGGCGCGCCGCGCGGGTGAATCCCTACCGGATGACCAGGGTGAAGAATCCTCGCACGGGGATGGCGCTCACCGCTTTGGCCGGCCCGCTCTCGAACATCATCCAGGCGATGATCCTGGCTATTCCGTTCCGTCTGGGATTGCTGGGATACCTGGGGCAGAACGAAGCTTCTCGGCTGGCGGAGGTGTTGTTTGCGGCGATTTCCGTGAATATCGGCCTCGCGGCCTTTAACCTGCTGCCGATTCCGCCTCTGGACGGCTCGCGGATATTGACCGGTATTGCCCCGCCCCGGGTCGGTGATTTCATCGAGAGTCTGGAACCCTATGCGTCATTCATTTTGATCGTCGTTCTCTTCTTCCTGCCGCAGATAGGCATTGATATCGTCGGATTGATGGTCGTTCCACTGCAGAGATTTCTCTTTCAGGTGCTGTTGGCCTGGTGAGATGGTCTCGCGTTCGGCACCGCGTTTCGCAGTTCGCACGAGCTTTCAGCGGAGCGCTACATCCGGTCGATTTGGCGTATGCCGGGGCGCGGTTGGGGGCGGACCCGCAGGGCGCGGATCTCCTGGAGCTCTTTGCCAGTATGCCTCGCGCCGAGCAGCACCACGGCGTGCATATCTGCCGCGTGCTGGAGCAACGGGGATTCGGCGATCGCGATCTTCTTGCAGCCGCGCTTCTGCATGATGTGGGCAAGACGGTAGCTCCGCTGGATCTGTGGGAGCGTGTGTCCGTGGTGTTGGTGGAGCGTTTTGCTCCGCGGCTTGCCGCAGAATGGGCGGATGTCCCCGCCGGCGAGCCTGTGCCGGTCGGCTTGCGCCGCGGATCTGTGGTGAGTCGCCACCATTCCGCCTGGGGAGCCGATCTGGCCGCAGAGGCGGGCGCATCACCCCGCACGGTGGCCTGGATTCGGCAGCATCATGATCCTGTCGATGCAGGTGATCTGCTGCTCTTGGCGTTGCAGGATGCAGACGAGGCGTAGGGCACGCTAATTCATGGGGACGTAAGGATAAGGGATGCTTTCTTCGCGTCAGCGTATTACGGTTATCGGTACCGGTTGTTTCGGTGCCTCCATAGGACTGGCGGTTCCTCCCGCAGCGCGGCGAGAGATCATGCAGGATGTGGGACGTCTGCTGGAGCTGAATTCCGGGGTGGTGGTCACCGACATAGGGAACCTTGAGGTTCCGGCTATCGAATGGGCTTCTCAAGCCCGGCCGGCCGGCGCCTCGGGGGATGCGCCATCCCTGAGAATGGCGGCGTTGTTGGGGCATAAGACCGGGCTGGCCGGGCTTGAGGAAGTGTTGGTACAGCTCCAGTCGCTCCGCGACATGGTCGCTGAGAGCGATGGCGAGGGGTTTGACACGCGTCTGTCCGACGCTGTCGCTGGCCGCGCTCGCTGGATGCTGGAGACACAAACCCGCGCGTGGCAAATGACGGCTGAAACGGTTGGGCAGGGCGGCCTTCTCGAACGCACACTCCACATGATGTTTGGCGAAGGGTTGACCAAGAAGCCTGAGCGCTCTCAGGGGCCGTTTTGACCACGATCGACGCTCAATCTACGGTGGTCTTCATATGCTGTTACTGCGTGGGCTGGTCGGCCGGGTGATTGCAGTCGCATGAGTCGTCCCCGTCGTATCCTGATGATCGCACCGACGTCCTTCTTCTTGGACTACGGCTGTCACGTCCGTATTCTTGAGGAGGCCCGCGCGCTTATCGCGCATGGAGAGCAGGTGCGGATTGTCACCTATTACCTCGGTCGTGACTGGCCGGGCATCGATATTGTCCGCTCGCGGCCGACGCCCTGGCGTGCCGACTACGAGGTGGGCTCCTCCCGACACAAGATCGCCTTTGACGTGCTGCTGGCGTGGCGTGTCCTACAAGAGGTTGTGCGCTGGCGTCCGGACGTGATTCACGGGCACTTGCACGAGGGCGCTCTTATTGGCAGTGTTGCCGGACGGCTGATCGGTGCGCCGGTCGTCTTCGATTTCCAGGGCAGTATGACCGGCGAGATGCTGGATCATGGCTTCGTTAAGAAGAACACGATGGCTTACTACTGGTGGCGACGTCTTGAGGAGCGAATTACTGAGATGCCCGACGCAATTCTGACCAGTACGACCCACAGTACCGGAATATTGGCGCACGGGTTCGGTCGCACCGATGGCGTCTGGTCGCTGCCTGATAGCGTGAATCTGGATCTCTTCTGTCCAACGTGCATTCTTCCTGAGGAGCGCATCGCTCGCCTCCGGGCACTGGGGATACCGCCGGAACGCCAGGTCATCGTCTATCTGGGGTTGCTGGCTGACTACCAAGGTGTGCCACAGTTGCTGGCGTCGTTGGCAGCGCTGCGCAGCCGGAACTACCCTGTGTCGTGCCTGGTTATGGGGTTTCCGGGAATGGATGATTACCGGAAACGGGCCTACAGCTTGGGCCTGACGGCCCAGGATGTGGTGTTCACCGGCAAAATTCCCTACGATCAAGCGCCCGAATATCTGGCGCTTGGGAATATCTCGATTGCCCCGAAGCTATCCGCAACGGAGGGCAGCGGTAAGATTCTGAACTATATGGCTATGGCGCTGCCGGTTGTGGCCTATGACACGCAGGTAACCCGCGAGTATCTGGGATCTCTCGGGGTGTATGCGTCGCCATTGGGTGACGTGCCCTCTCTGACGCAATCCCTTGCGTCTTTGCTGGACGATCCGGAGGCATCTCGGGCCCTGGGCGCGCGGCTTCGCGAGCGCGCAGGTCGGCACTTCTCCTGGGATCGCACAGGTCTCCAGCTCAATCGTGTCTATGATTCCCTCACTCGCAGCCGCCGGTAGAAGCCGATGTATGCTCAGGTATTGGTCTTCCGCCCGATCCGGCTCCCACATTCCCCGCTCCTTGATTATCGTGTCCCTGAGTCGCTGACCTCGGTTCTCCGCCCGGGCGTCTTGGTGGTTGTCCCCCTGCGTACCCAGGTGTTGCCGGGGCTCGTCTTGGGCTTGTCCGATACACCGTCAGTGCCCAAGACGCGTGACATCATACGGGTGCTCGATCCCGAGCCGGTGCTGGGAACACGGCTTCTTGAGTTGGCCCGCTGGATGTCCCGTGAGACGTTGGCGCCGTTGCACCGGTGTGTGCAAGTGATGTTGCCGCCGGGGATGCGTCCCAAGGCTTTCCTGCGTCTCGTGCCCCGTGTTGACCATGTTCCGCCGGAGCTGCCCCGCCCTGCGGCTGCTTTGCTACAGTTGCTGGTCGATCGCGGCACGCTGCGCGACGATCAGGCGCGGGCAGCACTGAGAGACGTCGATGTGCGGCGGGCACGGCAATACCTCAAGCGGAAGGGCTATATCGATGTCGCACGCGTCCTGCGTATGCCTGGGGTCAGGGTCAAGCAGGTCCAGGTAGTGCAGTTGGCCGTGGACCGCCCTGCGTGGGATGCGGGCCTTGTGGGCCTTCAACGCCGGCAGCTCTACCGGTCTGTTCTGGCGTTCCTGGAACAAGAAGCTGGTTTGGTTGAGGTCAACGTAGTGCGAGCCGAGACCGGCGCCGCCGTCTATCATCTGCGCAAACTGGAGTCGCGTGGGTTGGTGAGTTTCAGTCGCCGCGAGATCGTGCGAGATCCCCTGGATGAGATGGTCTTCACCCCCGATAGGGCGCCCACGCTTACGACAGGTCAGCAGGATGTTTGGCGAGAGCTGGAGCGCATGCTGGATACTGACGCGCGCCGCGCCCCCGTGCTGCTTCTGGGCGTGACAGGGTCCGGCAAGACGGAGCTGTACCTGCGTGCGACCGCCGAGGTGCTCAAGCGTCGCAAGCAGGCCCTGATCCTGGTGCCCGAGATCAGCCTGACCCCGCAGACCGTGCGGCGCTTTGCCGTGCGATTCCCCGGACAGGTCGGCCTTTGGCACAGCGGTATGACGGATGGCGAACGCTATGATACCTGGCGCCGCGTGCGCAGCGGCAATCTCCCAATTGTCGTGGGGGCTCGCTCAGCACTCTTCGCCCCATTTCCGGACCTGGGACTGATCGTGATGGATGAGGAGGAGGACTCCAGCTACAAGCAGAGCCGGCTTCCCTACTATCACACGCGGGAGAGCGCCGAGCGATTGTCCGAGATGACCGGGGCGTTGTTTGTGATGGGCAGCGCGACGCCTTCATTGGAGGCTTACGCACGGGCCAAAGAGGGCCGTTATCGCCTCCTGAAGATGCCCGCACGGGTGCTAAGCCATCGCAAGCGCGTGGATGATTGGCGGCGCGTGTTGAACTTACCCAAGGGCCGCTATCGTCCCTTCGTGGAGCTTGCGGCTTCGGAACCTGAGGCTGTTGAACCTGAAGCGGCGTTGGAGACGGTGACTATTCCCTTGCCACCCGTCAATGTGGTCGATATGCGCGCTGAACTACGCAGTGGCAACCGCTCTGTTTTCAGCATGGCATTGCAGACCGCGGTCGATGGAGCACTGAGCCGGGGTGAACAGACGATCCTGTTCCTGAACCGGCGCGGCTCGGCGACTTATGTCTTCTGCCGTGATTGCGGTTGGGTCGCGCTATGCCCGCGCTGTGAGATTCCTCTGACGCAGCATCGGAAAGCCGACGTTCTGGTCTGCCACCGCTGCAACTACCGGCGCAAGATCACTCATACGTGTCCCGCGTGTGGCTCTCATCGTGTACGGGCCTTCGGCCTGGGGACCGAGGGCTTGGAATCCCGCGTCGCGGAACGCTGGCCCGGTGCACGCACCTTGCGTTGGGACTACGATATGGCGCGTTCACGTGGCGCACATACCGCGATCATGGGCCACTTTGTCCGCGGTGATGCAGATATCCTGGTGGGAACCCAGATGGTGGCCCGTGGACTGGATGTTCCGAAAGTGACGGTGGTGGGAGTGATTTCGGCGGATACGGCGCTCAATCTCCCGGACTTTCGCGCGGCGGAGCGGACCTTCCAACTGCTGGCGCAGGTCGCAGGGCGATCGGGGCGAGGCATTCTGGGCGGTCAGGCCGTCGTCCAGACCTATCATCCCGATCACTATGCAGTTCAGCTGGCCGCGGCACACGACTACGAGACCTTCGCCGAGCGTGAGTTGGACTTCCGGCGCAGGGTCGCCTACCCCCCGTCGATGCGTATGGCGCGGTTGGTCACCGCTAGTCAGGATCCGGTCAAGGCGCGGCGGGACGCGGAGTTTCTGGCTGGTCTCTTGCGGCAGCTCTTGGTCTCACAGGGATTGCCCACGACCGACCTGATCGGGCCGGCTCCCGCCTTCTTCGCGCGGGTGCGCGGCCGCTACCGGTGGCAGATACTGCTGCGCAGCGTAGCCCCAGCGGACCTTCTGAGACCTCTCGATATCCCTCCAGGATGGATTGTAGATATCGATCCATCAAATATACTCTAGAGGCTGTTTCTCACATCCACATAGGGAGGGGCGTATGATCGGTGGGGTTAAAACGTTCACAAAGCAACAAGTTGTCAATGCCTGGTGTATGTACGACTGGGCCAACTCAGCCTTCGCGACGACGATTATGGCCGCGGTGCTGCCGGTCTACTACAGCCAGGTAGCCGGTAGCACGTTATCGTCGGAGTCAACCGCGACTGCGTATTGGAGTTTGGGCCTGAGCTTGTCGCTGTTAGTTGTGGCGATACTATCGCCGATTCTGGGCATCGTCTCTGATGTTGCTCAGAGCAAGAAGAAGTTTCTGACTATCTTTGCCACCACGGGCATTATTGGTACCGGGCTGCTTGTACTGGTGGACGAGGGAGATTGGCTCCTGGCGTCGATCCTCTTCGTTATGGCGCGCATCGGGTTTAGCGCCGCGAACGTCTTCTATGACGCGCTGCTGCCGCATGTGGCCTCCCCTGGCGAGGAGCGAGACCGTGTCTCGTCTAAGGGATATGCGCTGGGCTACCTGGGTGGCGGGCTTCTGCTGGCTGTCAACGCGGCGATGATCTTCATGCTTCCCGGTAATTGGGGCTACCGCCTTTCATTTCTGAGCGTGGCTGTCTGGTGGGCAGTCTTCTCTATCCCGATCCTGAGACGGGTCGCTGAGCCGCCTTCGGCGCCGGTGCACTTTGCAGCCGGCGAGAATGTCATCTCCATCAGCTTCCGGCGGTTGAAGGATATAATGGTTGACATCCGGCGTTACAAAGAGCTGTTCAGGTACCTCGTGGCTTTTCTCATCTATAATGATGCCATCGGTACGATCATTGGCGTTGCCGCTATTTATGGCGCTGAATTGGGATTTGACACTGTCCAGTTGGTCTTGGCTCTCCTGCTGGTGCAGTTCGTGGG
>CAZEXX010000052.1:14866-16452 GCA_964516885.1 uncultured Anaerolineales bacterium | reverse complement strand
CCGACGTGTACGGCCATCTGGGGACGCTCTACTTCCATCAGCGAAACTACGAAGACGCGATTGTGATGTTTGCCCCGGCGATCGCCTACGGTGAGGCACGATCCCGGCGCAAGACGGTGCTCTTCTCGGTGACCGTAGAAGAGACGAACGCCATCGGCTCGGCGCCTCAGGGACCGGAGGTTGCCGTCGCGGCTTTTGTCCATCCGGAGAACATCGAGACGCCGCTGCGTGGTGAGTTTCTGTCCGCCGACGGCACTTCCGGTGTGAGCGGGCTGATCAGGTTTGATGTGATGAGCGGTCGTTATGAGTTCTCGGCGATCGGTATCCCCCCCGCACCGTCGGAGAAGGTTTACATCGGGTGGTTCCTGCAGCTCTTCTCACCGGAGGGTACTCTGGTGCACACCGAGCCCATCTTCCCCGCACCCAACGGTGAGGTTACGATGGTGGGAACCACCGGGGTTGTCAAAGGCCCGCCGATTGAGTATTACTATAGCTATGCTCTCTCGCATTACCTCTTGGATGAGTGTGGCGAGGCGATGCCTATGATTCAGATCGCGCTGCGGCTCGATCCCGAAGACGCGAATGCGCTGCAAACGCTGGAGCTGTGCCGCTAGCCAGCGTGGGCCTGAGTCCTTGTCTGCGGTGGGAGAAGAGAATCCGGTTGACGCCATGAGACGACGCGAAGAGGCCGTGATCCGCCGGAGGGTCGGTGTGCACGATGTGCTGGCCCCGGTGGCGATGCTGATCCTGGTTGCCTTGATCTATCGGCGTCTGCTTGCCGGGCGTGTGCTCGCCGGTGGCGATCTGCACATCTATTTCTTCCCTTATTGGACAGCTGTGGTGCGGGCGGTGCAGGAGTTGCGCCTTCCGCTGTGGAACTCATATCTCTTCGCCGGCGCGCCGCTCGCCGCCAACTCGCAGGTGGGGCTCTTCTATCCGCTTAACTGGCCGTTCTGGGCGTTTGCGTCTCCGTCGCTAGTCGGCGTTGCGCGCGCACTTCATCTCAGTGTCCTTCTGCACCTCGGCCTGGCGTCGGTGAGCCTCTACGCTCTGGCACGCAGAACCGGAACCAGTCCCTGGGCCGCGGCACTGGCGGGGGCACTCTACGCGGGCAGCGGTTTCGTGGGCGTGCACGTCGAGCATCTCAATCAGCTCCAGGCTCTGGCCTGGCTCCCCTTGCTCTTCTTGCCGGCGAGGCCATCGCGAATCACCCTGGTGGGGCATGCGATACTGCTGCCTCGTCCGCTGTCGGTTATGGCCTTTGCTATGATCTTGCTGGCCGGTCACACCCAGATGGCGTTTATTGCCATGATCGGCGTCGTGGTGTGCTACGGTGTGCGCCGGCTGACGTGTGTGCCGGAGAGAGCCGCACTGGGGTGCGGCGATCCCAAAGGTATGCGGTACGGTGTGTGCCGGTGGCGGCGGATTCTGGCGCGGGTGTGGCCGTGGCTTGTCGGTCTGGTTCCCTTCGCTCTGGCCGGTCTGATCGCTGCTGTTCAACTGCTGCCGACGATGCAACTCGCCTCTCTCTCTGGGCGCAGCATCGGCCTCGATTGGCGGGAATCCATCTCCTTCTCAGTCCGGCC
>CAZEXX010000052.1:0-14766 GCA_964516885.1 uncultured Anaerolineales bacterium | reverse complement strand
GTGCGTCTCCACGTGCCCGGATTCATCCATTTCCGTGCCCCTGCACGTTTTCTGGCACTCTATGTGCTGGGGATCTCGCTGGTGGCCGGCGTAGGGATGGACGGTGTCTTGCAGTGGCTGCGTGCGTCTTCATCGCGCCGAAGGGCCGCCGTGCGGGGCGCGGCAGGGGCTGTGTGTTTCGTTACCGTTGGGCTTGATTTGCTGTTCGCAGGGGAGTACCTGCCGCACGCGCAGGCCACTGCAGCGCGAGCCTATTCGGATCTGCGGCCTGCAACCGCACATCTTGTGGCCGCCGCTCGGGCTGCTGGCGCCGCGGGTGTGGCGCCGGAGCGCTTCCTGAGCATCTCGGAAATGCTCTTCGAAGTCGGCGACAAGGCCGAGATCGAGCTCGTCTATGGCGACACACTCTCACCCGGAGCGCTGTGGGCTTACGTGGTCTCGTCAAAGCAGCGCGAGATCCTGACGCCCAATCTGCCGCTGGCCTTTGAGGTCCCGGCGGCTGATGGCTATGATGGCGGCCTGCTGCCGATGCGTCACTATATCGCTTTCTCCGAGCTGCTGATCCCCGGCGGCACGTTGGACGGCCGTCTGCGTGAGAACCTCTCGACGGTGCCTGACGCACGCTGGCTGGATCTGCTCGGGGTTCGCCATGTGCTGACTGACAAAACCGGCGATGTGTGGATTGACAACATCCTCTATGATCGCCAATTCCAGCCCGTGTTAGCAGAAGAAGGCGCTCTTTCTATCGCCTGGTTGCCGGAAGACTTTCCGGCGAACGCGGTGGGAGTCCTCCACCAGGGTGGCGATGTGACGGTGTCGGTCGCCCTGGCGGATGGGCGACAGCTTTCGGTGGCACTGCCGGCCGCGGAAGCTCCAGACCGGACCCACTGGGTGCGGTGGCCGGAGGCTGTCCCCGTGGTTGGAGTGACGCTCCAATCGATGGGCGGCCCGGTGCAGTTGACGGGCGTCAGTTTGGTCGATGAGCGCAGCCAAGCCTTCTATCCTCTCGTGTTGTCGGATGATTTCAGACTCGTGCACTCGGGCGACGTGAAGATCTATGAGACCGTGACCCGGCCCGCGCGCCTGCGGCTACTGACCGATTGCGAGATGGCAGCTTCCGCGGACGAGGCGCTTGCTCGCATGGAGGATCCGTCGTTCGATCCTGCTGAGACCGTATTGCTTGAGGCATTTGACGTGACGCAACCGATTCAGTGTACGCCGGCTCTGGGCGAGGTCCGTTCTGGCACGGGCACCGTATCGCTGGTGCATTACGGCGGGAGCGACGTCATTGTGGACGTGCAGACGGGTGGCCCGGTGTACCTGATGTTGACGGATGCATGGTATCCGGGATGGGAAGCTTGGGTGGAGGATCGCGATGGGTCGAGTCACAAGGTGACGCAGCTGCCTCTGTACCGCGCCGATCTTATGTTCCGTGCTGTTCCACTCAAGTCGGGCAACTGGCGCCTGACATTCCGCTATGTCCCCTATGTGCTCTTCTATGGCCTTGCAGTGAGTATGGTGGGTATCGCGGTCTTTTTCGCCTACGCGTGGTGGGGAGACAAGAAAGCTGCAGGCTAGAGTTACGGGACGCACGGTGACCGGCAGATGGCCACTGAGGCCGGTTGTGCGGAGCACGCCCGCCTGCCGGTTGATGTTGTCTCGCCGCCTCAGCAGATAAGCGATGTGTCAAAGCCACACCGCAGCCACGGGACGCACATTGACCACGCCCTCACGTGCAGTGATCCTGAGTGTTGAGGACAATCCCACCAACCAGGTCCCTGTAACGGGGCTTCTGGCTTTCTTTGGTGCCAAGACGTGCGAGTGGAAGGCGTCGGGATGGGGAGTCTGGAGTTTGGGGAGAGGCGCGGTATTCCGGTTGTGGTCACGGCTGAGGAAATGGGGAAAAGAAGATTGCGCCCTTCTGCAGCAGTGGGTTGAGGCCTTGCTGCAGAAGGGGTTGTTCGATCAGCAGCAGCTGTTGACCGATGTGGTGGGGCAGCATTGACGTGAGCGCGCGGCGATGTACAATGAGTGGCGTCAGTTTTGTGAAGCGTAGGTTATCGTTCATCTAGGTGACTTTTCAGGAGGTTTGACCATGGCTTATGTGATTACCCCACTTTGTGAGCGCTCCGGTCTCTGTGTCGAGGTGTGTCCGACGGACTCGATTCATTTTGTGGATGGCGACAGCGATTGGCCTCTCTA
Organism: uncultured Anaerolineales bacterium; assembly: GCA_964516885.1. Taxonomy (GTDB): domain Bacteria; phylum Chloroflexota; class Anaerolineae; order B4-G1; family SLSP01; genus PWVB01. The sequence continues at coordinate 12,564 of CAZEXX010000052.1, read as the reverse complement.
TTACATCAACCCTGAGACCTGCATCGACTGTGGGGCATGTGCGGCGGAGTGTCCGAATGAGGCCATTTTCATGGCTGATGATGAGCCCGCGGAGTATGCTGACTATGTAGCCATCAATGAGAACTTTTTCTTGAGTGGGCCTGGTACGGAGTTCGCATAGCTGCTGTGCCGGCGAAGGGCTGTCTTGATGCAACGAGGCCGAGTTATCTCGGCCTCGTTGTGATTTGGTTATGACTCAGATGGCGTAGATGGGGCTGGTGAAGATCCAGCCAACTCGGTGGCCTCGGAATCTCCGGTAGACTTCCACGCGGTAGATGCCGGCCTCCACTGACGTGTACTGCAGGCTGCGACCCACCGTCCGGCGGATGATCTTGCCATCCCGGCGCAGGTGAATCTCCCCCTTGGCTGGAAGCGTGATAGTGATGGTGATGGCGCCTAGCCTCCGTAGCTCCTCACCGGGCACAGCCGAAGCTGAACCGCTCTCTGCCAGGCAGCGGAAGCCCCGCGTTGGGTGGGGAAGATCGTAGCCAACCCATGTGCGCCCGGCTCTCAGGGCATCATAGATCAGGGCTCTATCCTCGTCTGTATCACCGGTGAGTGACGATTTGGTCAGGATATGTGTGTTGACGCAGCGGAAGAGGTATTCGTAGGGGAAGAGCCGGCGCTGCAGCGGCCCCATCCTGTAGTTCTTGCCGTGGGCATCTGCTCCGCCGATGGCGGCGATCCGGTATCCTTGACTCAAGAGTTCGTCCCACAACCGGAGGGTGGCCCGGTAAGGCCCCCGGATTCCCAGTTCCGGCAGGAAGGCGAAGATGGGCGCCACGGCTTTGCTCCATAGCAGGCCTTTGAACTCCGACATATAGTTCCACAGCTCAATCCCGTGGATGTCGTCAGGGGGCCACGTTGTCCACGGAATCGCTGCCAGTTCGGGCCCGATCGGGCTCGACCGCTCGATGGGGTGGGCGATGTAGCAGATGCCGTCTCGCCTGCGGACGGCCTGAACGAGCGTCTGTGTGCTCCCGAAGGAGTAAGGTGCGATGTCCTGTTCGAGGCCATAGACCAGCAGATGGTTCGCTGATGGTTGCCTGCGGACATTGTGGACCTCTTCGCCGGAGAGGACCAGGGTCTGGCCCTGGTAGCCCTCCAAGCCTTCAGGTCTGACGTTGTGATCCGTTACGATGACGAAGTTGAGCTTGGCTTCTGCCGCTGCTGTCGCGATCTGCTGATACGTCCCTTCGCCATCAGAATAGACGGAGTGGACGTGCGTGTTGCCTACGTACTCTCGATAGCTGTCCATAAGCGAAATCGTCTCCAGATCTATTGAGGAGGCCGGATCACAATCGCTGCTTGATCTCCGCGATTGTGAAAGTCGGCGATGATGTCGATGTCATCCGGCGTGCAGCCCAGTAGGATCTTGATCTCGGTATCACGCTGGGCGAGATCCACGGAACAGACGATGCCCGTGATCTCTCGCTCTGCTCCGCTCCCGACCCAAACGTCCGTGCCGTCGCCATCGCCGGACCGGGTGTTCTTGAGATATCCGTAGTCCAAGGGATAGATGATCGCCGGGTACCGTGGGTGTTGTGAGCCGCTGGGGCGATCGAGGACGACTTCGGAAGTGCTCACAAGTTTCTCAAGGTATGCCCAGAAGTGCTGACTAAGGTCCATATCCTTTCCTTTGCCGGCTGTGCTCTCAGAGAATCAGCATCGCGTCGCCGAACGAGAAGAAGCGATAGCGTTCGTCGATTGCTGCTTGGTAGGCCCGGCGGATGTTCTCCTCGCCGGCGAATGACATCACCAGAGCCAGTAGGGTGCTCTTCGGCAGGTGGAAGTTCGTGATCAGGGTATCCACCAGGCGAAATTGGAAGCCGGGCGTGATGTAGAGGTCGGTGAACCCCTCAAATGGTGACACGTGGCGCCATGGGCAGGTGCCGTCCGACCCCTGCAGCAGTCCTTGCCGTGCCGAGGTCTCCAGCACGCGAACACTGGTGGTGCCCACGCTGACAACCCGGTCACCCATAACCTTGGTTTGATTGATCCTCTCGGCGGTAGCTGGTGCCAGTTGGCACCATTCGCGGTGGATCTCGTGCTCTTCAATAACTGGCTCGGTGATCGGGCGGAACGTATCCAATCCCACGTGCAGGGTTACGAAATCCAGCTTCACGCCCTGATTGCGCAGCTCGAGCATCAGATCCCCTGTGAAATGCAGCCCCGCTGTGGGCGCTGCCGCGCTCCCCGGCGTGCGCGCGTAGACAGTCTGATAACGCTCGGGATCTACCAGTGGTTGGTGGATGTAAGGGGGGAGGGGGACGTGGCCGAGTTCCTCGAAGTAATCCTCCACGGGTTCGGAGAACGCCAAGGTGCGTTCACCTCGGTCCCCAGTTCCGATGATCTCCGCGGTAAGGTTCGATGGCCCAGCAGTTGCGTCGAGTCGTATGATCGTACCCGGGCGCGTCGTTGCGCCGCCTGCTAGCGCGAGCCACCGATCGCCGTCGAGCTTTCTGAGCAGCAGGAGCTCAACCTTGCCACCGCTTGGGCTCTTGTGTCCATAGAGACGCGCAGGGATGACCCGGCTTTCGTTGGCGACCAGTAGGTCGCCTGCTCTCAGGTACTCGACGACATCGTGGAAAAGACGGTGCTCGATACGACCCGTATCGCGGTGCAGTACGAGCAGCCGTGATCGGTCGCGGGGTTCGATGGGTTCCTGAGCGATAAGTTCTTGCGGAAGGGTGTAGTCCAGGTCAGCTGTTTTCATTCTCTCTGTTCTTGGTTTGGTGCCCGGTCTGGCGCTCAACCGGGCAGAAGCACCGGTCGCAGTTCTGGTGCATAGGCATCCAGGAGCTCGGGCGTGATGGCGTTCCCTCTGGCAATGGCGGCATACAAGTCACTGCTCGGTCGAGGAGTTCGCGTCTGGGTCTGCGGATCAAGCTCAATCAGGCCGAAGGGCAGCGTCCAGCCCTCGGCCCACTCGAAGTTGTCCACGAGCGTCCAATGGTAGTAGCTTTTCACCGGCACATTGTCCTGAATTGTGCGCCAGAGCTGGTGCAGGTGCAATAGCAGCGCGCGCGGTCGCTGGTCATCGTCCGCATCGGGGATACCGTTCTCCGTGATATGGATGGGAAGCCCCAGAAGCGCAAGCTGCTTCAGGGCTCTGGACAATCCCTGGGGATAGAGCTCTCCGTATCCACCGTCGAGAGGTTCCGCCGTTTCGTCATGCAGCGTTCGAGCTAGCCCTGCGATATCCCCCTTGCGATCGAAAGCCACAAGATCCCGCGTGTAGTAGTTGAGACCAACCCAGTCCAGGGTGCGTCTGATGCCCACTGCCGGGCCGAATCCCAGCGGGGGCAGCCACCACCCCTGCCATACGGCTGCAAGTGTAGTGCGATTGAACCAGAGGTCTTGCAGCCACGCTACGACGCGATCTCTGATCCGTTTCGGGTCTGCGGGGTCGAAGAAGCGTATGTTGTGGGCGAGCCCAACCTGGGCGTCATCCCGGCGTTGGTGGATCATGCGATAGGCTGCGCCGTGGGCCTTGAGCATGTTGCGCAGCACCACGGCGGCGGTTCTGATCTTTTGGGTCCCCGGTGGGAATTCGCCCAGGATGTAGCCCATAGTGGCGTAGACATTGGGTTCGTTGATGGTGCACCAGAGGGTAACGAGGTCTCCCACGGCCTGCACCACTTGATCTACGTAGCGAGAGAAGTAGGGGACCACGTTCGGGTTGATCCAACCACCTTTCTCTGCCAGCCACAAGGGGTCGGAGAAATGGTGCAGCGTCACCATGGGTTCGATTCCCCGGTCGCGAAGTCCCTGAAGCATCTCGCGGTAGCGCTCCAGGGCGGCTGTGTCAATCTGGCCGGGCGCGACCTCCACGCGGCTCCACTCAATGGAGAGCCTCAGCGTGGTCAGTCCCATAGCTGCCGCTCGATCGAAGTCGGCTTCGGCGTTCAGCCACCAATCGCAGGCCTGCCCCGATGTGTGGCCTTCGGCGATACGTCCCGGTTGGTGCTCCCACGCCCACCACTGGTTATTGGTGTTGTGTCCTTCCACCTGGTGTGATGCCGTCGCCACCCCCCACTTGAAGTCGGGCGGGAAGTGAAAGGTTGCATTAGGCATAGGCTCTCCCTGATTGCCGGATATCGGTTCACTCATAACAAGGCCCCGGCGCTAGGCCGGGTGCCCGGTCCCCATTATAGTCGATCCAGGGTGCGCAGCAATGTCCCACTCTGCTTCTATGCGGCAGGACAACCTATTTGAGTATGACGGCGTCACGCAGAGTGATGCGGTTGGAGGGCACAGCTTCACCACCGGGGAGCAAGACTGTGAGACGGTCCAGTGTCTCAGGATCATACCAGCCGACCCCCAGATGGTAGGTGCCCGGCTGAACATTGGCCAAGTCGAGAGACAGGGTCTCGCTGACGACCTCACCCGGCAGCCACCACGTTGTTGGGTAGGTCCAGTTGCGCGGCATCGCGTCGTCCTGGGTCAGCACTGCTTCCGTAGTGGGGTCGTAGAGGTGCACGAACCGCTTGAAGTCCTGTGACGGCGTGTTGAGCGCTCGCCACCATAGGGTAAGGGTAAGGTGATCTTGCCGGTCATTGACGTTGAAGTCGTAGCCCAGCAGCCGGATGGTCTCATCGAAGCCGGCCTGCTGGGCGTTGCGTAGCACCGGCACCACAAAGAGTCGGGGGCGCGCCTCAACGGTGAGTGAGCCGACGGCCCCACATTGTACCGGTTCCGCCGACTCACTGCCCAGGACAAGCTCCAGTGTGTAGATCCCGGCATCGAGCCGGTTGGGCAGATCAAGGTCCACCGGGGCGAGAACCCACGTATAGTGTGGCCAATCGGACGTCTTGCTTCCGGCGGCCAACGGTTGGTCCAGCCGGCCCACCACCGCACCATCCGGTGCCCGCAGTAACCAGCCGGCCCAGAGATCTTCGGTGGGTTTGAGCAGGGCATTCCATTCGGCTTCCACGGACAGGCCGTCGCCTTCGGTAATGGCAGCAGGGAGACCGGCACTCAGAAGCGCCACCCCTTGGGTCTGGCAGATGATGGTGGCACCCCTGCGGGTCTGCTCGCAGGAGACGTCGCGCAGATCACAAAGAGTGGGGGTGTCGAGCTTCACCGGGACTTCTGCCTGTCCACCTCCCTCTGACGTGGCCTGGAGGTACGTGATCACCTGGAGGGTGTACTCGCCCGGCGCCAGTCCCTCGGGCAGGGACAGATAAGCATAGTCGACAACCAGCTCTCCCGGGTGCCACAACGTCGTCGGAAGGTAGCCGTAGCCGGGCTGGTGATCCTGCTGAACCAGCAACCGTCCTGCTACATCCAGCAGGCGCAAAGAGAGCCTCCAGTTCCGCGGTGTGCCGTAGGTCGACCAGGCCATCTTGACTCTGAGATCGGTTGCCGTAGGAAGCCGCACTGGGGTGCGGCGTTCCCAGGTAGTGCGCTGCTCTGTTTCGACCTCGTGCAGCGTCAAATCCCTGAATTCGGCTACCGTGGGCGCGTCCGCCGGCAATGGCGGTCCCTGCGGGACGGTGACCGTTCCGACGTAGAGATCGCCCATGGCCTGTCCCTTCACAGTCCGCGGTGTCACTTTCCCAAGCTTACTCTCGACTCTGAGCTGCAACAGATACCAACCGCGCGCCAGATCCTCCGGGAGGTCAAGGTACAGCCGGGTCTCTGTGGTCACGGGACCGGTGGTGTCCGCGAGGATGTAGTCGATGCCGTGGCGTGGCTGCGCAGGTGACACCAGCCGAAGCGTGGCTGTTAGCGGACGCGCCGGCGTATTCTCCCAACTCAGGGTGACAGCAACCCTTTCTCCCGGTGCAGCCTGCTCGTTCGTGGTTCCAACGGAGGCTAACTGCGCGTCGTCAAATGCCACCGGGCCCTGATGGGGGAAGGGCATGGACTCGAAGTCGAAGAAGACGGCATCCTCTTCGGGCGGGCGCTGCAGGGCCAGTGGCCCTATCAGCGATGCTGTGACAACTATCCCGATCAGCGCCACGCTGCGTCCCAGCGTGTGCCATCGCAGCCTTCTGAGCCTGCCACGAGTGGCGGTGTCTGCGAGCACTTCAGTGCTCGCCAGCCCCACCGTGACCGCGAGCACAATAGCGCTCGTCAGCGACAGCGCCCCCGACATTAGTTGCACTGTTGTGGGCCGCAACTGCAGCGTGACGGTGTGGTTGCCGGCGGGCACCGTCACGGTCGCGCGACCGGAACCGCGCATTGGGCTGCAGTTCGCCGGCGCGCCGTCGACGGTCGCTTGCCAGCCGGGCCACCAGTTGAGGGGGAAGCTCACGCTGTCAGGGCCTGCGTCAAGCGTGATCTGCCAGCGCCGGCGATTGGGCGTGCGCTCCAGGAGCTGCGCCTGCGTGGCCTGTCCGCTTTCGGCGATGACCGAGCCTGTGCCATCGACCAGGGCTTCTGAGGTATAGAGGCGCGGCACCACGTCCTGCGGGAGATACTCGAAACGGATGGTGGTGCCGATGTTGCCGGTGAAGCTTTCGTACAGCAGCAGGTTGTCCCAGCTGACATCTTCTCTGCCGATCACTAGCCTCTCGAGATCCAGATCTCCCAGCGCTGCGCTGATGATGAGCAAGATCCATAGCCCTGCGCTCAGCGCGGAGATCTCACCCTGTCGTAGATCTTGATCCCTGGACCACAGGTGGCGCTCGCCGATCGCCCCGGATGTGATTGCGGCGAAGAGCGCCTGGATGGAGAGAAACCGCCAGGGGAACTGGGTGATCTCCAACAGCGGGAGTCTGTCCCACAGGAGTTTGGAGAGCGGCGTCATCATGAAGGTTGCCAGGCCGAGTGATAGGACCAGATTGGCAGCGATTGCCGGGTGCTCAAAACGGCCGTGCGTGCTCCGTCCCGTGGTTCGAAGCGCGGAGGCTGTCAGGATGCCGGCGCCGATGAGGGCCAGCCAGGCCTGGATCAGCCCCATCGCGAAGGGACCACCGGCTGCGATATCGGTCGCGATGGTGTAGTCAAAGGTCAGCGAGCGCTGGATCAGATTCGCGCCCCTGAAGTGGTTGCTATAGTGGAAATAGCCTGCGGTGAACTCGGCGCCCAGTTGGCCGTACTTGGTCTCGATGACGGCAGGCAGGGAGAACCAGGCCGTAAGACAGGCCCCCGTCATGAATAGGCCGACAATTCCGAGCAGCCGGGCGCGCCCTTCTGGCGACCGGACCGCTGCGACAACGGCGTGGCGCGGGCCTGTGGGAGACGGCGTACCCGTGTAGCGCCATACGGCAACGAACCCATAGAGAAGCGCGAAAGGCGAGAATATCATCGCCGAGACGTTGTGTGTCAGGATCAAGGCTCCATAGGCCAGCGCGCCCACCGCGACGCGTGCCCTGGATGGCCGTTCCGCTACGCGGTCCAGGGCCCACAGGATCAGCGGGTACCAGATGAAGGCGTAGAATTCTGAGAGCGAGTCACCACGCACGTAGACGTTGACGAGGTGAAAGGGTGCAAATGTATAGGCGACGACAGCGATTATGCGGGCGGCGCGGCTCTGATAGATCCGCCGTGACCAGAGATGCATCGCCAGGGCTGCAAGGATGAAGCCCAAGGTCTGGGTGGCCTGGATGGCCGAGAGCGGGTTGATGCCCAGGGCCGTCAGTCCGCCGCTGATGGCGTAGGGAAGTGCTGCATAGTGGTTAAAGAAGGGATACCCGAGATCATAGGCGGCGTGGGCCATCCACCGCGGCGGGAAGATGCCGTGAGTGAGGTTGTCGGCCAGCTCCAGTGTGCGCTGAATCAGGAAAGGGCTATCCCCGCCCCCCCGGGTGTTGATGATCCCCGGCCCCCACAGCGGTGCGGCAGCCATCAGGGCAAAGATCACGACCAGCGTCACGGTCAGAGTCCTGGATCTTGATGCCGTGGTTGAGCTCACGGTAGGGAGTGGGGCGGATATCATGGCGCGGTGAGCACGACGGGTGTGAGGACGGCGTCGCTCTTGACGGTACCGTCGCTGTTGAGTACGGCCAGCCCCTGCCCCGTTGCCGGATCATAGAGACCAATACGGAGCGCATCGCGGTCAGGGTCAGGCGTGACATCTGTCAGCGGATGTTGGTCGAGGATCAAGTCGCCGACATGCCAATATGTGGTCGGCAGGTGACCGTACCCCGGCGGGCCATCGTGCTGGGCGATGCGGGCGCCGTCGCGCTGGTAGTGCACGAACACGGTATAGTCCCTGGCGACCGGGGCCCCCGTCTCCCACCACAACTTGACAGTGGCGCCGGTGGACTCGGCCTGCACCAATGCTGCGCGGAGTATGAACCCTTGCTCAAAGTGGGCTGTGGGATCCGGGACAGCGGGGCGGGGCTCTGTCTGGATCAGGGTCGCGATGGCGAATGGTTCAGGATCCAGGTCGCCCTGCGCTGTGGGACCCGGGAGCACCTGGATGTAGGATGGGTGCGGGAGATAGGGCAGGATATCGGCGCTCCAGTTCCGGTAGGGCCAGGCCACGAAGACGCTACGGCGGTTTGCGGACACGGTCCTGGCGATGGGCAGTGTGCTCACAGCGGACTCCGGCAGCAAGTACGGCACGGCGGTCCATTCGGCCCAGAGGTCCGGATCAATGTAGACGTCGGCCTGGCTGGTTTCCGCGGTCAGCATGCGGTTGCCATCCCACCCCTGTCCCCGGAGTCCGTTGATCTGGCCGGCCAGATCAACAGGCCCACCCTCAAACCAATGGAAGGTCAGCGGAGCAGTCTGATATCGTACGAAGTAATCGTAGACAGTGCCGGTTAGCCCAAAGACCCAAAGCAGCAGAGGTAGCGCCGAGAGGAGGGTGCGCCGGGATCTTGCGCGCAGCAGAGGACCCCTCAGGTTGGCTACCCAAGTTGATAGCCACTGGAGACCCAGCGCGGGCAACAGCGCTGCTGTCGGCAGCACCCCCACGCCGCGCAGGAAGTGGGGGGCGTCCTCGGCCAGCAGGGTTGGCAGGGTCATTGCGGCGGTCCATATCACGACCAATGCTGCGCCGGCATCACGGCGACAGGTTGCCAGAGTGACCCCCAATCCGATCGCAAAGGCCAGACCCAGTGCCGGATCCCAGACCGGGCGCCACGCGAGGTTATGACGCCAGATACGATCCCCCCGGATCGTGAACATACCGGCGGTCTTCAGTATGTGGGAGCCCAATGTTGCCCAGAAATGACCGTGATGGATCTCCTCGCTGAATATCGAGACCTGGCCGGTGCGGGCCAGGACGATGTCAGGACGAGCGAGTGTGTAGATGCCCAAGGGAAGCAGCACGATCAGCGCGACGACCGTCGCCAGAAGGATGAAGCGCCACAGGGCCCTCACACGGGCGCGGTGACAGCAGACCGCGTAGACCATTACGCATCCAATGGCGATCGGGGTGAAGCGGGCTGCCATATAGGTGTACCAACTGGCTCCATAGAGCGCGCCGGCCGCGATCCAGTGGCGACGATGCCCATACCGAACGCCCTTTGCCAGCTGCGACATCGCCAGGGCTGTGAAGAGCGGCAGCAGCACCGCACGGAAACCAACGCGGCTGAGCTGGATATGCCAGAAGGTGACGGCGAGTATGGCCAGGGCCCATCTGCCGGTCTTGCGATCCCAAAGCGTGCGGGCCAGGTCGTAGGTAGCGGCAAGCGTCAGGATGCCTGCAAAGCAGGCCGGCAGTCGGATGGCCATCGGTGTCCGGCCCAATACGGCGACGGCAGCGGTCACCAGGTAGATGAACAGAGGCTCACGGCCGTTGTTGGCCTCGAAGTAGAACGAGAGATCGCCGTTCAGCACGGCGGCGGCATCCAGCCCATGTTGGGCTTCATCGTGGTAGAGCCCCGGTGGCGTGCTGCCAATACCCGGCAGACGCAGGGCGACACCAAGGAGGAGCAGCGCGAGCACGATGGCTCTACCTCTCCAGAATGCAGTCTTTGGCTTCGAAAAGGCAGTCATGGGTTGGCTCAGGATTGCGGCCGTGTGTCGGCCCGGATCAAGGTACCGTTCGCCTGGTGTTCCGGGTCGCGCAGCACCTCGCGGAAAACGCCGGGCCGGGTGCCGCTCAAGATGCGCACTCGCAGGTTGGGGATGTCTTGGACCAGGGCCACCATTTGGTGGACCTTATCGGCCATACCCCCGGTGACGTCCGTGTAGCTGGACGCGTTCAGGCATGCCCGCACTTGGGGATAGGTCTCCGGTGTTATCAGGGGGATGGTCTCGTGCTTATCATCCAGCACGCCCGGCGCGTTGCCGAGGAGCAGAATCCACGCCGGATGGAGCACCTTCGCCAGGTGGGCAAAGATATCCTCCGTCGACAGGATGGTTCCGCCAATGTCGTCGTCGAACGCGACATCGCCGAAGATCAAGGGGATCAAACCGTGTTGGACCGCTCGTTGCAGCGGATCCAGCTCGAAGCGAGTGATCTGCCCGTGCTTCACCAGGACTGAGGCCGCCGGCTGCAGGCTGAGGACGGGCACGCCCGCCCCGATGAAGGCATCCGTCACTATGCGGTTAAGCTGGAGCGCTGCCGCACTCACCTGCGCAAATCCATACCATTGCTCGGGTGTGGCAACGCCTCTGTGCGTGCCAAATTGGTTGGCCTCCCAATGACCGAAGGATCCGGATCCGTGGCCAAGGACTATCCGCAGTGACGGGGTAGCCTGGATGGCCTGCCCAAGCTCGGTGGCCAGGCGGCGGACAAGATCGCGGCGCGACGTGCGCCTGTGGCGTTTGTCGGTGATCAAAGAGCCGCCGAGCTTGACGAATATCAGTGGTGCAGTTTGTTGATGACTATCCATCAGGTTGTCCTACTATTGTCTCCCAGACATGGGGTGCGCCTGCCGAACTCAGAGCCGCTTTCACAGCTGCCGTCGTGGCGTCCTCTACGAGGGCGATGATGTTGCCCCCGTGTCCCGACCCGGTCATCTTGGCCCCCAAGGCGCCTGCACGAACTGCAGCCTGGGTCAGATTGTCCAACTGTGGCAGCGAGACGCCCATCTTCATCAGCAATTCGTGGTTCTCGTTCAGGAGTGCGCCCAAGGTCTGGATCGCACCCTGTTGCAGAGCTGCACGCGCGGCATTGGAAATCGCGCCGATACAATCGAAGACGACGTTGTAGTATCCCGGTGCCGCTTCCCACCGTGTGCGGACCTCCGCCACAGCGGCGCGTGTTGAGCTGGCGATGCCGCTATAGGCGATGAGGAGTCTGAACGGTGCGTGGATGCTGAAAGTCTCAGGCGCGGTTCCCCTGACGAAGTAGACAGGTTTCTCCCACGCGACAACGGTGTTGTCGATGCCGCTTGGGTTCCCGTGGTGGATCTTTTCCACTTCGTAGGTGATCTCGCTGACAACTTCTGGCGAGAGCTCCGTCCCCAGCGCAGCGCCGAGCGCGCGGGCAGCCGCTGCCGCTACGGAGGCGCCACTGCCTAGACCGGCCGCGATCGGAAGATCAGATCTCAGCGTCAGGATGGCATCCGGTTCCGGCGCATTCAAGTGCTCCAACATCAGTCGCGCTCCCAGGGCAAGGGGATGCTCGTTGCCTGTGTCTTTCAGCGTGAGCTTCTGCTGTAGATCGAGCGCGTGGATCTGCAGCCCCGATCCCTTGGGCGCGGGGACGATACGGGCGTAGGCCCGTAGCGTGCTCACCGGAACCGCGATGGCCGGGCGACCGTAGACGACACTGTGCTCACCGCACAGGATGATCTTCCCGGACGCTGAACGTTCGATACTTGCTGCGTTCATCCGTTGCCTAACTTCCCAGATACAGAATGACGACCGATGCCAAACCCCACAATACAAGATCCGCCTGCAATGGCCGGTCCGCAAGCAGGACCTCGTCTGGCGCGATGGTGCATTCTGTGACGTGGATCAGATACATATAGCGAAAGAGTCCGTAGATCACGAAGGGAATGGTGAGCATCATGCTGTAGTCTGCCGGAAGGTTTGGCGCGGAGAAGGTGTACAGCGCGTAGGCCAGGATAATCGAAGACGTGACCATGCCATTCAGCTGATCCAAGAGACTGATGTTGTACTGCCGCAGGACCGGGCGATGGTTCCCAGCTTCGTCATTGAGCGTGACCAGTTCGCCCCGGCGCTTGGAGAGCCCCAGAAACAAGGCCAGGAGCACGGTACAGATGTAGAGCCAAGGGGAGATGCGCGCGTTGGCCAAGGGTGCCCCGGCCGCCACGCGCAACACGAAGCCTGCCGCGATGGCCATCACGTCGATGAGCACGATGTTCTTCAGCAAGAACGAATACGCCAGCTGTAGTACCAGGTAGCCTGAGAGATTCAGCGCGAACATTGGGTCAAGCAGGACGGCGGCGACAATCGCGCAAACGCCCAATGTGACGGCCGCGGCGAGTGCAACGGTCGGCTTGAGCTCACCAGAGGGCAGCGGGCGCGTTCGTTTGCGCGGGTGCTGGCGGTCTCTCTCCACATCCACCAAGTCGTTGATGGTATAGACAATGCCGGAGACCAGGCAGAAGAGCGCAAAGCCGATGATCGTCCGGGTGGTGTACGTGACGTCGAAAAGCTTGACGTCGAAGATCAGCGCGGCGAAGATGAAAACATTCTTCGTCCATT
>CAZEXX010000051.1:2756-16631 GCA_964516885.1 uncultured Anaerolineales bacterium | reverse complement strand
GCAGCGCTTGATGCACAAATCGATAGTGCTCCAGTCCCGTGGTCGTCGTGGTGAATGCGACGTCTTCCTCGAGGTTGATGCGGATGTGGTCGTCTTTTCTGGAGCCCGTATCAGGGGGGTGCATAAAGCCTCCCGGTGGTGGGGAATCTTGGTCAGTGAGTCTGACTATACCCTAACTCACGACTACCGTCAACTTTCTTGACATTTGGCCTGCCACACATACAATGTGAGTCATATGCATTGGCCAACCGTCGCGCCTATGTAGGACCCACAGCGATATCAAGTTGAGGAGGAACATGATGACCGAGGACGCTTATTCGAAGATCAAGGCTATTATCGTTGATACTCTTGCCGTTGAAGAGGACAAGATCACGCCGGAAGCGAACTTCCGTGATGATCTGGGGGCTGACTCCCTAGATCTGGTTGAACTGATCATGGCCTTTGAGGATGAGTTTGGCGCTCGCATTTCTGATGATGATGCCCGCAGCATCACCACGGTGCAGGGCGCCGTGGACTTCGTTTCTGGGAAAAAGAAGGCAGGCTAGATCCGGCGTCAACCTTCTGTGCAGAAGAGGCCATCGCGAGGCGATGGTCTCTCTTTGTGTAGAGGGTCGACCGGTTCCACTGCAAAGAGGGTCATGGAATGTGAAGAGATCCAACACAACCCCCACATCTAGCGGCGTCGTATCTCCGCGACACAAGATATGGGGTGTCAGGTCTGTTGCGACTCCTCGTTCCAGGAGAGCTCACTGTATCTTGGGGAATGGCATAATAAAGAGACATTTGTCTCTAAAAACTTGACGTTCGGTATTAGCTATGCTATAATTGCAATGTTGGCGGGACGCGGAGGCTGGCCATACAATGATCAAGTTGATCCTTTCTTCAATAACCCATGCTGAAGTTGGAGCACAGGAGTCGATTGATCTGGATATCGACCATGCTCTCGTCGGTGATCTCGAGTTGATTCAACTGCAAGGCAATCTTCAATTGACACGTGTTGCAGAAGGCGTATCGATCCAAGGTGAGCTCGACACCCAAGTGAGAACTGAGTGTACCCGCTGCTTGACCCCCTTCTTTCAGCCGGTTACGATCGAGCTTGAGGACATCATCAGTCTCCCCGGCGCAGAATTGACGCAGGAGCGTCCAGTTCAGGCAAACAAGGATGGCTGGGCGGATCTCACACCCCTGGTGCGAGAGTATGCCTGGCTAGGTCTGCCTGGTAGCCCCATCTGTTCTCCTGACTGCAAAGGCATCTGTCCGGAATGCGGTGGCAATCGAAACTTGGCTGAGTGTACGTGTGGCGAGACGGACTATATAGACCCGCGATGGGAGGCACTCCGGGACTTAGTGGTTGATTCGGATCAGGCATAGTGTGCTTTATTGGAGGCAGGTGAGCCCCAGAATCCAAGGAGGCCTATGGATATAATTGGCGAGCTGTTGGAAAAGGCAGAGGCTCAGGGATATCTTGGCGTCGACGATGTGTTGGAGGCTTTAGCATCTTTGAATGGAGATTCATCCCTCGAGAGTGTGCTGGCCGAATTGAAGCAAGCTGGTATTGAGCTAGAAGCCAGCGGAGAAGGGGAAGCAAAAGAACTGATCCCTGTTGATTCCCCAGGAGAGGACGACGGGGATTGGGAAGAGGACGTGTACAACCTTGATGGCATCGGGGTTGATGACACAGTGGCTCTTTATCTGCGTGAGATGGCTCGGGTGCCACTGCTGACCAACAAGGAAGAGGTCACGCTGGCCAAGCAGATCGAGCGGGGGCTTGAGGCTGAGACGCTCTTGCAGAGCAACGGCCACACGAACGAAGAGCTGGATTGCCTGGAGCACGTCGTAGCGGAAGGGTTGGGGGCACGCGATCATCTTATTCGTGCGAACACACGCTTGGTCGTGAGCATCGCCAAGAAGTATATTGGGCGCAATGTGCCGTTTCTCGACTTGATACAAGAGGGTAACTTGGGCCTCATGAAGGCAGTCGAGAAGTTCGAGTATCAACGCGGCTATCGCTTTAGCACCTACGCCACGTGGTGGATCCGGCAGACGATCACCCGCGCGATTGCGGATCAGGGCAGGACGATCCGGGTCCCGGTGCATATGAGCGATCGCATCCGCAGGCTCTACCGGCGGGCTCAGGAGATTGAGCAGGAACGCGGCGTTCGCCCGACGCCGGAAGAGTTGGCGGAAGAGATGGGGTTGGAGCCGCGCAAGGTCCAGTGGATGATGCGGGTCTCCTGGCAGCCGCTCAGTTTGGAGCGCCCGGTTGGTGAGGACGAGGACAGCCAACTCAGCAATTTCATTGAGGATGAGCAGACGCCGACGCCATCTGATACAGCTCACAGTGGCATGTTGCGCGACCGCATCGAAGAGGTTTTGGCTACGCTCCACCCACGTGAGGTCAGGATCCTGCGCATGCGATTCGGGCTTCAGAATGGCCGTAGTTACACGTTGGAGGAAGTAGGGCAGAAGTTCGGGTTGACGCGCGAACGGATTCGTCAGATTGAAGGACATGCGCTGCGGCGCTTGCGCCACCCAAGCCGCAGCCGGGATTTGAAGGATTACTTGAGATGATTGTTTGGACCGTGAGTTCCATGATGATGTGCAGCGTGCAATTGCCTGGGGGTGTGAGGCGCCCCAAGCGCGACCGCCCGTGATGCACACGGATCGATCGAGAACCCGCCAGCCTCGCTGGCGGGTTTCTTCTTTTCTCGGCAGTTTCGGTGACCTTTGGTATACTTACACAGTGTTAAGGAGGAAGAGAATGTCCACAAGGAAAAAGATACTTGTCTCAGTTGCCTGGCCCTATGCAAACGGTGATCTCCACGTGGGCCATCTCGCAGGTGCTTACCTGCCGGCCGATATCTTCGCACGCTATCATCGCCTGGCGGGCCATGACGTGCTGATGGTGTCCGGGTCTGATTCCCATGGGACGCCGGTGACACTTCGCGCGGATCAGGAGGGTGTCACTCCAACTGAGATTTTCGAGCGCTACCACCGCCGCTTCCTGGAAGCCCAGCGCGACATTGGCATCTCCTACTCTTTGTTCACCCATACCGACACGGCTAACCACCATCAGGTCTCTCAGGATATGTTCCTGGCGCTGCGGAAGAACGGCTACGTCTATAAGGAGACACAGAAGCAATTCTACTCCGAGACGCTGGGGCGTTTTCTGCCCGATCGCTATGTTGAGGGCGTCTGCCCGCACTGCGGATACGAAGAGGCCCGGGGGGACCAGTGCGACAATTGCGGCAAGATCCTCGATGCGCTTGAGCTGGGCAACCCGCGGTGCAAGGTGGATGGCTCCATCCCGGTCATCCGTGAGACCGAGCATTTCTTCCTGGATCTGGCCAAGCTTCAGGATGCTGTCTTGGCCTATCTCGAGGAGGGCAAGGAAGACTGGCGTGCCGGTGTTCTCAAGTTCTCCCAGAATTACGTGAAGGGCGGGCTCCGCGGTCGCCCGATCACCCGCGATATCAAATGGGGCATTCCTGTTCCGGTTCAGGGCTATGATGACAAGCGGTTGTACGTGTGGTTTGAGGCAGTCATCGGTTACCTATCGGCCAGTATCGAGCTAGCGAAGCTGCGCGGCAATGCTGCGCTCTGGAAGGATTGGTGGTACGACACCGATGCCGAGACCTATTACTTCATCGGCAAGGACAACACGGTCTTCCACACGGTGATGTGGCCCGCTGAGTTGATCGGCGTCGGTCGTCTCTATGAGGATGATGAGACCAAGCGACTCAATCTGCCCACCGATGTCCCCGCCAATGAGTTCATGAATCTGGCCGGCACGCAATTCTCCAAGAGTCGCGGGCATCTGATCTCTATCGATGACTTGCTGTCGCGCTACGATGCAGATGCACTGCGCTTCTATGTGACTGTCGTGATGCCCGAGACCAGTGACAGCGACTTCCAGTGGGACGACTTCGTGCAGCGCAACAACGGTGTGCTGGTCGGGGTGTGGGGGAATCTATCTCATCGGGTGCTCTCGTTCACCTACAAGCACTTCAAGGAGGTGCCGGAGCCCGGCGAGCTCTCTGACGTGGACACTGAACTACTCGAAAAGGTCAAAGGCGGCTTTGATGTCGTGGGCGCTCAACTGACTGCACGTAATTTCCGGGCCGGGATGACAGAGGCTCTGTCTTTGGCACGCGAGGTCAACCGGTATCTCGAGGTCAAGGCTCCGTGGACGCAGATGAAGACCGACCGCGCAGCCGCCGGGACCAGCCTCTACGTCGCGCTGCAGGCGATCAATGCGCTGAAGGTCCTCTTCGCGCCGTTCCTGCCCTTCTCCTCAGAGGCTCTCCACAAGGCCCTGGGCTACGAGTCGCCGATCTTTGGCGAGTTGGTGATCGAGGCGGTGGAGGACGCGCGGGGAAGGCATGAGGTCCTCAGATACGATGATGCAGCTGCATCGGGCACGTGGGCGTTCGAGCCGCTGCCGGCGGGCCGGCCCCTTCAGAAGCCCAGGCCTCTCTTCAAGAAACTCGATGACAGTGTGGTGGAAGAAGAGCTTGCACGGCTGGCCACATAAAGGCCCATCCGCGGTCGTTTGATCCACCAGTGCAACACGTCTGTGTGGCTGGGCCCATCCGGTCCCACCACGGCGTGTTGCACCTTGTGTTGAGGTCTGACGTGTGACGTAGTCTATGATTAGGCGAGTGCCGCTCCGGCCGCTTTCGTGTTGCTTGCTTATCTTTGCGCTTCTCATCCTGACCCTCGACGCCCAGTCGATCTGGTGGGATGAGGGCATCAGCCTGCATCTGGCGGGTCTCCCGTGGGGCGAACTTCTGATGGACCGTGCCGCCAATATCCACCCACCGCTCTACTTCCTGATCCTCAAGGCGTGGACGGAGCTCGTGGGGCGGACGCCCTTTGCCGGGCGCGTGCTGTCGGCTCTGGCGGTGACGCTGCTCCCCGCCGCCGTGACCCGTTTTCTGACCCGCCGTGCGGGCGCCCGTGCGGGGCACGCGGCAGCTCTACTGGTGGCCCTCGCCCCGCCTTTCATTATCTATGGTCAGGAGACGCGGGCGTACGCCTTGCTCCCGGTGGGCGTCATCGCGCTCTGGTCGCTTGTCTGGCCGGCGAGGTCTGGTGGGTACGAGGCCGAAACGGCCCCACTACGTTCGGGAATGTGTCTGCTCCGACCGCGTCGGGGGCCCGCGTCCCTCTGCGGAACGCTGGACACGGAGACGGGCTCGGTGAGACACCGGCCCGAGCAGAGATTGAGTGATCCAGTACTGCGCGGTCTTCTCTTGGGCGTCGTGCAGGCCGGCTTGATCGGGCTTCACTATTCCGGAGCGATCGCTGCCGGCGTGGCGGCGTTAGGTTATGGGCTCCGGTGGCTACGCGGGTTGCGCTACGGCACGGCCCGTGAGATCGCCCGCGAGTGGCTCACTGGCCTGGCCGTGGTGGTGCTTTGCCTCGCGCCGTGGGCAGCGGTGGTGTCTGGTGTTGGGCTGGAGGGGCTGGGATCACAGGCCGGGCTCCGCAACGCATTGGCCGAGCCGGCGCCTGTTGGATTTGTGGCGTCGCTCTTGGGGATCTTCCACACCACAGGTTTGCCTGAGGCTCTGGGCGCTGTGGAGCTGATGAGCCTGGGTGTGGCCATTGGTGGTTTGGTATTGCTGGGGAGTGCCGCGATGCTGCTGCGCACCGGCCTCAAGTCGCAGCTGGCTGTTCTGCTGCTGTTGTGGCTACTCCCGTTCTGTGGGGCGCCGGCGATCTGGTTTCTCAGCCCCCAATCGCACCCCCGCTATCTCTTTGCATTTGTCACAGGGGGTTGGCTGGTGGCCGCGGTCCTGGTGACCTATCGTGGTCTGTGGCGTATGCCACGGTTGGTGCTGCTCGCCACGTTGCTGGTCTCCAGCCTCCTGGGTTTGCGGGCTTACTTCACGGATCCAGCCTATGCGCGCAGCGATGTGCGCGCTGCGGCTGCGACCATCCGCGAACGAGCCGTGATGGGCGATATCGCTTTGGTGCCCTACAGCGACTGGTCGCTGGCGCAGTACGATCTGGGCGCCGCCGAGATGGCGATGGTGCCCGCATTGGCTGAAGCGTCGGCCGACGCGTCGGCAGCGGCTGCGGCGGTTCTGGGTGACAGAGGTATGGGGCGCACGGTCTTCGTTCTGGACTACGAGCGTGATGCGCTCGATCCGCGGGGCGACGTGCGCGCGGCGCTGGCCTGGGGCGGTGTGCTGGTGGCACGCGAACCGTTCCACGGGGTCTTCGTGGAGCGCTATGAGATGACGGGGGCGGCCAGGGTCACTGCGTGCGAGCCCCTTCCGCCGGTGTGCGTCCCCGGCGAGGAGCTATGTCTGGTCGGCGCGGCCTATCGTCAGCAGCCGGTCAGTGGTGCTGCGCTGCCGGTCGTGCTCTGTTGGGCCTACGGGGCCGGAGTCACGCCTGTCCCTGCTGTGACCGGCCGCTACGCCGTGGGGCTGCGCCTTTACGGTCCTGCGGGTGAACTGATGGCTTCACACAATGAGTTGCTGGTGGATTCGAACCTGCGTCCCACGGATCAGTGGCCCGCGCAGGATGTGTTGTCCTATCATCTGGTGCCGGTGCCGGTTGGGGCCTTGCCTGCGCCGCACGCGGTGCAGGTCGGCGTCTTTGACACGCAGGCTCCGGATCGGCCAGTGACGCTGATCGACGGCGGCGGTATGCCGGTATCTGCGCTCCTCCTGGGGGACGCGGTGCCGGCGGTGACCCCCTGGCGCGACGCCACACTCTATGCGACACCGCCTCTGCCCGACCGGCCGGTGGCGGCGCTGTCGCCCGCGCTGCGGATGGACGGCGCTCATCTGGACCGTGAAGGGGTCTTCCCCGGACAGACGGTCTACGTCTCGGTGGCCTGGCGGGTTACGGGGGATGGCGCCGGTTCGCCCGTGCCCCGGCTCGTGCTGCAGCAGGGCCTGCAGGTGCTTGCCGAGGTCACCTCGGCAGTCGCCTTTGGTGAGATGCCTGTAGGTCGCCCGTTGTTGGAGACGTTCGGGCTGCTGGTGCCACCTGCGGCGGTGCCGGGCACGGCCGGTATCGCGCTCGTATCCGGTTCCGAGTCCGTCGCGTTGGGCGGCATGGAGATCCTAGGCGGAGAGCATGCTTTCGAGGTGCCATCCTTCGAGGTCGCGGTGCAGGCGGGCGCCGGCCGGGTTGCCACGCTGTTGGGGGTGGATCTGGACCCCGGCACAGTGGTCACCGCCGGCAATCCGTTGACGCTGACATTGCTTTGGCGCGCTGAGACTGGGGCTGCCGAACGGGACTTCAAAGTCTTCACGCATCTTGTGTCCGAGGTGGGCGACTTGCTTGCCCAGCACGACGGACAACCGGTCAATTGGACGCGACCCACGCCGGGGTGGCTGGTGGGTGAGATCATCCGGGACACGCACGTTCTGACGTGGTCACCGGTGCCTGGGAGTGTTTCCGACGGCAGTGACCACGACGTCTCGGGCCCTGCGGTGCTACGGGTCGGGCTCTATGATGGGGAGACCGGCGCGCGCGTGCTCTGGCAGGATGGCCAGGATGCGCTGCAGCTCCCGATCCCGGTGACAGTGGTCGTCGCTGCGGATGACGGGCACTGACGCTGCTGCGCACGATGCTGCTTCGTCATAAGCCCCGACGTGACTCCCAGCTAATCCAAACCTGGTATCATATGTCCGTGGCCTGCATCTTCGCACCAAGGAGTTACGATGAGAGCTAACCCCCTGAGTCGGCGAGAGTGGATTATCGTTGTGGTAATCCTGGTCCTCGCCCTCGTCACCCGGTTTCATATGCTTGGGGACCGGGCAATCAGTCACGATGAGAGCATCCACACCAAGTTCTCGTGGAATCTGTACGCGGGTGAGGGTTTCCAGCACAATCCCATGATGCACGGTCCGCTTCTCTTCGAGCTGACGGCGTTGACTTACCACATACTGGGCGTCAGTGATTTCACTTCGCGCGTCGTGACGGCGTTGGCAGGCGTTGCCCTGGTGATGACGCCGCTGCTCTTCCGACGGTGGATCGGCCGGACGGGCGCATTGGCGACTGCTGTGCTGCTTCTGATCTCGCCCTCGATCTCTTATTACTCCCGGTATATTCGCCACGATGTGCTGCTGATGCTGTCGGCTGTGTTGCTGCTCTGGGTGGTGCTTGAGTATCTGGACACCGGCCATAACCGGTGGCTTGCCTGGCTGGCGGCCTGTTACTCGGTGATGTTCGCTACCAAAGAGGCCTCCTATATCTACACGGCGATCTTTGGTGGGCTGTTCTTTTTGACCTTTGCGTTTCAGGTCCTGACCGCACCCTGGGAGCGCAAAGAGCTTTACCGGGTGTTCATCGGACTTCTGCTGCTGGCCATGGTGCTGGGGGGCGTCTTCGCGGTTTCGTTGGCAGGCGCACAGACCACCGAGATTGCTCTCGACGATGCCGGGAATAGCCATGCCGCGACCGTGACGATCCCGGTGTGGGGGCAATTGTCGGCGGCCACGGCGCTGCTGGTTCTCGCCGTGGCGCTTATACTTGTTACGGCTGGGATCGGTCGGGATGCCATGGGCCAGCACCGGCTTTTCGACATCCTGATGATATTGGGCACGTTGACGTTGCCCTTGGGCTCGGCCTTCTTGATCAAGTTTGCCGCCGGGGTTGATATGGACGTCGTCTACGAAGCGGTGCGAACCGGCGACTTTGCCACGGTGCCGACGTCCACGGTTGTGGCCCTCTTTGCGGTGGTTCTCGGGACCTTGGTGGTCTCGGCTGCCTTTGGGCTCTGGTGGGACCGCAAGCGCTGGCCGCGCCTGGCATTGATCCATACTACGATTTTCCTGGTGCTCTACACCACCATCTTCACCTGGGGGTTCGGCGCCGTCTCGGGGCTTGTAGGGGGATTGGCCTATTGGCTGGCCCAGCACGGTGTTGAGCGCGGCAATCAGCCCTGGTATTACTACGGGCTGATCGGGCCGCTATACGAGTATCTCGCGCTGTTGCTCTCGGTCGGCGGCGGTGTGGGAGCCATTCTGCACGTCTTCAGGAAGCCCCCCGCACCAGGCGAACCCGAGGAGTTCGCGGAGGCCCGTGAGGCCGACACGTCGCCGTGGCCGTTGGATCTGGAGCGGTTTCTGCCGGCGTTCCTGCTGGCCTGGACGGTGATCTCGTGGGTGGCCTACACGTACGCCGGTGAGAAGATGCCCTGGCTTCTCGTGCACATCATGCTGCCGAGTATCTTCCTGTCCGGGTGGTGGGTCGGCCGGTTGGCGGATCAGGTGGACTGGTCGCGCCTGCGGACCCGCTATGCCTGGACCTTCGCCGCTGCGCTGCCGGTGACCGTGGCCGCCCTTGCGGTCTTGGGCCGCGGCGTCACCCAGCTCCGGACTGCGATGCAGCCGGGCATACCGACCGCGGGGCCCACGCTAGCGCAGCTCGATCCCCTTGGTGCTGCTCTCGGCGGGCTGGTGGGTGTGGTGGCGTTGGGCGCTGCTCTGGTCTGGTCGGGGCGTCGTCTTGGTGTGTTGTCCTGTCTGCGGCTCGGCACGGTGTGGGTAGTGATCGTGTTGGCCGGTCTGACCGTGCGCACGATGGTGATGGTCAACTTCATCAATGCTGATCTGGCAACGGAGTTCCTGGTCTATGCTCATAGCACGCCGGACATCAAGGTAGCGCTGGCGCGCATTGAGGATGTCTCGTGGCGCGTCACCGGCACCGCGAACGAAGTCCGGGTTGCCTATGGTGAGGACGGCTCGTGGCCATTTACCTGGTATATGGTGGACTTCCCGAATAACTACTTCTACAGCACATCGCCCGACGCGGAGCAGCTGCTGGATTGTCCGGCGGTGATTGCAGGATCGCCCCAGTATGACGTCGTCGAGGAGATTCTGGGCGAGGACTACATCGCCTATGATTATCTCTATCTCTGGTGGCCGATCCAGGACTACTATGGGTTGACCTGGGAGAGCATCACGACGTCCTTGCGCGATGCCGATATGCGCGTTGCGCTGTGGGACATCGTCTGGCGCCGGGATTATGATCGCTATGCGGCGCTCAAGAACCCGGACAATCCCTTCGATCAGCAGATGTGGCCCTATCGCAAGGAATTCCGTCTCTACGTGCGCCGTGAGACGGCCCAAGAGATCTGGCCGTATTCTCGGCCTGCCGGCACGGCACGGTACATTGAGCCGGTGGTGACGGAGCCGCCAGACCCGTACGCTGCTGAGGGCCGCGCGCTGCCGGTGGTGGCGCAGCAGTCGTTCCCTGGTGCTATGGTGCGCGGCGTGGCCGCTGCCGGGGATGGCACTCTGTACGTCGCCGACACGTTCAACCACCGCGTGTGGCATGTGGGTCCAGATGGGGTCATCGATTCGTTTGGCGAGTATGGAACGGAGCCTGGGCAACTTAATGAGCCCTGGGATGTCGCAGTCGACGATGCCGGCCACATCTACGTGGCGGATACCTGGAATCATCGCATCCAGAAGTTCGACGGGGATTATCGGCTCCTTGCCAGTTGGGGCGGTGCGGTGCAGGTGTCGGAATTGGGTGCACCGGGTGCTCAGGGGTATTTCTACGGACCCCGCGGGCTGGACATCAGCCCTGACGGCGAGCTCTATGTGACAGACACGGGCAACAAGCGCGTGCAGGTCTTCGATCTGGACGGTGTGTTCCTGCGCGAGTTCGGTGGCAGGGGTACGGGGGCCGGCCGATTGGATGAGCCGGTGGGCATCAGCGTCAGCGAGGACGGTCTGGTGGCTGTGGCGGATACCTGGAACAAGCGCATCCAGATCTTTGACGCCGCCGGCACCGTGCTGCGGCAGTGGCAGATTCCTAGCTGGAGCGCCACCAACCCGGACGAGAAGCCTTTCTTGTTGTGGGTGGGGGATCGGATCTTTGTCACTGACCCGCACCGGCAGCGCATTCTGGTCTTTAGCGACGACGGGTCATATCAGTGGTCGCTGAGCGCCTCAGCGGGTGCCGGGCTCTCGTTCCCGGTGGGGCTGGTCGTAGTGGACGATACGCTGTATGTATCGGATGTCCACAATGGCGAGCTGGTGGGGTATCAGCTGCCGTAAGAGGGGGCCTGAATCACGGATTACACCGACTGGGCTGATTACGCGGATTTGAGAGTCGGCGTAGCGGCGAAGCATCCGTTCTCCCATTCTTGCTCTTAGCGGACCACAGTCTGCGGTCTGCTTTGCCTTTCCTCACTGCCCCAGTGCTGGATTGTGATCCAGCACGAGGGTGCCTCGTATTGCTATGCCACTTTGTGAACTTTCATAGTGCCGCTGCTACATAGTCAAGCTCGGTCAATCGGGTTCCGGACAAGCCTCAGTAACCTGAAGACGTACTGATGAGGTTTGGTGCCTTGGCCTGGGGATTCACTCCCAGGTTTCTTGACCCTCGCCAGGATGCCCGGGATAGCCGGTCGTCTTCCGAATCGCCTCGTAGAGCGGCTTGAGTTGCTTGTACATACGCTTGTAGACGCCGTGATACAGGCCTTCGTAGATATCGTGCGTTTGCGGATCGGGTTCGAAGACCCGGCCGATGCGGGTCATAGCGGTGACGGCGGTGTCGAAG
The DNA here is from genome assembly GCA_964516885.1 of uncultured Anaerolineales bacterium. Classification (GTDB taxonomy): domain Bacteria; phylum Chloroflexota; class Anaerolineae; order B4-G1; family SLSP01; genus PWVB01. The sequence continues at coordinate 5,090 of CAZEXX010000051.1, read as the reverse complement.
TCCCGGTGCAGCCCCAAGCCGACCGCGGCATCGATAGCGGCGCCGAGGCCCGAGGTTTCATAGATGTGGGGGCGTGCCGTGGGCATCCCGAAGATGTCGGCCGTCAGCTGCATTGCTGCGTTGCTCTGGGAGCCGCCGCCGGAGACGCGGATCTCGGTGATGGGTGTGTGGGTGCGGCGATCCATGCGCTCTTTGGCCTCACGTAGGGCGTACGCCAATCCCTCCAGAATCGCGCGGTAGAAGTGCGCGCGCGTGTGCACGTCGCCGAAGCCGATGATGGCGCCCTTGGCCTCCGGCCCCGGGATTCTAAGGCCGGGGGACCAGTAGGGCTGGAGGGTCAGCCCCATCGATCCTGGGGGCGCCGCATTGACGAGATCCTCGAAGAGGATCTCCGGTTCTACACCCTGTTCGTTGGCCAGCCACTGCTCCAGCTGCCCAAATTCCTCTTTGAACCAGTTGACCATCCAATATCCCCGATAGATCGTGATCTCCAGGCTGTAATGCCCGGGCACCGCGGAGGGGTAGGGGGGGATCAGCGGGATGACTTCGTGGTACTTCCTGTGGGTGGTGTTGATTGTTGCCGTGGTGCCGTAGCTGAGGCAGCCGATGTGCGGCTGCAGGGCCCCGGCGCCGATGACCTCGCACGCTTTGTCGGCTGCCGCGGCGATCAGCGGCAGTCCTTCAGGGATGCCGGTGGCCTCCGCTGCCTGCTGCGTGATCGTCCCAAGCTGCGCCGCGGGTGGGATGATCTCAGGAAGCAGGTTCGGGCTCATCGGCACGGCTTGCCACTTCCAGTCCCATTTCTTGGACCACGTGAGGGCTTTGTAGTCGAAGGGGATGTAGCCGACCTGGGATCCCACCGAATCCACAAACCGTCCGGTGAGCTTGTGGGTCAGGAAGCCGGACAGGAGCAAGAACTTGTGCGTCTTGGCCCATATCTCCGGCTGGTGTCGGCGGATCCAGTTGGCCTCCGCCTCGGCCTGGAGGTAGGTTACCGTCTCGGACATACCGGCGATCTTGAAGAGCAACCCCCAAAGGCCGCGGACCGGCGGCTCACCCTCGACCTGGCGCTGATCCAGCCAAACGATGGCGGGGCGCAAGGGCTCTCCTTGGGCATCGACGTTGACCATAGTGGCGCGCTGGGTGGTGAGCGCGACGCCGGCGATGCTCTCTTTCGGTATGTCGGTGATCCGCCAGAGGGTCTGGCACGCCTCACAGAGGTGGTGCCAGTAGTAGTTGGCGTCTTGTTCCGCCCAGCCGGGATGTGGGGAGACGTAGGCCTGCAGGGGCACCTTGCTCTTGGCAAGGATGTTCCCCTGGGGGTCAAACAACAGCGCGCGCACGCTCTGCGTTCCGTGGTCGATAGCTAGAATGGTGTCGGACATAGTCTCTGGGTCTGCTTTCGCGTCGTGAAGGTAGCCCGGTGCCGGTGCGGGGGCATCAGATTCAACTGAGCCCGTAGGCGGGAATGTGGACCCCGTGCAGAGCCTGAGCTGCATCTGAGGCCAAGAATAGGAAGACCCTGGCGATGGATTCGGGCGTGACCCACCGGCTGTGGTCGGCGGTGGGCATCGCGCTGCGGTTGTCCGCTGTGTCGATGGTGCCCGGCATCACGCAGTTGACATTGATGCCCTTCCCCTTGAGTTCCAAAGCCAGTGAGTCGGTGAGCCGGAGCACCGCGGCTTTCGCCGCGGCGTAGGCGGCGGCGTTTCGCGAGCCCGCTTCCGCGGCTCGAGACGCTGTGTGCACGATCTTGCCGTAGCCTTGCTCGATCATCGTGGGGATAACGGCCTTGCTCACCACGAAGGCTGATCGCGCGTTTAGGGACATCATGAAGTCCCAGCTTGCAGCGTCCATCTCGTGGACCGGTGTGCCGCCCCGGTAGCCGCCGACGGTGTTGGACAGGATATCGAGCCTGCCGAAGCGCTCGCGTGCCTGCGCGACCATTGCAGTCACAGAGGCCTCATCGGTCAGATCCGTCGCCGGAGCGAGCCAGACCGTGTCGCGACCGGTGAGTTCGGGCAGCGCCTCTGCCACGGGTTCCTGCCGGCGCCCGACCAGAACCAGGTATGCGCCGGCTTCCGCAAAGGCCCGTGCGACCGCACTGCCCAGATTCCCATTTGCGCCTGTCACGACAACAACACGACCACTGAAATCGAATGTACTCTCGCTCACAGGTCTCCTCCCGTCGTTTGGGTTTCTGGGGCCTGAGTTTGCTCCACCGCACACGGCAAGTATAGGCCTGATTGTCGCCTCGTCAATCGGGGCGCGGCTGGGGTGCATTCGAAGAAGCGAACAATTGCGGGATGTGCACTGCACGGTGTCCTCCACAGC
>CAZEXX010000051.1:0-2656 GCA_964516885.1 uncultured Anaerolineales bacterium | reverse complement strand
GACGTGCCACAACGCCGTCTTCCGGCGCCACGTCTGTACGGCCCTTGATCGCATCTTGTACAGACGACCCAACGGGTCGTCTTCTGCCGCCGGACGCTGACCGTAACAGCCGGACCTTGCCACCGCGGAAGACGTGCCACAACGGCGTCTTCCAGCGCCACGTCTGTACGAAACTTGATCGCATCTCGTACAGACGACCTGGTGACAGCGGGTCTTCGCTGATGATTTGCCCAATGGGGCCAGCACCGCGCGACGGCACGAAGTGTGGGTTAATCGCTTCCGTGCTATGATTGACACTGAGCGTGCCCGGAGAGGCATTCAGTGAGATGGCCTCTCGAGGGCAAGCCCTGTCGACGTTACGAGAGAACTTGCTCCCAGGGAGGCACCGATGGATTTCACGTATCTGGATATCGCGAAGATGATCGACCATTCACTCCTGAGCCCCACGCTGACGCAGGACGCACTTGAAGCTGGCATCCAGGTCGCCCTGGATTACGACGTGGGTAGTGTGTGCATCATGCCTTACTATATGAAACGCTGCGCCGAGCTGCTGGCCGGCAGCACCGTCAAGGCCAGCACCACGATCGGTTTCCCGCACGGTGGTCACACGACGGCTATCAAGCTGGCTGAAGCTCAGCAGGCCCTGACCGACGGCTGTCAGGAGTTGGATATGGTGGTCAACATCAGCAAGGTGTTGAGCGAAGACTGGGACTACGTCCACGCTGACATCAAAGCCGTGGTCGATGCCGCACACGCACAGGGTCAGAAGGTCAAGGTGATCTTCGAGAACTGCTATCTGGAAGACAAGCACAGAATCAAGCTCTGTGAGATCTGCGGCCAGATTGGGGCGGATTGGGTCAAGACGTCGACGGGGTACGGCACTGGCGGCGCTGTGGATGCGGATCTTATCCTGATGCGCAAGCATTCCCCGCCCGAAGTACAGGTCAAGGCCGCTGGTGGCGTGCGTTCACTCGACCGACTGCTGGAAGTGCGTGCGCTGGGTGTCACGCGCGTCGGCGCTTCTCGCACGGTTTCGATGATGAACGAGACGCGTGAGCGGCTGGGATTACCGCCAATCGGCTAGCTCGTTCTCCTCGTCCTGTTGGCCGGGTCCCGGCACAAGAGCAGGCACCAACAGGTGTCTGCTCTTGCACGAGGAGGAAGCATAGGCTGAAGCAGGTTGCCTGTTCCGGCCCGGGACTCTGGACTAGAGATCGCTGTTCTGCACCTCGCCGGCGCTCGCCTGATGCCGTACGGTGCCCGTGATGGGTTGGCTGGAGGACAGAGTGACTGAATAGTGCCCGGCCGGCAGCCCCTCTACGTCGGCAAGTGGAATCGTTGCAGACCCACTGGCCGGGAGGGAGATGGAACGTCCCTGGGCGAAGGCGCCGGAAAGCTCCGTGCCGCTCGCATCATAGAGTGCGACCTCGACGGTGGCCTCGTGGGCCCCCAGGGTTCTCCAATAACACGACGGGGTGCCACGATTCGGCGTCGAGCAGCTCAGCTGCGGGGTAGCTAACTGGGAAGGTCAGGTAGTGGATGGCCGAGGTCGCTGCCGGGTCACCGGAAGGGTGCATCGGCGCGATGTCGTTGTAGGCGATCCCCAGGGCACTGCATGCCAAGAAGGACAAGATCAGGAATATGATGGACTGACCGTACCAGTCTTTCTGGGGCATAGGTGCATCTCCGAATTCCTCCCAACAGCGCCTGTACCTGATGACGCAGGTGGCCGGCTCCACGGGCAACGGTGTGTGAATGAGCCGCTTGGTCTCACTCGAATCAGAGTGTTGCTGGGAGAGCATCTGGTGGCAGGCACGCTGCAGGCTATCTGTGATGAGCTGCGAGAACATCTCGCTGTGGCTCTGGATGACGACAGGCTTGCTGCGCCTGGGCAATGGCTACGACCGCTTCACCTGTTCGCACTTGAGTAAGGTGCAGAAGGCGTCGTCAGCTGTGATTGATTGTGTTCCAGGCTACCGAGCGGATCTGACCGTCACTCAACAGAAGCCGCTGCAGCCCTAACAATCGCCTAACAGTTGCATAGGATTCTTGAGAGTCAGCAGTGGCCTGAGTGGCCGCGGAGCTTCAGGGCGTGCAGGTCCAGAGCCCCGCATACTACAATGGCCCGCACTCAACCGAGTGCGGGCCATTGTCACGTAGCTGTCTTCGCCCTATCGCTGGATCAGGCGGAGATAGAGCCTGCTGTCTGGGATCCTGACCGACACGGCGCCATAGAGAGTTGCCCGGCCGTCGAGGGCGACCCTTTCGAGGTAGTACCGATACCTCATCCCGGCGAGAACGCCGGTCTCCGTCCACGGATAACCCGTGCCCGAGGGATCCTCGGGGCCCACGGACGGGTTCAGCGGCGCGTGAAGCTGCGTCGGGATGGCCGCCGGCGCATCCGAGCGACACAGGTTGTAGCCCAAAGCAAAGCAGCCACGCCAAATCCGACCTCCCAGGTACGTTCGACGGCGGTGCCTTGATGCGCCGCCCTGAAGTCGACCAGGATAACGGCTGTGGGCAAGCCATCAGCGATGATCCAATCGGAGAATCCGGTCACGTTGCGCACGGTGAGCTGGTTTGCAGCCGTATTTCGGTCGCCTCCAGCGACTGTGTAGAGCTGCCAAGCAGCGCCGGTCCACCGGTAGAGATTGAG
>CAZEXX010000050.1:5394-16986 GCA_964516885.1 uncultured Anaerolineales bacterium | reverse complement strand
GGCGAAGTTCAGATCCCATTCGTAGCGGGTGTCGCCGTTGAAGGGGAATTCGCTGGTGTTGGGCTGGCGTATGGTCAGGCGGCCGTCGCCTTCATCCACGTCATACTCCACCGCCGGCTCCCACTCCGGGACGTTGTAGGTGAACTCGGCTTCCATCAGGTCGTCGGCGCCGTTATCCACCTTCAGTTCCCCAGCTCCCATCTTGATGGTTACGCGTACCTGGTCAGCGTCACCGAGTTCGATGGTTGTGTTCGTCCTTGTGAGTTCGCCAATCTGCGCTCTTTGGATGCCGATGCTGCTGAACGTGCATCCCACAAAGATCAACCCAGCCGCGCCTGCTAATCCTATCATCATCAATCGTCGCTGCCTGCTCATCTACACTCCTCCGTTCATGGACCCCGCGAAATCGCCGGTTGTTGGACTCTGTCTGTTCGTGCACGGCCCCCAAGTGTTAGGAGATTCCGCCGTGGCTGCTGCATATATCTCTACGGGATGCCGATGCGAAGGTTGCATCGTGTGCTTACCGCGGGCAGATTGACGATGGCGCGAATCGGTAGTATGCTTGTAGCGTTGCACTCGTTTGGTCGCCGGACTCGTCGGACGGTCATACAACGTCATGCCACCACACAGGAGGTCAGATGGACAGCCGGCGTCGGACTCTACCATGGTTTCTCTTGCTTATCATTGTCGCGTTGGGAGCCTTCTGGCTGTTCAGCGCGGGCGGGCCCGCCGGACGCGGTGTGGAGAGCACCCGTCGGCCGCTGATCCCACAGCCGACGCCCACGATCTATCCTAGCTCGGTCACAGTGATCAAGAGCGTGCAGCGTCTGAGCCGGCTTGAGACAGCCTCGTACCATATTGAGAAGGTTATCACCGCGGAGACGGGCCAGGGGCCCCTGGGCTTTCTCTTCGGCGACAAGCTCCTGTTGATCGCCTACGGCGAGGTGATTGCCGGGATCGAGCTCTCGGAAATTGGCCCCGACGCGATTCTGCGCACCGACGACGGCACGCTCTATATGCGGCTGCCGCCGGTCGAGGTCTTTGTGGCAACACTGGACAATGAGCGCACCCAGGTTTACGATCGCCAGACCGGGATGATCGGGCTCAATCCGGAACTTGAGACGGAGGCCCGGCGCGAGGCCGAGCGACTGATCCTTGAGGCGGCACTGGATGAGGGCTTGGAGGCTGAAGCCGAGAGCAGCGCCCAGGAGTTCATCGAGACATTCCTGCTGGCCTTGGGGTTTGAGCAGGTCGTCTTCGTTGATGAGTTGCCCACGCCCACGCCGCCGCCGCCGACACCAACACCCTCGCTGGACGCAAAGGCAACCATCTCCGCGGAGACGGCGTAAAGAAGGAGACTTTCCATGCGCATCAAGAGCCTGGTGAGTGATTTCCAGGTCGAGGAGCGGATTCGTCTGCCGGAAGGGCAGGGATCGCATGCCTACTACCGCGTAGAGAAGACGGGGAAGTCGACCCTTGCCGTCCGAGATGAGATGGCGGCCCGCTTGAAAGTCACCCCCAGCGCGCTCGTATTTCCGGCCCTGAAGGACAAAGCCGCTGTTACCATCCAGTATGCCAGCGTGCGCAAACGTGGTCCTCAGGAGATCAGCGGCAGTCGCTATACGGCACGCCGTATAGGCTGGGGGACGCGTGCGCTGCGCCCCAGTGACCTCGATGGCAACCAGTTCTCCGTGATCGTGCGCAAACTCACCGTGAAGGAAGCCGGGCTGTTGGGTCCCAAGGTCGAGCAACTGGGTGTCTACGGGTTGATCAACTACTTCGACGACCAGCGATTCGGGTCACATACCAAGGGCGGGTTTATCGGCAAGGAGATCCTGAAGCGAGATGCGGAGAGGGTCGTCCACATGTATCTTGCCGAGGAGATGGTCGGCGACCGCCGCGATGTCAGGGAGTTCAAGCGTCTGTGCGCCTCGCACTGGGGCCAGTGGGGTTTCCTTCTACATCAGGCGCCGCGTCCCTCCAATTACCGCAGCGTGATCACCTATCTAAAGGATCATCCTCACGAGTACCGCAAGGCAACGAATCTGATCAAGGATCGCTTACTGTCCATCTATCTCTCCGGTTACCAGTCGTGGGTGTGGAACCAGATTGTGGCAGCCTACGTTGAGCGCGATGGGGAGCTTGCTCGTGCTATCAACTTACTGGGCACGCGGTTCCCGGTGGCCGAGCCCGGCCCCGAAACGCTGGCGCTGCAGAAGGAGCTGGTGGACCTGCCCCGGTTGACCGCCAGCTACACGGGTCCATTTGAACAGGCAGCACAGGCTGTTTTCGAGAAGGAGTCTCTCGGCCTGCAGGAGTTCAAGGCCCGGATCTTGCGACGGGCATACGTGACAAAGGGTGAGCGCCCGGTGGCGTTCTTGCCTACCGATGTTGCAGTTGGTGCACCCAGCGACGATACGCAGTTCCCCGGTGGCAAGCAACTCACCCTTGAGTTTGTCCTCGGCGCCGGCCAATACGCGACGCTGGTGCTGAAGACGGCGGCGGCCCTGATCGGCTCGCAACTCAAGGTCCGCTAGATGCCGGTCGACACTCGCCCGTACTCCATCCCACTGGGCATCTCCCCGGGCCGCTCCAGCCCGGGGATGCCAACTCCACCTTCCCCATGATATAATCCCTTTATGGAAAACAGCCAACGACAGGTTGCGCGCGCTGCAGCACTTGTGATGGTCGCCTTCGCGGTGAGTCGCCTTCTGGGCCTGGTTCGCCAGATTGTGTTCGGAGCCTACTTCGGGACCGGACCCGAGATGGATGCCTATGTGGCCGCTGTCCGGATCCCCGATGCCATCTTCCTTGTGGTGGCCGGGGGGGCGCTTGGGTCGGCCTTCATCCCGCTCTTCACCGGGCGCCTGGCCCGCAATGAGACCGGTGCGGCGTGGCGTCTGGCCTCAGCCATCATGACCATTCTGGTCGTCGTGCTCGTACCGATCAGTGTGGCCTCCATCGTTCTGGCTCCCTGGCTTGTGCGCGTCTTCGTGGCACCGGGTCTGGCCCCAGAGGTGCAAGCGCGCACCGTCGAGCTGATGCGCGTTATGCTACTCTCCCCCACTATCTTCGGCGTGAGCGGGATCGTGATGGGAGCGTTGAACGCGCACCAGCACTTCCTGCTGCCGGCCTTGGCTCCCATCGTCTACAACGTCGGCCTGATCGTGGGCGGGATCGTCGGTGGTCTGACGCCGGTGGGCGCGATGGGACCGGCGATCGGTATGGCCGCCGGCGCCGTGGGCCACTTCGCGGTGCAGCTCCCGGGGTTGGTGCGCTACCGTGCCAAGCTGCGGCCGACGCTGGGTCGTGGCGATCCCGGGGTACGTGAGGTGGGACTGTTGATCGTCCCACGGGTGCTGGGCATGGCAGCGGCGCAGATCAATATCATTGTCAGCAGCAACCTTGCGTCGCGACTGGGCCCAAACGCCATCTCGACATTGGACTATGCCTGGCGGGTGATGCTGCTGCCGCAGGGCATCTTTGCACAGGCGGTGGGCACTGCGGTCTTCCCAACCTTCTCGCGGCAGGCCGCTCTTGGTGAAACGGAGGCGTTGCGCACGACGCTGACCAAGTCGCTGGGCCTGTTAATCGCGTTGACCATCCCAGCGTCTGTGGGAATGGTGATGCTCGGCGAACCGATTGTGGCCGCTATGTTCCAACGGGGTGCGTTCGATGCTGAGGCCACGCGAGCTGTGGCCTGGAGCCTGGCTTTCTTCGCTGTGGGATTGGTCGGCCATTCCGCCCTGGAGGTCCTGGGAAGGGCTTTCTACGCGCTCCACGATACCTGGACGCCGGCCCTGGCCGCCGGCGCTGCCGTGGTCCTGAACGCCGGGTTGGGCTTGTGGCTGCCGGGTGTCTTCGCGCGTGGCGGGGGTCTGCCGCTGGGTGGCTTGGCCCTGTCCACGGCGTTGGCAGCGCTCTTCGAAACTGCCGTGCTCTTCGTACTGGCACGCCGCAGGTTGGGCTCTGTCGGCGGCCGGAGTATCGTCTCGACGACGGCACGGGTTGTCGTGGCATCCTTGGGTATGGCGATCGCGCTGTGGGTCTTTCTTTCTGTCGGACCTGATGATCCCTACCTCCAATCTCTGATCGGTGTGTCGATTGGCGTTGTGGTCTATGTGGCGCTGGCGTGGATTCTGGGCATCGACCAGCTGCGCCTGGCTGTGCGGATGATTCTCAGCCGAGTGAGGTGATTCTATGGCACTTGTTACGCTGACGACGGATTTCGGATTGCAGGATGGCTATGTGGGCACGATGAAGGGCGTGATGGTCGGGATCGCTCCGGAGCTTGCCTTCGTCGATATCACGCACGATATCAGACCGCAGGACCTGCGGGGGGCCGCCTACGTGTTGTGGACGAGCCTGCCGTACTTCCCCGATGACGCCGTGCATCTGGTGGTGGTGGATCCGGGTGTGGGGACGTCGCGGCACGCGATTGCCTCTCAGACGTCCTGGGGCGTGCTGGTGGGACCCGACAACGGTGTTTTCTCGTATGTGTGGGACGTGGCCCCGGCGGAGCTGACCGTGGCTCTGGAAAACCCCGACTACCAGCGCCCGGTTGTCAGCAGCACGTTCCACGGGCGGGACATCTTCTCGCCGGCTGCAGCGCATATTGCCGCAGGCGTGCCGCTGCGGGAGTTTGGTCCAGAGGTGAGCCATCTGGTGCGGATGTCGTCCCCCGGTATGGGCCTTGAGGACCGTCGTATTCGCGGCGAGGTCCTCCATATTGATCGCTTCGGCAACGTCATCACCAGTATCGGGCGGCTGGTCTGGGAAGGCACGTTGCTGCATCTGGATCCCGTCTTTGTCAAGGGTGAGTCGCGCACCCTGAACGCCCGCCGTGTGCGGGTGTTGGCCGGTGGCCGCGATCTGGGACCCATCGTGCGAACGTATGGCGAAGTCAGCACCGGGGATGCCCTGGTTATGGTCGGCAGTGAGGGATTGCTTGAGATCGCGGTTAACCAAGGCCACGCGGCGCGCGCGCTGGCGTTGGGTTTGGGTGATGTGGTCGAGATTGTGGTGGTCTGAGTTCGCGCGTGAGCTCAGGTGTGAAGTCACGTGGTCAAGTTCCAGCTCTGGAGGCAGAGATGATCGGTCAAGGCGATTACTTCGTGATTGAGGGTGGCGTCCCCTTGAACGGGGAGATACAACCGGCCGGCAACAAGAACGCAGCGCTTCCGACATTGGCAGCGTGCCTGCTCACCGATGAGCCGGTCACACTGCGCAACATGCCTGCGATCCGCGATGTGGAGGTGATGGCTGAATTGCTCGCGGCGCTGGGCGTATCCGTGGAGCGTCTTGAGAAGCGCACGTGGCGCTTGCACGCCAGAGATCTGGCGTCGTCCGCCGCAGCGGAGCTGAGTCCCCAGCAGTTCCGGGCGATCCGTGGTTCGATCCTGATTGTAGGGCCGCTGCTGGCCCGTTTGGGACGACTGAACATCCCCGCGCCGGGAGGCGACGTCATCGGGCGTCGCCGGGTGGACACACACTTCCTGGCCTTCCAGGGGCTGGGCGCTGAGATTGGGGTAGAGGAAGGACGGTTCCAGGTGTGGGCCGACCAGCTGATCGGGGCCGACATCCTGCTGGATGAGGCCAGCGTGACCGGCACGGAGAACGGCATCATGGCAGCCGTGTTGGCGAAGGGAACCACGATGATCCGTAACGCAGCCTCCGAGCCTCACGTCCAGGACCTGTGCCGTATGCTGAAGGCGATGGGCGGTCACATATCGGGCATCGGCACCAACACCCTGACGATTGAGGGTGTGGATCGCCTCCACGGCGTGGACTTCACCATCGGCAACGACCATATGGAGATCGGCAGCTACCTGGCGCTGGCTGCTGCCACCCACGGCGAGATCCTGATCCGTGACGCCTTCCCCGAGAATCTGCGGATGATCCTGATGACCTTTGAGCGTCTGGGGATCAGGGCTGAGCCGCGGGGGCGCGATCTCTTCATCCCCGCCGATCAGTCGTTGAAGGTGATTCCCGACATGGGCGGCGCCATCCCGTCGATCGCGGATGCGCCCTGGCCCATGTTTCCTGCGGACCTGATGAGCATCGCTTTGGTGGCGGCGACGCAGTGCGAGGGCGTGATCATGTTCCATGACAAGATGTTCGAGAGCCGGCTCTTCTTTGTAGACAAGCTGATCCCGATGGGCGCTCGCATCGTGCTCTGTGACCCGCATCGTGCTCTGGTCTACGGCCCCTCGAAGCTAACCGGAGACGTGATGGAGAGCCCTGATATCCGCGCCGGCATGGCGATGCTGATCGCCGCGCTGGCTGCCGAGGGGACGAGCCGCATCCACAACATCCGCCAGATCGACCGTGGCTACGAGCGGATTGAGGACAAGCTCTGCCCGTTGGGCGCCAAGATCCAGCGCTGCAGCGACATTGAGTGCTCCTGAGGGCCGGTGGGTTGCGCGGATACGCCACAGGGTGATAGCGCGTGGATGATTCACTCCGTCATCGACTGAGGAAGCTGGGGGTCGTCAAGGGGCTGTCCGGCGTGAAGGCCGGGCCCAAGCCCGGCGAGGGGCGCCGACCCGAGTCGGCGGGACGACCTGACTCTGTGCTCCCCGGCGCTGAGAAGTCGGTGGACGAGGGTGTCTTCTGGCTGGACCTGCGCCATTACGATCGGGCGTACACCCATGGGCGCTATGCCCTATCGGGGTTGGATGACGTTCCCGGAACCGCACTGGAGCTTCTGGGGGTACCCGACCTGGGCGACCGTCCCGCTTTTCTCGATACCGAGACGACAGGTCTGGCCGGCGGCGCCGGCACACTGGCATTCCTCGTCGGCGTCGGCGTCTGGACCGGTGAAGGCCTTGACCTGCACCTCATCTTCATGCGCGATCCCGACGAGGAGCCGGCTGCGCTGGCGTACTTGACCGAGCTCCTGTCGGGAGTGACGGGCTTGGTGACTTTCAATGGGCGTGGGTTCGACGTCCCGCTTCTGGAGACGCGGTACGTGATGAACCGGATGTCGCTTACGCCGCTGGCGTTGCCGCATCTGGACCTGCTGACGGTGGCACGCCGGCTATGGCGCGATCATTTACCTTCGCGCCGGTTGGGCGAGCTGGAGCGGCACATTCTAGATGTGATGCGGACCGAACAGGACCTGGATTCCGCCCTGATTCCCTGGATGTACCGGCAGTATCTGGCGACCGGGGATGCGCGGGAGATGGTTCGCGTTCTCTACCACAATGAGATTGACGTGCTCAGCTTGGCCTCGTTGTTGGTCCACGCCGTGCGGATGGTGGAGATGCCCGACGAGATGGCGCTGGCCTCTGCCGAGTGGGCAGGCATCGGGCGCGTGTACGATCGCGCCGGGCGCGAACTAGAGGCATTCCGCGCCTGGCAGGTGGCGCTCTCCGGTGAGATCGACGAGCTGGATGCGATCTGCGCGGCGCGTTTGTGGCGCGAGATGGGCATCCGTCTCAAGCGACGGAGAGCCTGGCCTGAGGCTCTGGATATCTGGGATACGTGGACCGACCGGCTGCCTGGGGAAGTCGCGCCGTTGGTGGAGAAGGCCAAGTATTATGAATGGACCGTGCGCGACCTGGGCGAGGCGTTGGCCTGCACGGAGGTGGCGTTGGCGCGGGCTGCGGCGCATCCAAAGGGGATGCGGCGTTTCAGCGTCTTGGCGGAGCTGGAGCACCGCAAGGAGCGTCTGAAGCGGAAGCTGTTGCGGGCCGAGGGGAAGGCGGATCCGGACTGACAACGTCCCGCCGTTGTGCAGACGTGTCGGTCACACGTCTGCTGGAGCATCATAGGCCCGTCGCAGCCAGTATACCCACCACACAAGGCGCCGCGCCGGGAGACGTGCCACCGGCACGTCTGTACGACACAGACAGAGACAGGGTGTGACACAGATGACTGAAACAGTACGCATAGTGTTGGCGACGCACAATGCAGGAAAGCGGCTAGAGTGGGTGGAGCTGTTGGCGGGACTGAAGGTGCACGTGGTCCTACCAGAGGAGATCGGGCTCTCTTCAGAGGTCGAGGAGACCGGCACCACCTACACGGAGAACGCCTTCCTGAAGGCGCACGTGCTGGCCGATGCGTCGGGTCTGCCGGCGCTGGCCGACGACTCGGGCTTGGAGGTCGATGCGCTGGACGGGGCGCCGGGGATTCACTCAGCACGTTTTCATCCCGGCAGCGATGAGGTACGTTATCTTGCGCTGCTGAAGGCGCTGGAGGGCGTGCCGGCTGAGGTCCGGGGGGCGCGGTTCCGCTGTGTGGCGGCGCTGGTGCTGCCGGACGGGCGGGAATTCTCGACCGAGGGTCTGTGCGAGGGACGGATCGACACGGCGGCCTCCGGCGATGGCGGGTTTGGGTATGACCCTGTGTTCTTCGTGCCTGAGGCCGGCAAGACGATGGCGGAGCTGACGGCAGGGGAGAAGAACCGGATCAGTCACCGCGCCCGCGCGGCGCAGGCTATGCGCCCGATCCTGGCGGCGGAGTTGGACGCGTGACAGATAAGCAGCGGCGGCGCTGGCTGTGGATCGTCGCCGGTCTCTATCTGGCGGTGGTCGCCGCTGTGGTGTTGCGCCTCGCGCCTATTTGGTGCCTCAACGTGGTCCTGGCGTCGCCGCTCGCGCTGCGCGTGCTGAGGCAGGAGCGTGCGGGCACAAATGTGATGCCTGCGGCGGTGGAGTTCGGAGCAGTTTTCGTGGGCCAGGTGGTGTTGGGGTATATCATCAAGGGGATCGTGCGGTAGCGTATGTTCTGGGACCGCGGGCGTCTCGCCCGCGGTCCGCAGAGCGCGGACTAGGGTCCGCGCGAGCGAGAGTGCGACGAGCCATTGACGCACAGGGCTCCGCTACGCGCGTTGTCCCGCTTGACGCTCGTGCTGGGTTCTGCCTGAGAGGTCTCAGGGCGTCCAGCACTCCGGAATTGAGAGGATGGCGATGAACCAACTAGAACAAGAATTGCGAGTCTATCGACCGGTGAAGGGCCTATCTGGCCTTCCGGACGAGTTCGTGTGGCCGCGGTATGAGGGGCGCTGCGTGGGCAATCTCGCACAGACGGTGGCGGGCCTGCTGGGGGCGGAGATTCCCGGGGCGCTGCCGGCGCTGGATGAGGACATCCTGAAAGGCCTGACGGACGGCGTGAAACGGGTGGTGCTGCTGGTGATGGATGCCATGGGCTGGCTGCAGCTCCAGCGGGTGATGGCCCAACGCGACGACCTGATCTTCCACTCGCTGGCAGAGAAGGGGCGGCTGGTACCGATCACGACGACCTTCCTCTCCACGACGAACAGTGTGCTCAGCACGATCTGGTCAGGTCATCCGCCGCTTGAGCATGGCTTGCTCGGCTTCGAGCTTTATCTGCGCGAGTGGATGATGGCCGTGGAGGCGATCGGTTTTTCGTCGGTCAACGAGCTCTTTGCCAATACGCTGCTGAAGTGGGGATTTGAGCCGGAGGAGTTCTTGGCGGTGCCCTCGGTCGGGCAGGTGCTCGGACCCCAGGGGGTCTCGACGGTGTCGGTGATCCACAAGAACTTCACGACGACACCGCTTTCGCGGATGCACTTCCGGGGCGCCGACGAGGTGCGGGGGCACAGCTACGCCTCGGACCTCTGGGTGACCCTGCGGCAGGCGCTGGTGGACAACCGCGACAAGCCGCTGCTGCTGGGTGGTTATTGGCCCGCGGTCGACACGCTGGCCCACAAGTATGGGCCGGACGACGAGACCGGCGAGGCCGAGATGCGGGCCATCTCCATGCTGATGGAGGCGCTCTTCCTGGAGCAGCTGGAGCCGGCGGACCGCGACGGCACCTTGTTGTTGATCACGGCGGACCACGGTCAGGTGCTGACGCCTGCATCTGAGATCGTCGTCCTGGACGATCATCCGCAGCTGCGGGATATGCTGTGGATGGCGCCCGTGGGTGAGAGCCGCGTGCCCTTCTTCTACACGCGCAATGGCGAAACGCAGGCTACGTGGGACTACCTCGAGAGCCACTTTGGCGATCAGTTCGTCTTTTTCTCACGGGAGCAGATCCTGCAGGGCGGTCTGTTGGGGCCGGGCAGAATGTATGCCGAGGTGCCGTACCGTCTTGGGGATATTGTGGGGATCGCCAAAGGGCCTCACGCCTTCTCCTGGAATCAGGAGGACGCGGAGCGGTTACTTGGACGTCATGGAGGGCTGGCGCCGGAGGAGATGTTGGTACCGCTCCTGGCAGCCCGGTTGGACGCATAACACTGAGGGGGGAGACGGATGCAGAACGTACGGATCGTTTTGGTTGGCTTGGGGAATCTTGGGCGCCGGTTCTGCGAGACGGTGGCGGCGAAGGAGTCGTTGCTGGCTGAGCGATATGGGCTCAGTTTGGTGCTGGTAGGCGCCGCTGACAGTCGCGGTGTGGCCTACGCGCCGGAGGGACTCGACATGCTGGACGTGGCGGCGCTCAAGGCCGCGGGCGGCACGATTGCCGACTATCCGGGTGTTGGGCGCAGCGATTGGGATGCCGTGGCGCTCGTGGAGGCCGCGGAGGCGGATGTCTTGATGGACGCCTCGCCGGTGAACCTTGACGCGGGCGCCGAGCCGGGGCTAACGTGCATCCGCACGGCGATGAACAAGGGCTGGGACGTGATCACGCCCAACAAGGGCCCCCTGGTGGTGGCCTTCCGTGAGCTTCACGATCTGGCGCGGGAGAAGAACATTGCCCTACGCTACGATGGGACCGTGGCCGGTGGCTTGCCGGCACTCAACGTCGGCTGTCGGGATCTGCGCGGTGCGCAGGTGAGTCGGCTGGAGGCGGTGCCCAACCTTGTGACGGGCTACGTGATGGATATGTTGGCCCAGGGTACCTCGTGGGCGGATGCTACCGCCAAGGCGCGGGCCGCGGGCGTGCTGGAGTCACCCCCTGAGTGGGACCTGGACGGGTGGGATGCCGCTGCAAAGTTGGTGATCCTGGCGAATGCCATCCTGGGCTGCGATGCCAAGATTGATGATGTGGAGCGTGCCGGTGTCGCCACGGTGCCCGCCGCTGAACTGGCGGCTGCCCTTGAGCGCGGCGAGAAGTATCGTCTGCTGGCCAGGGCTGAGCTCCAGGACGATGACAGCTACAAGCTCTCCGTACTGCCGACTCCACTGAAGCCCGAGCATCCGCTGGGACACATGGGAAGCAAGCAAATGGGCGTGGTCTACACGACGGATATCTACGGTACGATCACCTTCATCATTGATGAACCGGATCCGGTGCCTTCGTCCGCCACCATGCTGCGCGACTTACTTGACATCTACGTTGACGTCTCGACGACCCTGGTGCTCTAGTGGTTGCCGGCACGAAAGGTCAAGTGCGCATCCTCAGACTCGCACTCGGCGCGATGATCGCCGGTGCACTGCTGTTGGTTGTGGTATTGGTGTTGAACGGGGGATACGGCGGACTGATCCCGTCAACCGGTCTGCCGGCTGGCGCTCCTGATGACGTGCTGAGTGGCGAAGGTGATGCTGTGCCCACGCAGACACCGATCGCGACGCATGCGCCAACCGAAACTGCGTCACCGACCGCGTCGCCCACAGCCTCGCCGACGGCAACGCCATCGCCAACAGCGACGGCAACACCGACCAAAACACCGACCGAAACACC
>CAZEXX010000050.1:0-5294 GCA_964516885.1 uncultured Anaerolineales bacterium | reverse complement strand
CAACGCCATCGCCAACAGCGACGGCAACACCGACCAAAACACCGACCGAAACACCTACGCCGCTGCCCCCGACGCCGACACCCGGCGGGGACACGCTGCTGCCCGCGACGCCCGTCGCAGCGTTCGGCCCTGCCTTCGACAACCGTATGTGGGTGGGGCTCTACGGCACATGCGCCGGACGTGGCCTGGGCATCCTCGGGAGGGCTTCTGCGACAGAGACCGTCACGATGGCGGTGCAGCAGGCCATCGCGTACCAGGTTATGCTGACCGACACGCAGGTGGTGCCCTTCTTCCACATGGTCACGACCATCGCCGACCCACATCCTGGGCCGGATGGCGACTATGTACATCGGGCGACGACGGAGACGATTGGCCTCTGGGTCGATGTGGCGCAGGCGCACGGCCTGTTCAGCGTGCTTGACATCCAGCCGGGGTACAGCACGATCGCCGAGGAGGTAGCCTACCTCGGGCCGTTCCTGCAGCAGCCCGGGGTCCATCTGGCGCTGGACCCGGAGTTCTCGATGCTGGATGGCGTAACGGTGCCTGGAGGCGGCATTGGGATGATGACCGGCGCCATGGTCAACGCAGCGCAGGCGCAGTTGAGCGAGTACGCTGTCCTTGCTGGAGAGCGGAAGGTGCTGATCATACACCAGTTCGACAATATGATGTTCAGCGGCAAGGAGGATCTGGTGGACTATCTTCACGTGGATCTGGTGTGGGACTCCGACGGCTTCGGCGGGCCAGGGGCTAAAATCGCCGACTACAACCAGTACGCTACGGAGCCGGGGTTCGAGTACGGCGGCTTCAAGCTCTTCTATGAATACGACGTGCCGGTGATGCAGCCCGCGGCGGTGTTGGGGTTGGAGCCGTTGCCGGCGTTTGTGGTGTATCAGTAGGGATCACGGGATAAGGGATAGGGGAGCAGGGAGATGGAACCACGGATTGCACGAATTGCGCGGATCGGCGAGTTTTTGTAGTGGCGAAGTGTTACTTCGCCACCCTTGCGTTACGGCACTGGCGGTGTGACGAGGTATCACGCGGGGTGCTTGCTGTCGGCGGGGCGTTGAACCGCTGAGCCACTGAGGGGGATGGAATCACGGATTGGCTGGATTATGCAGATTCGACTCTGCGTAGCTCTTGTGCGGTAGTGTTGTGCCTTGGAGGTCCTGAAATGCATCCACGCGCAGCGAAACTGATCGAAGCATTGAGGCTGCAACCCCATCCTGAGGGTGGGTACTTTGCTGAGGTGTACCGGTCGGGGTCGACGGTGACGCCCGACGATGACCGCGAGACTCGGGCCGCGCTGACGACGATCACTTATCTGCTGGTCGAGGGACAGACCAGCGCCTGGCACCGGGTGGGTTCCGACGAGGTGTGGCACTTCTACGAGGGTGAGCCGCTGGCGTTGACGTGGGCAGATGCACATGGCGCGAATGCGGTGACGCATCTCCTGGGACCGGTCGACACCGACCAGGGTGTGGCCGGCACCGACCAGTCGCCGGTTGCCGTGGTGCCCGCGGGGTGCTGGCAGACGGCGCGCCTTCGGCAGGCGCGCCCGCTGGGCGCATACGTGTTGGTGGGGTGTACCGTCGCGCCGGGGTTTGAGTACGAGGACTTTGAGCTTGTTGCCGACGGCTCCGCAATCGGTGCGACGCTGCGGCAGTGTCTGCCACTTACCTGGTGCCTTTGAGCGAAAGGCACACCAGACTGCTGCGCGTATACACGTTCCCGGGTCTTGTCCCATCCGTGTAATCCACGTAATCGCAGATTACGCCTAATCCGTGATCCAGAGACCAGCGCAGGGCGACCACAACGGTCGCCCGTAGGGGGTGTTCGGACAATTGACAACTCCCCCTTCCTCGCATATAATCCAAGTACAGTTCGCTCATATGTTTCAAAGACGTTGAGCGGGAGGAGTAGGTGGTCGCCCCGGTTCACAGGGGCGCCGGTTCCGGGGAGAGAGCGTAGAGCAGAGACCGCTCTACGTTGACAGAGAAGAGGGCCATTGGCTGCGAGCCCTCTGCGGAATCACCCACCGAAGGTCGCCCGGGAGTCGAACAGCTGAATGGATGTCGGCGCACCAAGGTCGCGACGACATCGACAAGTTGTTACGGGTTCGCCCGTTATAGCGAGCATCCTTCGTGACCTGTGTGATCTATGCAGCGATCACCAAGGGTGGCTGAGATGCACCGGCACAGCCGGTGAATCAGGGTGGTACCGCGGAGCCCAATCCGTCCCTGGGATGGAGTGGGCTCTTTTTGCGTCTCTCTTGGGAAGCTCACGCTGAGCCGCGAAGCTGCAGAGGCACAGAGGTGGGTTTCACGGATTGTCTGTGATCCCATTTTGTTTCAGATTTTCTTGGCGTCTTTGCGCCCTGGCGTGAGACATCGGCTTTTCTCTGCAACCAACTTGTCTTGTTGATGATCTAGTCGGAAGGAGTCGAGGATGACGGAGCTATCGAAGACCTACAATCCCGAGGAACACGAGCAGCGAATCTACGAGTGGTGGGAGTCAGAGGGCTATTTCACGCCCGAGAAGCTCATTGAGATCGGCGTCGCGTCCAAGGACGGGGAGCGCTTCTGTATCACGATGCCGCCCCCGAATGTGACGGGCATCCTGCATCTGGGCCACGCGATCACGGTGGCGGTCGAGGATCTGATGACGCGTTACTACCGAATGCGGGGCTATGAGACGCTCTACCTGCCGGGCATGGATCACGCGGGGATCGCGACGCAGAACGTGGTGGAGCGCGAGATCGCCAAGGAGGGGCTGACACGCCACGATCTGGGCCGCGAGGCCTTTGTGGAGCGCGCGTGGGCGTGGAAGAAAGTGACGCACGCCCGGATCACGACCCAGACCCGGCAGTTGGGGGTCTCTTGCGACTGGGATCGCGAACGTTTCACGCTGGACGAGGGACTGAGCCACGCGGTGCGCGTCGCCTTCTACACGCTCTACGAGCGTGACCTGATCACCCGGGGCCCTTATATGGTGAACTGGTGCCCGCGCTGTGAGTCGGCGATCTCGGATCTGGAGGTGGTGCCCCACGAGCACGACAGCCACCTCTGGGTGATCCGCTACCCGATCCTCAACGAGGAGTGGGACGGGCCGAAGCACGCCTGGTCCAGCGGAAGGTGGGCCGAGGGGGCCACGGACTTCATCGAGATGGCGACGACGCGCCCTGAGACGATCCTGGGCGATACGGCGGTGGCGATCCATCCGGACGACGAGCGCTGGAACCGACTGGCGGGCCGGCAGGTCATGCTGCCGGCGATGAACCGTTCGATTCCCGTGGTCACCGATGACGCGGTGAAGCCGGAGTTCGGCACAGGCGCGGTGAAGGTGACGCCGGCGCACGATCCCAACGACTACGAGATCGGCATGCGTCATAGTCTGGAGCAGATCAACGTCCTGACCGGCACGGGCACGATGAATGCAGAGGCCGGGCCATACGAGGGCCTGGATCGCTACGCTTGCCGCAAGGCCATTGTGGCCGACTTCGAAACGGAGGGCCTGCTGGTCCGGATCGAGGATTACCAGCACTCTGTGGGCCACTGCCAGCGGTGTGACACGGTGGTGGAGCCGTTGATCAGCACGCAGTGGTTTGTCCGCACCAAGACGTTGGCCGAGAAGGCGATCCGCGCCGTGAAGAGCGGTGAGATGCGGATCGTGCCGGAGCGCTTCGAGAAGGTCTACTTCAACTGGATGGAGAACATTCGCGATTGGTGCATCAGCCGCCAGCTCTGGTGGGGGCACCGGATTCCGGTGTGGTATTGCGATGACTGCGGCCATATGTGGAGCGCGATCGAGGACCCCGCGATGTGTGCTGCCTGCGGCAGCGAGGCCATCCGCCAGGATGAGGACGTGCTCGACACGTGGTTCTCGTCGGGGCTCTGGCCCTTCTCGACGTTGGGCTGGCCCAATCAGGAGTCGGCTGACCTGCAGCGCTTCTTCCCGACGGATATGCGGGAGACCGGGTACGACATCCTGTTCTTCTGGGTGGCTCGTGAGACGATGCTCTCGTTGGAGCTGATGGGACGGGCGCCGTACAGCACGGTCTATCTGCACGGCTTGATCCGCAATGAGAAGGGCAAGAAGATCAGCAAGTCTATGCCCGATGCGTGGAAGTATGATCCGCTGTACATCATCGAGGAGTATGGCACGGACGCGCTGCGCTTTATGTTGACGACGTCGTCGACGCCGGGCAACGATATGAACCTCGACACGCGACGGCTGGAGGGCGCGCGCAACTTCGCCAACAAGATCTGGCAGGCGACGCGCTTCATTCTGATGAACCTGGACGATGAGGCGCCGCTGACGCTGGCACAGATCGAGTCTGACGCTCTCGCGTTGCCGGATCGCTGGATTCTCGACCGGGTCAATCGCCTCTCAGACGACGTCTTCCGTCTGATCGAGAGCTACCAGTATGGCGAGGCGGGGCGCCAGATCCGAGATTTCCTGTGGGATGAGTTCTGTGACTGGTACATCGAGGCGACCAAGGTACGTCTCTATGCGGACGAGACTGAGGGCGCTGCAGCGGCAAAGTCGGTCGCGCAGGCGGTGCTGTTGAACGTGCTGGAACAGGCGATGCGGCTGCTGCACCCCTTCATGCCCTATGTCACCGAGGTGATCTGGCAGGCGCTGCCACAGGCGATCAAGCAGGGTGACGCTCTGATCGTGGCGCCGTGGCCTATGGGGGACAACGCTTGGCTGGATGACGAAGCCGAGGACCAGATGGGCGTGGTGATGGAGCTGGTGCGCGGCATCCGCAATGTGCGGGCCGAGTACAATGTGGCAGCGGGGAAGCGCGTGGAGGCCACGGTTGCGGGCGCCGGCCTGGTTGGGGTGCTGGATGAGAACCGCGAGGTGCTGGTGTCGCTGGCCCGGTTGGACGCGGCCAAGGTCACAATTGTGGAGAGTTGCCAGCCACTCACGCGGTCGGCCTCGGTGGTAGTGGGGGATGTGGTGATCTACCTGCCGCTGGCCGGCATGGTGGATCTGGCCGCGGAGCGCGCTCGGTTGGAGAAGGAGCTCGCCAATCTGACGCAGCGCATCGGCGGCAGCGAGAAGCGGCTGGCCGGCCCCTTCGCGGAGAGGGCGCCCACCAACGTGGTGCAGCGCGAGCGGGACAAGCTGGCCGATATGAGGGTCGAGGCCGAGCAGGTGGGGGAGCAGATCGTGCGGTTATCGGAATAACCGGCGACTACCGGAGTAGTCGGCGGCTATCCGATTAGCTGTACACGGATCACGCAGGTCTCTTGGGTGTCTGGATGTGTGTAGCGGTGATGCTGACAGTT
>CAZEXX010000049.1:15355-17205 GCA_964516885.1 uncultured Anaerolineales bacterium | reverse complement strand
CTTCCCCTGAAATGGGGACTTCGTTTGTGTTTTCCCCCGCCGGGGGAGAGAACCCGGATGGCGGTTTCACCAAGTCGCCAGGTTGCTGAAACATTCCTATGTTTATGCAGATTGTTCCATGAGCGGTTGCTATGCTAGAATGGAGAGCGACTTGGGTGGGTGAGTTCTCGGTCAGGTCCGAACTAGGCTTGCCGCGGTGAGCTGCGCGGCTGTGGTTTGCGGCTCGGTTGCTCATCCTGTAAGGAGGACGACGTGATGATTCGACCTGGAACACAGAAGTGGTTGGCAGTGTTGCTGGCGGTCGGTTTCGCACTCACGCTGGTGATGGCTTGTGGTGGTGGGGCTGGGGTGCCCGCCGATGATGTGGAGTTGGTCGCGGATGGCAAGTCCCTGCTCGTGGGCCCGTGCACCCAATGCCACAACCTGGAACGATCCACAAGCACGTCCAAGACGCGTGATGAATGGCTGGCGACGGTCGATCGTATGATCGGAAAGGGCGCGGCTATCAACGCTGAAGAGAAGGAAGTCCTAGTGGAGTACCTCGCTGAGGAATACGGCCCGTAGCCTTGTCTTGACGATGAATGCTTGCCAACCAAGCAGCGTCCGTCTGTGATGCTGCTTGGTTGCGTTGTTGGGCCAGCCATCACGTTGGTTCACGCACGTGTGTGCGCGCACTCCACGCAGCACAGGACTTGCATCTCTGTAGATGTAGAAGGAGAAGACGGTATGACGAAGCTTTTCTCGCCGGTTCAACTGGGTACATTGACGTTACCCAATCGACTTGTGCGCTCGGCCACGGCAGAGCGGATGGCAGACGCCGATGGACGTCCGAAGCCGTCGCTGGTATCACTGATGCGTGGCCTGGCCGAAGGTGGTGTTGGCCTGATCATCACCGGGCATATGTATATCGATCCTGCCGGGAAGTGCCATCCGGAGATGGCAGGGATCTACGACGATGGCCTCGTGCCGGGCTTGGCGTCGCTGGTCGACGCTGTACATGCGGCGGGGGGGCGTGTAGCCGTCCAAATCAACCACGGGGGCATGCAGTGCAGCCGTGAGACCGTCGATGAGGGCATTGCACCGTCGGCGATCTCTGCCGACTTCCTGCAGCAGCCGGCCCGCGAGATGCGCGTAGATGAGATTGAGGCGACGATCGCCGCTTATGCCGGTGCAGCGCGGCGCGCTCAGGCTGCCGGCTTTGATGCCGTACAGCTGCACGGGGCGCACGGCTATCTGATCAGCCAGTTCCTGTCACCCTTTGTCAACCGGCGCACGGATGGCTGGGGTGGGGACCTCGCCGGGCGGATGCGCTTCCTGCGCGAGGTCTGTGGTGCGGTGCGCGCCGAGGTCGGCCCAGACTACCCTGTCTTCATCAAGCTGGCGATGTTGGATGGCGTCGGCGGTGGCCTGACCCTGGATGAGGGCGTGCAGGTCGTGGCGGCGCTGGCGGAGATGGCGCTAGATGGGGTTGAGGTCAGTGCCGGCATCGGCGGTGGTGACGTGCAGGCCAGCCGGGCGGGTGTTCGCGGCCCGGACGATGAGGCCTACTTCCGCCATTTTGCCCAGGCTGCGCGCGCTGTCACCGATTTGCCGATCATGCTTGTCGGTGGACTCCGGTCGCGAGCCGTGATGGACGAGGTCCTTGCCTCGGGGGATGCCGATTTCATCTCCCTGTGCCGCCCTCTGATCTGCGAGCCGGATCTCCCGCGGCGACTACAGGCTGGCCAGACCAAGGCTGCCTGTATCTCAGGCAATCGCTGCTGGCCGGAGGGCATCGACGAGGGCATCGCCTGTCGCTGTCTGACTTAGCACAGGGTAAGCGCATCTGCTGTGACAGGATCTTTGACCCG
>CAZEXX010000049.1:3010-15255 GCA_964516885.1 uncultured Anaerolineales bacterium | reverse complement strand
ACACCACGCAAACATGAAAATGCGGTGCGCAGAGCAGAGCGCCGACTGGGGTCCGCGCGAGCGCGATGAAGTGGGCGGGTATGGTGCCGCAGGCGGCTGTTTTCGGAATAGCGGTGGCCCGGGTGACAACTGACAGGCGGTATCGCCTTGGGTGCGAGTGTCCTGGATTCGGCACGCCGAGCGTCGCACCCAGAGAAATCTGTGCTAAGATCGGTGTTGCGTTGACCGCGACGCTGAACAATGGGTTCCCCGCCCAATTGTCTGCTGAGAGCTAACCGCGATTCTCACTAGGAGGCGCAGCGCAATGGAGATGAAGGATACCACCTCGGAACGGCCGAATATTATCCTGATAATGGCCGATGATATGGGCTTTTCGGATATCGGCTGCTATGGTTCAGAGATCCAAACCCCTAATCTCGACGCGATGGCGAAGAGCGGAGCCCGCTTCACGCAGTTGTACAATTGTGCACGCTGCTGTCCTACCAGGGCGAGTCTGCTCACCGGTCTCTATCCCCACCAGGCCGGCATCGGCCATATGGTCGGCAATTACGGGATTCCCGAATACCAGGGCTATCTGCGTGATGACTGTGTCACTATCGCAGAGGCGTTGGGAGCCGGCGGGTACCAGACTCTGATGTCGGGTAAGTGGCACGTGGGCGGCGCCTATGACGCGCTGGCCCCGGACACCTGGGATCCCGGTGGTCCCGGGCATCCGACGCCGCGCCAACGGGGTTTCGATCGTTACTACGGCACATTGGATGGTGCCGGCAGCTACTTCCACCCGCACTCGATGCTGGAGGATGATACGATCGTGTATCCGGAGGCGACGGAGCCCGGTGACTACTACTACACCGACGAGATCAGCAGCCGTGCCGCGTCGATGATAGCGGAGGCGGCGCAGAAAGATGCGCCCTTCTTCCTCTATGTCGGCTACACGGCGCCGCACTGGCCGCTCCAGGCGCTCCCTGAGGACATTGCCAAGTACGAGGGGCGCTACCGCAGGGATGGCTGGGATGGACTGCGGACTGCTCGCCATGAGGAGATGAAGGGGCTGGGTCTGGTCAGTGCGAGCTGGGATATCTCGCCCCGCGATGATGAGGCCCCCGCCTGGGAGGACGTCAAGGCGAAGGACTGGGAGGATATGCGGATGGCGGTCTATGCCGCCCAGATCGACCGCATGGATCAGGGCATCGGTCGGATCCTTGCCAAGCTGGACGAGCTGGGCCTGGTGGAGAACACCTTGGTTATGTTCCTGGCGGACAACGGCGGATGCGCCGAGTTCCTGCAGGAGGATGGCTGGTGCCAACGCTATGCTACCCAGACCCCCGACGGCAAGCCGATCCACACAGGGAATCACGTGGATGTGCGCCCCGGGGGGCCGGATACTTTCATGAGCTACGATCTGCCGTGGGCAAATGCCTCGAATGCGCCTTTCCGGCTCTACAAGCATTGGGTACACGAAGGTGGCATCTCTACGCCCTTGATCGTGCGATGGCCCAGGGTGATTGAGGCCTCGCGGATTGAGCATACCGTCTGCCACGTCATCGATCTGCTGGCGACCTGCGTTGACGCTGCCGGTGTGGCATACCCCACCGTGTACAACGAGCACAAGATCACGCCGCTGGCGGGCGAGAGCCTGGTACCGGCATTCCAGTTCGAGGGCTGGCAACGGGATGCGCCGGTCTTCTGGGAGCACGAGGGCAATCGCGCGGTCCGCGATGGGCGCTGGAAGCTGGTTAGCCGGTATCCGGGCAACTGGGAGCTGTATGATATGGTCGAGGATCGCACCGAGCTGGACGACTTGAGCGAGGTGAACCAGATCCAGGTCGCTGACATGATCGCGCAGTATGACGCCTGGGCCGAGCGATGCAAGGTACTGCCGTGGCCCGTCCAGGGATGATGAGTGTGCATCCGGTGCTGCTGGTTACACCGGCAGTGTATTCCCGCCGGGCAGGTGAGTGAGAGGATGCGATCACATCAGCTACTAGCTCCCTGGCGCAGGATGCGCCTACGCAGCCGGCCCGCGGGCTTGACACGGAGACAGCGTAGAAACTTCTTCTATACGCAGATGGATGCCTTGGGGGTTGGTCTGGTCATGGCCGTCAACCCCTTCCTGGCTGTCTTTCTTATGCGGCTGGGCGCGACAAACCAGCAGGTTGGGCTTCTCAGCGCGATACCTGGCATAGTGGGGCTCTTTCTTGGCCTCGTGATGGCCGGTTTCCTCCAGACCCGGCGCAATATCGTTCCCTGGTACAGCGGCGCCCGCTTCATCAGACTGCTGACTTATGGCGGGGTGGGGCTGGCGGCGCTGCTGTTGCCGGCGGAATACGCGATCTCTGCAATCCTTGCTATGGTGCTGATCTCCAGCATTCCTCAGGCGCTGCTCTCCGTCGCCTTCTCCGTCATGATGAATGCTATCGCCGGCCCCGAGCACCGCTTCGCGCTGCTCAGCCGGCGCTGGTCGACGATTGCGATCATTGGCGCAGTCATGACGCTGGTGGTCGGCCAGATACTGGACCGCGTCCCCTTTCCCCTCAACTATGAGATTGTCTTTGTCAGCTTCGCTGCTGTTGGGGCTGTGATCAGCCTCGTCTTCTCCCGCCGCATCGATCTTCCCGAGAGCGAGCCTGACGCTACGTTTGAGCGCAGCGAGCCGTGGATGGGGCAGATACGTGAGCTGGCGACGGCGATCTGGGCAGAGAAGCCCTATGTGAGTATTGTCTTCAAGCGGTTGGTCTACATTATGGGCTCACACCTGGTGATACCACTCTTCTCGCTCTACTATGTGCGAGAGCTGCAAGCGACCGATGCTCAGATCAGCATGATCTCGACGGCGCAACGGATCATGCTACTCGTCGGCTACTACGTCTGGCCCCGTTTGCGCAAGCGACGGGGGTCGCGGTTTGTGCTCTTGGCGACAACGCTTGTCATGGCGCTGTATCCCGCGCTAACAGCAGCGACCCGTCAGGTGGGGATAATGATCGTGCTCGCCGGGGTTACCAGCGTGTTCCAGGCCGGCGTCAATCTGGTCTTTTTCGACAAGTTGATGGAGACCGTGCCGGAGGAGGGCAGTGCGATGTTTGTGGCTGTGGCTCAGACATTGCAGCATCTGGAATCTATCGTGGGGCCTCTGATCAGCACGTGGCTCACCGCCTACATCGGACTTGGCGGCGCGCTGATCCTGGGGACGTGTGTTCGTCTCGCCGGTTTCGGGCTCTTTCTCGGTGATCGGGGCAACCGCGAGAGCCGGGGCCGTGCCACAGCCTCCGGATAGCTGCGATGACGCATCTCGTGCGCGTGCTCTATACGGCAACCCTGCTCGGCCTGGCGACGTGTGCGGCCCAGGCTGTGGTTCTGATCGTCCTGTTTCTCGTCCATCGCCGCGATCCCTCGCCGCAGATGTTGGTGGTTCCGGAGGGGGAGCTGCCGTCTGTCACCGTTCAGGTTCCGCTGCGCAACGAACAACACGTTGTGCGTCAGATCATTGAGGCTGTCGCTGCACTGGACTGGCCGAGGGGCCGCCTGGAGATCCAGATCTTGGATGATTCCGAGGATGAGACCGCCGCCATGGTGACAGCCGAGGTCTTGCGTCTGCAACGTACCGGCCTTAACATACAGGAGATTCGTCGCGCAGAACCTACCGGATACAAGGCCGGCGCGCTGGCTGCGGGCCTGGCTCAAGCGTGTGGTGAGTTTGTGGCGATCTTCGACGCGGATTTCTGCCCGGCCCCGGACTTTCTGCGGAGGACCGTTCCGCATTTCTTGTCGGACCCGGGATTGGGTATGGTGCAGGCCCGGTGGACGCATCTGAATCCTGAGTATTCGTTGATGACGCGCATCCAGGCGCTTGCGCTGGACGCGCACTTCACTGTGGAGCACCTGGCCCGCAACCGCTCAGGCCTGCTGATGAACTTCAACGGCGCCGCCGGGGTGTGGCGGCGAGCTGCGATTGAGGACGCGGGTGGGTGGACTGCCGATACGCTGACGGAGGATCTTGACTTGAGCTACCGCGCCCAGCTTGCAGGCTGGCGCGTGCTCTATCTGCCGGATGTGGTTGTGCCCGCCGAGCTGACCCCGCGGGTGGTGGCTTTCAAGGCTCAGCAGTCACGCTGGGCTAAGGGGGCGTCTCAGTGTCTGCGGAAGTTGGCCGGACCGATTGTGCGCTCTCGGCGTCTCAACCTCTGGCAGAAGGTGATGGCCTTGCTGCACTTGAGTGGCTATTTCAACCAACCGCTGCTGTTGATGATGATCTTGCTGACCCTGCCGATGGTGCTGACGGACCCGCACTTCTCCGACTTCTCGGTGTGGTTGGGTACCTTGGCTTCAGTACCGCCGGTGTTGTATGTGCTGGGACAGATGACCCTCTACCGTGACTGGCCGCGCCGGATTCTGGTCTATCCGGCCTTGATGTTTCTGTGGCTCGGTATGGCATGGAGCCTGTCGCTGGCTGTCCTTGATGGGCTCCGGCATTGGGGGGGGGCGTTCGTGCGGACGCCCAAGTACCGGATACGCGGCCGGGCCGACCGCTGGCAGACCTCGGCGTACAGGCTGCGTGCCGGTGCGACGTGGGTTGGCGAAGTGCTGATCGGCATCTATGTCTTCGTGGCGATCTGGCTGGCGTTGGATCTGGATCATATGCACCTGGTCCCGCTTGTGGCGGGCTATGCGGCAGGGCAGCTCATGATTCTGAGTTTGACTTTGGTCCAGGCGCTGGCGGCTCGTCGTGGGGTGACTGGTTGGCCGGATTCAGGGATTGCCGAGCATAGTTCAGTGAACGGAGGCTATGATGACGACGTCGCGTGAGAGAGTGATGGGGGCTGTGAACCACCGAGTGCCCGATCGTGTCCCGGTTGATTTCGGCGGGCATCGATCCTCGGGGATTATGGCGATTGCCTACAACAAGCTGAAGCAGCATCTGGGCATAGCATCCGGCGATATCTACGTCTACGATTTTGTTCAGCAGTTGGCGATCGTGGAGCCACCGATCCTGGAGCGCTTCAATGTGGATGTGATCGAGATGGGCCGCGGATTTGCGCTGAATCCAGATGATTGGCGCGCTTGGGTCCTGCCGGATGGAACGCCCTGCAAGATCCCGGCCTTCATTCAGCCTCTCAAGGTCGGCGACGACTGGCAGATCCTCGATCCCGATGGCACGCTGATCGCTATCCAGAAGGAGGATAGCCTTTACTTCGAGCAGACGTGTTTCCCCTGGCTGGACGATGGCGGCGGTGATTTCTCTGACCTTGCTGCTGCGATGGACAAGGTGATGTGGGCAACGTTGGGCGCGCCGCCTGCCCCCATCGGATTCGATGATGCCGGCCTGCAGCAGTTGGCTGAGGGGGCAAAGCGCTTCCGAGCCTATTCGGACCGCGCGATCATCGGCTTGTTCGGCGGCAACTTGATGGAGTGGGGCCAGTTCCTATTCCGGATGGACAATTTCCTGATGCGCCTGGCGATGGAGCCGGCGCGTATGCACCGCTTTCTGGATAAGCTGACCGAGATGCATCTGGCGAATTTGGAGAAGTTTCTCTCCGCCGTCGGGCCCTATATCGATATCATTATGTTCGGCGATGATCTGGGCATGCAGCGTGGACCGCAGATCTCGCCGAAGATGTACCACGAGATGTTCTTCCCCCGCCACCGCGCGATGTGGATGCGCGCCAAAGAGCTGGCGGACGTCAAAGTGATGCTGCACTCCTGCGGCAGTATTGCACCGTTCATCCCGGATTTCATCGAGGCGGGACTCGATATTCTGCAGCCCATCCAGACCTCGGCCCGATCCATGGAGGCTGTGACCCTAAAGCAGGAATATGGCCGGGATCTGTGTCTTTGGGGTGGTGGCTGTGATACGCAGCACGTCCTGCCGCGCGGCACCCCCGACGACGTCGTCGCGGAGGTGAGTCGGCAAGTGACGGCGTTGGCGCCCGGTGGCGGTTTCGTCTTTCAGCAGGTTCACAATATCATGGCGGATGTGTCGCCGCAGAACGTTGTGGCAATGCTGGACGCGGTGAACGCCGGCCAGGTCCAGTATTGACTTCCCGTTGTCGAGGAGGGCTTTGATGGCGACGTTAACTACCTTACTCAATGCGGTACAGACTCTGGGGAAGCCGTCCTGGCGTGAGATGCTGACGTATGTCGCGGAGCTCCACGGTCGGTCGACGCATCCTGCCCAGGTTCCGTTTCCCTATCCCTGGGAGGAGATCGGCCCGGGGTACTGCTACGGGCCTGGCTTCGGCCACTGGGATGCTATCCACGCGTTCCTCGACACGCAAAATGACGAGCCCGAACACGCGCGCCGGCAGCTGCTAAACTATCTATCGGTCCAGTCCGAAGACGGTATGCTGCCTGGCGTTGTTTGGATGCCGCGAGCCGATGCCCCGAGCCGCAGAGAGCCTCGCTGGAGCAACCGGACCTCGCATCCGCCAGTCTGGCCGATGGCGGTACAGGCTTATGTTGATCTCGTGCAGGATGACGGTCTCCTCCCCCGTGTCTACGATCCGTTGATCCGGCAGATCTATTGGTTTGAGCAACACCGCCGAGCTGAGCCGCAGGGTTTCTACTACTCTGACATCCTGACGTTTGACTGGGAGAGCGGGGTGGACGAGGGCGTGCGCTTCAAGGACGTCCAGCCCGGTCCCTTTGCCTGCGTTGATGCGACTGCGCATATGTACCTGCTGTACACGGCGGCGGAGGATTGGGGCGCGCGGCTGGGAGCGACGACGGGCCTGTACGGCGCCAAGGCCGATCGGCTGCGTGCCTTCATTCAGCGCGAGCTCTTCAGTGAGGAGACCGGCTTCTTCCACGATAGTTGGTCCGTCAACCGCCCCGACCGGCGCCCAATGGCTCTGGAAGGAATGTGGCCGATGGTGGTTGGCGCGGCAACCGGGACGCAGGCGCGACGCGTGATCGATGAGAACCTACTGAACCCACGGCGGTTCTTCACGACGCACCCGGTCTCCACCGTGGGCGTTGAGGAGCCCGACTTCGAGTTGCGGATGTGGCGCGGACCGACGTGGAACAGCATGACCTACTGGTCGGCCTGGGGTTGTCTGCGCTATGGGCGGGCCGCCGCGGCCCGCATTCTGTTGGAGCGTGCTCTGGATAGTTCTGCCGAGCAGTTTGGCCGGACCGGCACGATCTGGGAGTTCTATCACCCTCAAGGTGGTGCACCCGAGCTGTTGCTCCGCAAGCCCAATACTCCCTACAATACGCCCTGCCGTGATTACCTGGGCCACAACCCCCTGATCGCGATGGCGCGGTTGTGGGGGGAGGCGGATAAAGCGAGCAAGCGATAAAGCGACAGGGCGAAAAAGCGAGAAGGCGGACCTCCCCGACCACCTGTGATCTGTCCCGGTCTGTCAGCCGAGACGCGGGGAGAGATCTCCTTCTTTCTCAATCGCTTTTTCGCTTTTTCGCCTATTCGCTCATTCTTCCATTCGCTGATTCTCTGATTCTGCCCGGAGGTCCTATGTCTCAACCCAATATACTCTATCTGCTGAGTGATGAGCACAGTTTTCGGTTTATGGGGCACGTCTCGCCCGAGGAGGGGGGCGAACCGGTGTCGACGCCGACGTTCGACCGGCTGGCGGCTCATGGGACGCGTTTCACCGATGCCTACTGCCAGATGCCGCTGTGCACGCCGTCGCGACTGTGTCAGCTGACGGGCAAAGAGGTGCGGAAGTGCGGGGCCTGGAACAACAACGTGGTGCTACGCCCGGAGCTTACGACGATGCCCCAGGCGCTGGCCGGCGCCGGCTATGCGACCTGCCTTGTGGGCAAGATGCACCTCGGCGGGAACCAGCAATTCGTGGGTTTCCAGCATCGTCCCTATGGTGACCTCACCGGCAAGACGGGGCACCAGTGGGAGCCGCTGAACCAGGGCGGGCATAACAGCATGCGGTCGCGGACGGCGGATGCCGGTGTGACTGCGGTGCCCGAGAGCCTGATCCAGGACGGGGTCGTGACTCACGAGACGGTGGCCTGGCTGCGGGAACACGCTCACGCGAATCCGGATCAGCCGTGGTTTCTGTGTGCGTCATTCAGCCGACCGCACTTCCCACTGACAGCGCCGCGCCGCTATGTTGATGCCTATTGGCCTGACGGCGTCACCGAGCCCAGGGTGCCCGCTGGCGGCGATGCTTACGATCATCCGATGAGTGTGGGGATGCGCGAGGGATTCAAGGTCGACGGCATCGATCACGACGAGATGATGCGCGCCCGCGCGGCCTACTTCGCTAACGTGAGCTATCTGGATGAGGTGATCGGTGATCTGCTGCTGCGGCTCGATGCCGATGGTCTGCTGGACGACACTATCATCATCTATACCACCGACCACGGTGAGATGGCGGGAGAGCACGGCGTGTGGTGGAAGAACGGCTGGTATGAGGCCTGCACGCGGGTGCCCTTCATCGTCTCCCTGCCCGAGCAGCGCAAGGGCGCGGAACCGGCGCGCGTCGTTACGACGCCTGTGGGGCTCACCGATCTTTTCCCCACCCTCTGTGGTTTTGCCGGTGCAGACGGACCGGAAGATCTGGATGGAGTGGATCTGAGCGGCGTGGTGCGCGGGGAAGCGTCGCCGGCGGAGAGACCGATCTTCTGTGATGCGTTGAGCCCGCGCTGGGGCGCCGGGACGGAGTTCCGGATGATCCGGTGGCGGCAGTACAAGTATGTGCTCTTCCGGGATGCCCCGCCGCTCTTGTTCGACCTGGCTGCAGACCCGGGTGAGCAGCGCAATCTGCTTGATCACGAGCTCTCGGATGCGGACTCAGAGGCGCTGGCCTATCTAGCCGGGGTAGCAACCGATACGATGGACTTCGAAGCTGCGGAGTGGGAGCGTCTGGTGCGTGATGGTGATCTGAAGGAGCTCTATGCGCAGGATTTGCCTAAGGCATCCGGAAATCTATACTTGTTCCCGGACGGTCGGCTGATCAACGCCGACGATGTGATGCTCTATGCGCCAACCGTCCTGGCGGACGATCCGGCAGTGGCTTTCGGCGATTGGCCCGGTGGGGACTCCAAGGGTGAGCTTCCCTGTGATGCGGATGTCTCCGTGCAGGATGATGTTTGATGCTGCTGCCGACGGCCGTAGGTGAGAAGTCCCTGAGTTGTTGTGGCGTGGAGGTGATCAAATGTTCCAGTCTCGATTCTCAAGAACGGTCCTGTCCCTGATGCTTTTGGCCATGTTGGTCACCGGATGCTCTGCTCTGGTGCCCACGCCGGACCCTGTCACCATCTCGTTTGCACATCCTGAGGAGCCCACGGGATCTTATGAGCGCTGGGCGCAGGAGTTCCAGGAGCAGTATCCACACATCACTGTTGAGTTGGTGAGCCGGGACAACGTTAGAGCCAGTGAGCTTCCCAAGAACGATGTCTTCACGGTCAGCCAGTTTGAGCTGGCGGGCTATGTGGGCGGACAGGCTATCCTGGATCTCACGGGCTTCATCGAACAGGACGAAGAGCTCGACATCGGCGACTTCTACCCGGCGACGCTGGACGTATTCCGTAGTGCTGGGCGACAGTGGGCCCTGCCGTTTGGCGTTGATGTGATGGTGGTCTACTACAATCGTGACCTCTTCGATCGCTACAGTGTCGCCTATCCGGAACTGGGGTGGGATTGGGGCCGTTTCGTAGACACGGCGATGGCCATGACGGACCCCGGGGCGGATCTCTTCGGGTATGGGCTGCAGCACGATGGTGAGTCCGCGATCTTTGAGCCGGTGATCCTCATCTACCAGCACGGGGGAGGCATTGTCGATGACCTCAAAGCCCCCACGAGGGCGACGCTGGACGATCCTCTCAACATCGAGGCCTTGGAGTTCTATGCGGCTTTGATGTACGATTATGGTGTCTCGCCGACCGCGGAGGAGGCTCAGCGCATGGGGCGCCCCTACCCGTGGCGTTCGGTGATGGAGCAGAAGGTGGCGATGTGGTCGACCTTGTATTCGGAGCGCGGTGGCTTGCGCTGGCCGGTGCAGTGGAACTTTGAGTGGGGACTCGTACCCATGCCGCGAGACCAGATGGCCGGCACGCTTGCATTGACCGATGGGCTCTTCATCTCCGCCGAGAGCGAACACCCCGATGTAGCGTGGCAGTGGGTGCGGTTCCTCAGCCGCAAGATGGCGCCGTTTCAGGTACCGGCCCGACGCTCCCTTGCCGAGTCGGCCGAATACGAGCAGTTGGTCGGCCGGGACGTTGCAGTGCCCGCTCGAGCCACAATCGCTGATGCGATTCTGGTCTATCCGGAAGTGTTGGGTTTTGAGGCCCCCCTCGCTGCGATGGTCGAGGCCTTTGCACAGATCCGTACCGGTGAGGTGGCACCTGACACTGCTATGTCGGCGGCACAGGAGAAAGCCGGACACTGATTATGCGGGTAAGCTTGACGCTGTTATCAACGCTGCTGGGAAACGTGAATCCTGGCTGGTCCAAGTTGTGGAGGCATCAATGGTACGTGGTTCTATGCGCAATGCGTTTCGATGGACAGGACTTGTAGTCGGTCTTGCCATACTGTTGTGCGGATGCGGGGATACTTCATTCCTGGCTCCCAGAGAGCCGGTGACGATCCGTTTCGCTTTTCCCGGCGACACCAACTATTATGATGCTCTGATCGAGGAGTTCCAGAGCCAGCACAAAAATATCACCCTTGAGCTAGTGCAGAGTAATCACTTCTATTTTCGCCGGCAGTCGGAGGAGAATCAATACGACGTAGCCCTCATGCCGCAGTTTATGCTCCCGGGTCTGATTGAAGGGCAAGACGTGATCAGTCTGAACGCCTTGATCTCCGAGGACGGGGACTTCTCGATGGACGACTTCTACCCCGGTGCCGCAAATGTAATGAGTATCCAGGGACAGACGTATGCCATCCCCTATATGGCTGATATGGCCGTGATGGCCTACAACAAGGACCTCTTCGACACCTATGCCGTGCCCTATCCGGAGCTGGACTGGACCCGGGATGAGTTTCTGGAACGCGCCAAGAGCCTCACGCATGAAGATGCAGGCGAATATGGCTACGCCTACCAGCAAGGGGGAGGGCAGAGGGGCCTCACTGAGCTTATGCTGCTTATCTATCAGAATGGTGGACGCTTTTTCGATGACTTGAGCAATCCTACCCGGATGGTCTTCAACGAGCCGTTCAATGTTGAAGCACTACAATGGTACGCCGATCTCATCTACCTGCACAAGGTGGCCCCGCGACCGGGGGGGCGACAGATGCCGTATCCCACCGCGGGGATCGAAGGGGGTAAATACGCGATGTGGATGGCGTATCTGGATGATGATTGGGGTGACCTGAATGTGGGGATCGCGCCATTGCCCCGAGGGCAGAATGCCGTTACCATGGGTATGGTTCTGGGATTGGTGATCTCGCCCGAGACTCAGGATGCCCAAGCTGCTTGGGAATGGGTTTCCTACATCAGCAGCCAGGCACCTCCAGGGCTGATGCCGGTCCGGCGTTCGGTCGCTGAGTCTGATGCTGCGACACGGATATTGTCGCCGGAGGCTGTGGAGGTGGGACGTGCCTCGCTGCCGAATCTTATCTCTTACAATATCGATTTTGAGGGCCAGTTGGGCAAGAAGTGGGGCACCGCGATGCAGGCATACAACAGTGCAGTCGCCAAGATCCAGAACGGTGACCCGGTGCAGGCCACTCTGGATGAGGCCCAGGAGAAGTCCGGATTTTAGTCATGCAGCTCTAATCCACCCGGTACCCTACGAATGCCGGGTGGACCCCTACAAATAGGAGGACGGCAATGCCTTTGATGTTTGATTTTCCGCTAGAGAAGCTTAAGACGTATCGAGGTATCAACCCGCGCCCTGCAGACTTTGATGTTTTCTGGGATCAGAGTCTGGCCGAGATGCGGGCTCTGGACCCCGAGGTGGAGTTGATCCCGGCCGAGTTCCAGACTTCGTTCGCTGAGTGCTTCCACCTCTATTTCACCGGTGTCGGTGGCGCCCGGGTGCATGCGAAGTTCCTGCGCCCGCGTACCATTGCGGCCCCGAGCCCTGCCGTGCTGATGTTCCACGGTTATTCGGGCAGCTGTGGCGACTGGAATGATAAGCTGGGCTATGTCGCCGAGGGCTACACCGTCGCGGCGCTTGACTGCCGCGGCCAGGGTGGATTGTCTGAGGACGTCGGCGGCGTCAAGGGATGGACGCTCCGTGGTCACATCGTCCGCGGTCTGGATGACGCGCTGGCCGGCCATCCGGAGAAGTTGCTCTTCCGCGATATCTTCCTGGACACGGCTGAG
>CAZEXX010000049.1:0-2910 GCA_964516885.1 uncultured Anaerolineales bacterium | reverse complement strand
GAGGTACTCTGGTTCACGGGCCTGATGGATACCATCTGCCCGCCGTCAACCCAGTTCGCCGCGTACAACGCCCTCACGTGTGAGAAGTCGATGGTGATCTATCCTGACTTCGGACACGAAGGCCTACCCGGCCACGGGGACAAGATCTTCGAGTTTATGAAGGGGCTGTAGGGAGCTATTGGCTTTCGGCGGTCAGCTTTCGGCGAGAAGATAGCAGTAAGGAGTATGGAGTAAGCAGTATGATTCGCTGTACGGCTTACTGCTGACTTCTTACTGCTTACTCCTTCCGTTCGCTAATCACTTAATCCAAGGAGACGCGGTACATGACTGTAAGCGATTCTGAACGCAAGGAACTGCTAAGCCTGTACGCCGACCTGCGGGTGGCGGATGTGCGCGATGGGATGGACTGGATGGGGCGCCACAACTACGGCTCGATGATCCCAGAGATCCGACCGCTGTGGCGGACGCGGGCTGTGGGCATCGCCAAGACGGCGCGGTACCTGCCGTATCGTGGGGCGACGCCCAAGATGACGCCCGAGGAATACACCAAGTGGTCCGGCTGGTACTACGGCAACGTCTGCACCTACCCTTGGATCGCCGACATCAAGCCCGGTGACTTCTGTGTGATTGACCAGAGCGGTGTCGACGTCGGTTTGATGGGCTCGAACAACGGCATGGATGGCCTGATCAATGGCGCTATGGGCTATGTGACCAATGGCGGTGTCCGCGACACCGACGAAGTGATTCTGCAGAAGGTCCCTTTCTGGTCGCGGATGATCTCTCACGGCATGGTCCAGGGGCGGCTACAGTTCGATGCCTACGATATCCCCGTGGCGGTCGGCGGCGTGACGATTTTCCCCGGCGACGTCGTTGTCGCCGATGGGGATGGCATCATCGTCGTGCCGCAGGACATCGCCCGCGACGTCGCCAAGTACGCACACCAGGAATTGCGCAACGACAAGGTCTCGCGCCGCGCCAAGTACGAGGAGTTGGGGCTGGAGCCGGACGAGACGGTAATCTAGTATACGGAATCAGCGAATGGAAGAATGAAGACTCGCTTTCTTTCTGATTCGCTCATTCGCTGATTCTTCCATTCTTCTATTCGTTTCAGGAGAGACATATGTTCAGTCAAGCGTATTCCGGCTCGACAGAGGTCATCGCCTTGGGCATCGCGCCGGGCGAGATGCTGTTGGAGACGGTTGAGGCGGCGGTCAAGGAACACGATATCAAGAACGGCGCCGTGGTGTCAGGCATTGGCACGCTCAATGTGGCGCGGATGCATCACATTGTGCACGATCGTTTCCCGCCCGATGATCGGATCTATCTTATCGAGAAGCCGCTGGAGGTCTCCAGCATCAGCGGGATTATTGCCGACGGGAAGCCGCACCTGCATATGACGGTGGGCTACCGCGACGAGTGGTCGGTCGCCGGTCACGTGGAGCCCGGCTGCGAGGTGCTTTACCTGGCAGAGCTGGTCATCCTCAAGTTCAATGGGCTGGCGTTGGATCGTCATTTCGACGCCGAGCGGAAGATCAGCCTTCTGGGGCCGAAGGCATAGGAATGTCTAGCCGTCACGGACAAAGCGCTCGCCGCGGCGAGCGCTTTGTCCGTGACGGGAGTATGACGAATTGCACGGCCCAACAGGGGCATGTGACGGTTCACACGTTGCTCAAATGGCACTACACTGCCGGCGAGCGCTAAGGGGCGGAGTAAAGTGTGGTTGGCGGAGAAAGGCACGAACGGAGAATGGAAGAATCAGCGAATCAGAGAGAGCGAATCCCTGTTCTGTGATTTCTCATTCTTCCATTCGCTGATTCTGTATTCTTCTCTTTCTGGCTCAGAGGTACAGCTATGACAAAGACGGACCAGGAGTTAACCGCCACGCCGCTCTTCGACCGAATCTACGCGGCGATGGTGGCTGGGGCGATTGGGGACGCGATGGGTGGGCCTGTGGAGGGCTGGACGTACCAACGGATCCAGGAAACCCACGGCATCGTCGATGATCTGCTGCCCTATGAGTTTGCGCCGGACTACCATAATCACTTCCGAACGGCGCCGGGGTCGGTGACGGATGACACCCGGCTCAAGCATCTGGTGGCTGAGGCGATTGTAGCGGAAAGGAGCCCATGCTGGCGCGGGGCGTTGCCACGGCGGGGTGATATAGCCTGGACGATCGTGCAGGCCTATCACGCCGCTGAGACGTCCCTGGAGCGGGGCTTCCTGGAGGAGTATGCGCTGGGCGGTGTCTATGGTGAAGCCAAGCTGATTTGGGGTGGTCAGATGACCAACGGCTTTTCGATGGCCAATGCCCCGCTGGGTATGATCTGTCCCGGCGATCCCGAGGCTGCATTTGCGCTGAGCTTTGATGTTGACTTCATCAGCGACGGGTACGCCAAGTATGCGGCGGCGATGGGCGCGGCGGCGGTCGCTGCTGCGCTGGAGCCTGATTCGACGCCGACGTCCATCGTCGAACAGGCGCTGGCTGCCGCGCAGACACACCGTGTCGAAGGCCCACTGACGCGGGCGTGGCAGTGGTACGATCACGTCTTCACGCTCAATGAGCGGTTGGTGACCACTGCGGCAGACCTTGCCCTACGCCACCGGGATGTCTTTGCCGTCCGCGAGGCTTACTATGAACAGCTGCGGATCGGCGAGCTGGGTTCGGAGGCAGCTCAGACGCTGGCTGTTGCGCTGGGAATGCTGGTTGCGGCGGAAGGGGATCTGCGTCAAGCGATCATCGGCTGTGTCAATTACGGGCGTGACAACGACAGCTATGCGACGCTGGTCGGTGCAATTGCCGGCGCGATGCACGGTATGTCCGCTGTCCCCGAGAATTGGCGCCGGACGGTGGAGGCGGCAAACCCGGAATTCGATATGCG
Organism: uncultured Anaerolineales bacterium; assembly: GCA_964516885.1. Lineage (GTDB taxonomy): Bacteria > Chloroflexota > Anaerolineae > B4-G1 > SLSP01 > PWVB01. Next base: position 31 of record CAZEXX010000049.1, on the reverse strand, counting down.
AGCGACGTCCCTGAAGCTCGCTCAGGTCGTG
>CAZEXX010000048.1:0-17210 GCA_964516885.1 uncultured Anaerolineales bacterium | reverse complement strand
CCATCGAGCTGGATATCGGCAGGCGCTATCGCTTCCGCTGCCTCCTGGACAGGAAGAAACGGCTCAACGACTGGGAGGCTGACGACTACGCTGAAAACCCCTACGGAGCGGACGACTCGGTCGTGAACCTGACTGAATCTGGCGAGCCACTCCCTTCCTGATCCGTATTGCGCGGGCCCAGAGGCTTTCATGCTGCTGTAGTGTGGCAGCCCAGGCTTTGGGCCCCTCCGACATACGCCACCGAACAGACCGCATATCGCAGAATGTCCGCGGACTCACCTTCCCCCGCGCCTGACCACCACATACAGCGAGTCCCCCTCCTCCATCTCCGCGTACCTCACCACCTCGACAACCTCCAGCGCATCGCCGACCGCTCCCCGCACCGTCGACTCAGTGTGGTACACGAAACGCAACCCTCCGTACACCTCCTCCTTGTCGCCGTACCAGAACGAATGCAGCGCCACGCCGCCGGGCACCAGCACCTCCGGCTGCCGTCGGAACGACGCCGCAAGCTCCGGCAACGTCAGATGGATCAGCACCTTGTTGGAGTACATCCCCTCGAAAGTGCGCGCCGTGTCCAGAGCCACCGCGTCGAGTACCAACACATCGGCACCGTGATGCCCCGCCAGATAGCGGTCCAGAAAGACCCGTGAGACATCGGACCCCGTCGCGATGAACGTCTCGCCCAGGATCGCCAGGTCCTTCCCCGGCCCCATCCCCAACTCCAGCACCGTAGCGGACGCAGGCAGATGCTGCTTGAGCACCTCGATCAGCGCGCGCCCATCATAGCCCACTCCCATCTCGATATACTGCGCAACGTTCCTCGGATCGTCGTAGTAGCCCATACACCCCCCGTTTCCTGACACCCGCCGCCTCATCCCCTAGGATATCACAATCGGACGCGCGTCGGCACACCGTCGCTCTCCCGGCTTCTCAGCCGCCCCCCACCCTCCGCCGACCGCGCATCAGAATTGCCGCATCCCATACCGTTGGCTTAACCATACTGGAGACAAGACATGAATGCGAAAGTCAGAAGCGCGCTTTTGATATTAGCCGTGATGCTAACGTTGCCGGCCGGCTTCACAGCGGCGCAAGGACCTCAGGACCCGGGATCGGTCCCGGCGAGCATCACCGGCGGATCGATGGCCAACACATTCACCTATCAGGGCTCACTGAAGGAGGGCGACACGCTCGCCAATGGCAGCTACGACTTCATCTTCACGCTCTGGGAAAGCAGTGCCCGGCCGCGTACCTCGTCGACACGCTCAACGCTGTAGGAGGATCAAGCGGCATCACCGTCGAGGACGGCTTCTTCAGCTTCCACCTCATTCCGAGCACGAAAAGCCTGTCCGAACTCTTTGACGGCGGCGAACGCTGGATACAGGTCCAGGTACGGCCGACGGGCGCCCTTAGCTACACAACGCTCCCCCGCCAGGCCCTCACCGGCGTGCCCTATGCCTGGGGCCTTCGCCCCGGCGCGACGATCACCGGCACCATCGTCAACGACAGCACCCTCTACGTTGGTAACGCCTACGATGCCGGGACGATCGGCAGTGCCATCTACGCAGAGAACCACGCCGCCTCGTCACCGACCATCTACGGGCGTCACTACGGGACCGGCCACGCTCTGTACGGCTACTCTGACAGCAGCTATCCCACCGTCGGAGGGGTCAATGCTGGCAACGGACCAGCCGTCCGCGGTGCGAGCACCTCGGGACACGGCGTCTACGGCTCCACCGAGAGCACACTATACTCCGGCGTTGTGGGGGTGCAGACAGGATACTCCCAGAGTGACCTCGGGACCTACTTCGACCCCGGCGGTTTCTTCGGTGGGTCCAACGGCGTCATTGGTGTCACCAAACGAGCGGCCGGGTTCGGCGTTCTGGGTTACGACAGATCCATCTTTGGTGGTTGGGCGGGTTACTTCGTCTCGGAGCACGGGGGGGGCGTGTACGCCAGCGTGTCGTCGGGCAAGACTGGCTTCAACACAAACGGTACCAAGAACGCCGTGGTGAACACCGACGATGGCGCGCGCTTGCTCTACACCGAGGAATCGACCGAGGTGTGGTTCACGGACTATGGCTTTGGCGAGCTCGAGGGTGGTCAGGCCACCATCACCGTCGACCCCACCTTCGCTCAGACAGTCAACCTCGATGAACCCTACCACGTCTTTGTTGAACCCTACGGGCCTGCATCGCTCTATGTCACCGACCCCACCAGCTTCATCGCCCACGCCCGGGAGGGGGAGCCCGACGTGGAGTTCTCCTATCGGCTGGTCGCCAAGCGTCTCGACTACGAGGACCAGCGTCTCGAACGCGCCCCGTGGGCCGACAGCGACCCGAACGTGAATCCCAACGCAGCCCGCACGGCACAGATGCAACCGACCGGCGGAGGTGACCAGTGAGGCGCGTGCTCCGGCGCGCAGGCCTGCACCGGCGTGCTGGCATCGTCCTCCTGCTGTTGGCGGTCCTGGCCACTGCCGGCGCAACACTGGCTGCGGGTCCGCTCACCATCGCCCGCTACGTCGTGGCCGGCGGCGGAGACACTGGCTCCGCGGGCGACTTCACCATTCGCGCGACCATCGGCCAGGCCACAACCGGACGCGTCACCACCAACGACACCGAGCCCTGCGCCGGCGTCTGGTGTGCCCGCATCCGCTACGAGGTCTTCCTTCCCCTGGTCATACGCACTTAACTGCGGGCACTACGAGAGCATCCCCGGACACATGGGTGGACCGGGGATGCTCTCACGAGCGAGGCCAATGCCCCTGATTGCGCCGATCCCAGGTTCATAGTGACGATTTCAATCGTTCTGCTCTCCGAAAACCGACAACGAGACTCAAGAGAATAACCTGGCAATACCGATCATCGTGACGCACAAGCCGCTCAACGCATCACCAGCCGGGCCTACGCGCCCTCGGCCATCCGCTGCTCAAGATATGACACTATCCGTGCCTGCTGATCCGGCGTTCCCTCAGCGAGCGCGAGGGTCGCCATCACCGTCATCCATGGCGCCAGGTCCGCCTCCAAGACCTCAGGCGAGGTACCGGCCAGAGCCGCGTACGTCTCCAGATAAGCGGAGAGCAGGCAGCGCCGCACGTCCCAGAAGGCGTCCGTAGTCAGCCCCGGATGAAACCATTCGGGAATCAGCACCACCGAGAACGTGACCGCGATGCGGGCGAGATCGACCATGGGGTTTCCCCGCATCGCGCTGATCCAGTCGATGAACCTGGGACCGTCCGCCGTCACAAGCACGTTGTTGGGGTTCATATCCCCGTGGACTATCGCGTCGCCCGCATCGAGGGTCGCCAGAATCCGCCGCCCCTCAGCCAACAGGGGGTCGGGGCAACCACGCTCTTCGAGCTCGTCAAGCATGGGGCCGGCAAACTCGTGGAACGTCCGCAGGCTCGTGCCAGTTGCCGAGACGCCGTGCAAACCATAGCTTAGCTCCGCCAAGATGCGCCCACAAGCCTCCGGCACTATCTCGCCGGCCAACAACAGGTCCAGGAGTGGGCGACCGTCCACCCTCTCCATCACAAAGCCGTGCCGGCCTTCAACATCTAGGAGTTCCCCGACGGTCGGCGCAAGGGCGCCGGCCTCCGAGACGGTGCGTGTTACCCACGCCTCGTAGTCGATGATCGAAGCCGAGACCGTGGGCTTGACCACCTTGATGACGTAGCCCTCTCCGAATTCGTAGACCTCAGCCGTCGCGCCCTCACCCAGCTTCTTGCCCAGACCTTGCATCGTGGTCCTCCATCAATTGCCTTTGTTGGCCGTTGCGCCACCGACGCCGGGGGCCCACCTCAGACATCCACGACCTACGCCTGTTTGACAACCCCCTCGTCTGCGGTACCATATCACCGTGTCCCCGTGGCGCAATGGACAGCGTACCTGGCTTCGAACCAGGCGGTTGTGAGTTCGAATCTCACCGGGGACTCCTTGAGGCGGCCTGACACAACAGTCAGGCCGTTTTCTTTTCGCCAATCCGTAGTATCATACCGGCTGTTGGAGCGCTCTGCTAAGCACTACGCCCGATTCAGACACTCATCTGGAGGAAAACTATGTTGTTCCGCAACTTTGGCATACCGGAGCTGATCATCATCCTCGTGCTCGCGATCCTCATCTTTGGCCCAGGCCGTATTGCCCGCCTCGGCAGCGAGCTCGGCAGGGGAATCCGTGGATTCAAGGACGAAGTCGGCGACGGCAAGTCCAAAGAGAACGAAGACGAGATCTAGGCGCTAGCTCCCCAAGGTCGGCGATCCCCCATCGCCTGCACTTACCTCCCGCAACTGGAGACAGACATGCAGCTATTCAACGTTGGAGGCGGTGAGCTTCTTCTCATCGTACTCATCGCCCTGATCCTCTTCCGTCCTGAGGACATCGCGAAGATGATGCGAACCCTCGGTCAGTACACGCGCCGTGCGATGAAGGCATGGACCGAGTTCAGCAGCTCCTTCCAGGAGGAGTACGCTGGCGTCGAGGAGCTCAAAGAAGTCGTCGAGGAGACGAAGGCCACGCTGACCGAGACCCGCAAGGCGATCGCTGATGTCAACACGTCCCTGAAGGAGATCGGCGAGTCCGTCAAAGAGGACGTCGAGGAAGCCGGCAAGTCACTGGAGAGCCAAGCCACGGAAGGCGCCGCTGCACTCAAGGCAGCCGCCGACAGCGCAGCGAAGGCCACCAACAAGGCAGCCGCGGAAAAAGTCTCAGCTGCAGAGGAGTCCTTGACAGCGGAAGTAGCCGTGGCGGCAGATGCCGTCGAAGAAGTCTTGGCAACAGCGGCGGCCTCTGCGGACGCAGACGCTGTGGACGCGGCCGCAGAGGCCGAGGTCACAGATGCCGCAGCACTGGAATCCGCGGACGTGGAGACGGCCCCCGAGGCCGTCACGGAGCCCCCCGAGGCCGAGTCCGAAGCTGAAGCTGAGGCCGAGATCCTACCAGAAGACGCCTCCTCGGTAGAAGAAGAACCCTCAATCGGGGCCGAAGAGCCCGCGGCCGAAGAGGCCGTGGCACAGATGCCGACGGCAGACGAGGCAACAGAGGCGCCTTCGATCAATCTTCTGGACGAGATCATCGACAGAGTATCCGCGACCAACGCTGAGCGGCTGGTGATGGCGCGGGCTGCCGCAGCAGAATCCCCGACACCGAGTGAGACGTCTGCGGCTGAGGAGACCCCTGCAGCGACCGTGGAACCTGCGGCGACAGAAGTAGCCTCGGCGGCAGAAGTGGCCCTGGCGACAGATGCAGTCGCAGCAGTCGAGGAAGTTTTGACAACGGCCGAGGACACAGTGCCCGCGAGCGAAGAGGTCGCGACCGCAGAGGTCGTGGCACAGATGACGGTGGCAGACGAGGTCGCCGAGGCGCCTCCAATCGATCTTCTGGACGACATCGTCGCCAGGATATCCGCGGCCAGTGCTCAGCGGCCGGTGATAGCGCAGGCGGCAGCAGCAGAGTCCCCCGCATCGAGCGAGACGGCTGCGGCTGAGGATACCCCTGCAGAGACCGCAGAACCTGCGGCGACAGAAGTATCCGAGGCGGCAGAGAAAACCCTCTCACAGGCAGACGACGCTCCGGTGACTGCGAAGGACGCTGAGAATGCGGAGGACGAGGGTCCCGCAGAAGATGCGGATGCCCCCGACACCAGCCTCGTGGAAAAAGAAGCGGCAGTGGTGGTGGCTGCGGACAGCCCCGAGGCCCTTACTGTGACCCAACCCGACGACGCCTCGCCCGCTTCAGCAGCAGACGAAGTCATGACATCAGAAGAAGCCACTCCCGCGGCAGAAGTAGCCTTGGAGACAGAAGCGGCCTCAGCGGCGGACGCTGCTCCAGAACCGGCGAGCCAACCCACCCCAGAACTCTGCGAGGAATCCTAGTATGACTAGTGTCCTATCGTCAATGGGTCTCTTCGAGCACCTCACCGAGATGCGGCAGCGGCTCTTCCGCGCTGTTATCGCCTGGATAGGCGCCACGGTGGTGGCCTCGATATTTACAGACCAACTCGTTGTCTGGCTGGTCAAGCCGCTTCAAGGCGGCAGCCTCATCGTGCTCAGTCCCACCGAGGCTCCCATCATCTACTTCAAGGTGGCGCTGGCAGCCGGGTTCGGCGCCTCCCTGCCCTATATCCTCTACCAGCTCTACGGGTTTGTGGCTCCCGGCCTTTTCAAGAACGAGCGCCAAATCGTCCTGATGTCGATCCCATCCGTGGTCGTCTTCTTCATCCTGGGCGCGCTCTTCACTTTGCAGATCCTTATGCCCATCAGCCTTCCGGTCCTTATGGGATTCCTGGGCGAGATCGTTGAACCCACCTATTCTCTGGAAAGCTACCTGGGGTTTGTGACGACGATGGTCGTCTGGATGGGTATCATCTTCCAGACACCCCTACTCGTCTATCTCATAGCGCGCTTGGGGCTCCTGACCCAGAAGCAGCTCGCCGGCGGTCGCCGCATCGTCTGGTTCCTCTCCGTGATCTTCGCGGCGGTCGTGACGCCGACGACGGACCCCGTCACACTGATGCTGGTCACCGGCCCGTTCATCGGGCTCTATGAGCTGGGTCTCGTGATGGCACGCTTGGGCCAGCGCCAGAAGAAAGTGTCAGACGACGAGAGAGAAGCAGAACTCGACGCACTCTAGAGTGTAGACCAGCAGACCATCGGGCACGCTCTGCTTTTCCCCCACCTGGGGGGACACACAGACGAAGTCCCCGTTTCAGGGGGCGAAGTCCCCGTTTCAGGGGAAGGGAGATTCTACACAGGGCAATCATCGCGCACCTTGATTGCCCTGTGTATTGTTTAATTTCCGTTTGACAACCACCGCGTTTCAGGTAGAGTCTCTCCACTATGGAGAAACTGAGGAATGCCAGTGGAATTCTCAAGCGCCTGGGAACCTGGTTGTTTGTACCCGGCAAAGCTAAGGTTCCCCCCATTGTCTGGTTGGCACTCATAGCGGCGGTTGGGCTTCTCGTCCGTTCACCGCAGAGCCAGACCACGGTGACCCAGCGAGAGCGCATCGTCGTCCTCACACCGACGCCGGGGCCGTGGCCGGCGTCGGTGGCTGTCAGCCCAGCTGAGTCGCCCACGCCGGTCGGTAGCGGCGGCACGCTTGCATTCAGCATGCGCCACAACGGCAACAGCGACATCTACCTACTCTCACAGAACGACGGCAAGCTTCTGCGGCTGACCTATGACCCGGACGATGATCGAGATCCTGCCTGGTCGCCGGACGGCCGGTTCCTGGCCTATGCCTCACGCCGGTCCCAGGGCTGGGACCTCTACACAATGGAGTTATCCACCGGAACCATCCTGCGCATCACAAGCTCGCCGGACTTTGAGGCCGCGCCGACATGGTCCTCGGACGGGCGGTGGTTGGCCTACGAGGGTTATCACGATGGCAATCTCGACATCCACATCGTCAACGTTGAGAGCGGGGAAGGGCAGCGCGTCACGCAGGACCCGGCTCCGGACTACTCGCCGGCCTGGTCGCCGGATGGCCGTCACATCGCCTTCGTCTCCTACCGCAACCAGAACAAAGACCTGTTCATCCTCTCACTGGATGACGGGGCCGTGGTCAACCTGACCCACACCCCAGATCAGGACGAGGACTACCCCGCGTGGTCGCCGGGCGGCGAGTACTTGGCCTACTCCGCCGGCGTCGCCGGTGCCGAGACTGTCTGGCGCATCCCCTTTGACCTGGATGCCGCTGCGCGCGGCGAACTCCGGCCCAGGCTCTTCGGCATCGGCCAGAAACCGGCCTGGTCACCGGACGGACAGGCGCTCGCCTTCGTCTTCCAGCAGGAAGCCACATCTTACCTGATCGCGGCGGATACCCGCGGATGGGCGCTGGCCCAGGAGGGCTACAGCTCCGCTGACGCTATCGACACCCCGGACTGGTACGCGGGCATACTCGCCGCCGACTTCGTCGCCGATCTGGAAACGCGTGCCCAGGAGGCCGAGCCGCCGATCTACACCGAGTTGCTGCTCTCCGAGGAATCCTCGGTCTACCAACTGGTCAACCTGCCGGACGTCAACAACAGCGACATCGCCGAGCGTCTCAGCGACAGGGTGAATGACAGCTATAACGCGCTGCGCAAGCGCATCGAGGTGGAAACCGATTGGGACTACCTCGCCATCCTCGGCGATTCCTGGCGCACTATGAACCACACCCCAAGGCCCGGGCAGGGCCGCATCTCATGGCACGTCTGCGGGCGCGCCGTCGATATCAACCAGGCCTTTTTGCGCGCCGGCACCATCGAGGTCGTCAAAGAGACCGTGGGCGGCGTCACCTATTGGCGCGTCTACATCAAGACCAAGACACAGGATGGCAGCCTGGGAGAACCCCTGCGCGTTGCCCCGTGGGATCTGAACGCCCGCAGCAAAGGGGGCCTCGCAACCGCCAATGGCGGCGAGCTCAAGGAGATCCCTGAAGGATACTACGTGGACTTCACCACCATCGCCCTCGACTACGGCTGGGAGCGCCGCAACGCCCTCTCCAACTGGCGCTCGTCCTACTTTGACATCGAGTGGTGGCACTTCCAGAAGACCGAGGGGATGAGCTGGTACGACTGCATGATCGAGATGTACCCCGAGGAAGAGATCCTCGCCTCCTACGGCACCCTCCCGTGGTGGACCAAACGCCCCGAGTGGGAAGTCCAGCAGCTCTGGTAGCCACCTCACCACCTAACCCACTCTCCACGCGGTGGAGAGTGGGAACAGAAACCCATCACCCATCCCGTACAGACGCCCCGGTACCGCCGGCAGCGGCGCGGCGTCTTCTTCGGCACCACACACCATCTACCGACGACACACCCACAATCATCCCCGCCGCCGACCTCACGGTCCAATCCGTGAAATCCGGTCCCCCCTCTCCACTGTTGGAGAGGGGGCTAGGGGGTGAGGTATCGCCGTCCTATCCGTGATCCAGCACCCGCCCCACCGCTCCCAGCAGCTCCGCCCGGAATCGCTCCGGCGCGAACCGCTCCGCGTTGGCGCGGCACGCCTGGGCGTCAAACGACCGCGCGCTGAAGCGCTCCACCGCGTCCATCAGAGACTCCGGCGTAGCCGCGTCAAAGAAGACCCCGGTCCGTCCCTCGATCACAGTATCCAATGCGCCGCCACCCCGGAACGCGATCACCGGGCGCCCCGAGGCCTGCGCCTCCAGCGGCGTCAACCCGAAATCCTCCAGCCCTGGGAAGACGAATCCCTTGCACCGCGCCAACAGCTGCGCCACCTCCGCATCGTCCACACGGCCCAGGAATCGCACGCTCGGCCCGGCCAACGCCTCAAGTGCCGCACGGTCGCGCCCATCTCCCGCGATCACCAGCGGCAGATTCAGAGCCGTGAAAGCCTTCACAGCCAAATCGATGCGCTTATAGGGGACCAGTCGCGAGACAATCAGGTAGGAGTCGTCGTGGGATGCAACCGGTGCGAAACGGCGCACGTCCACAGGCGGGTAGATAACCTCCGACGCCCGCCCGTAGAACTCGCGGATGCGCTGCTGGATCTCGGTCGAGATCGCCACAAAGTGCAGGGTCTCACGCTGCGCGGCTTCGTAGTCCCACCGGCGCAGCGCGGCGACCAGCGGGCGCAGCAGTACCCGCACGGCCCCAGGCAGGTTCTCACGGGCCGCATAGCCCTCGAACTGCCACACGTAACGCGTGGGGGTCAGACAATAGCAGAGATGGGGAATTGCACCGGTCTTCACGCCGTGGCAGAAACCGCTCTTGTTGCTGATGACGATGTCGCCCCCGGTGTCGGCACCGATGCGCCCAGCGTCGGCAAGGTCCATGAACCCAAAGGCCAGGGCGTAGAAGGGGAGATAGAGCTGGTGGTGCCGGTAGACGCCCGGCAGACGATCCATCCACGTCGTGCGAATGTCCCACGTGCGGTAGGCAGCGGGCATGCCGTCCCGCCAGTACATACTGGTATAGACCGGCGCCTGAGGGAAGATGCCTACAAGTTGCTCCAGCACCCGCTCAGCACCGCCGTACTGGTTCAGCCAATCGTGGACGAGGGTTACAGGTAGGTAGCCCGCCGCCGGCACAGTCTCACCTGCCGCATCAGCCACGGAAGAAGACCTGGATCGCGGCCTCCGCCCACTGCAGAACAAGGTTCGGATAGAGGCCGATACCCACGATGGCCACGGTGGAGACCACCAGCACCACGCCTGACGCGGCGGGCACAGAGACCGGCGCGAGCCTGTGGTCGGTATGGACAAATGTCGTGCGGATAACCTTCCAATAGTAAGCCAACGAGATCAGTCCGTTGATGGTCATAATCACCAGCATGGTGAACCGACCGTCTTCCAGTGCCCCCATCAGGAGCCACAGCTTGCCCATAAAGCCGCCCGTACCGGGCATCCCAAAGAGCGAAAGCACCCCGAGCAGCAAGGCAGCGGTCAGCAGAGGTGCGCGGTGGTAGAGACCACGATAATCCTCGACCTCCTCTAGCCCCACCTTATCCGACATCACGGTGATGGTAGCAAAGACCCCCAGCTCGGCCACCGTATAGGCAGTCAGGTAGAGCAGCAACGCGCTCAGGCCGCGATCGGTGGCCGTCGCCACACCGACCAAGGCATACCCCACCTGGGCAATGCCGGAATAGGCCATCAGGCGCTTCATGTTGGTTTGCCCCAACCCCGTCAAGTTGCCAACGAACATCGCCATCACCGCGAGGAAAGCAACCAACGGCCAGCGCCAGAGCTCACCCAACGTCGTCCCCACCGGCAGCACCACCATGGTCACACGCACCAGCGCCGCAAACCCCGCCAGCTTGGGCACGACCGCCAGTGCCGAGGCGACAGGGGCCGGCGCGCCCTCAAACGCATCCGGCAGCCACTGGTGGAAGGGCGCTGCACCGATCTTGAACGAGAATCCTGCCAGGACAAAGACCAGAATAGGAACCAGGCTGGTGGGTGGGATGACCTGCCCGCCGGACCAGGTGAAGCGCCCTGCCAACACCTCTGCCGTCACCACGTAGTCCGTCGTCCCGGTCAGACCGTAGAGCCACGAGAGCCCGAAGGCCATCACCGCAGACACAGCGCTGCCGTAGACCAGATACTTGATCGCGGCCTCTGTTGAGCGCTTGTCATAGTGGAGGAAACCCGTCAGGATGTAGCCCACCAGACTCAGAAAGTCCACAGCCAACAGCAGCATCACGGTATTGGTGGTCGCGGCCAGGAGCAGCGCCCCCAGACCGAAGAACAGCAAACAGGCATAGTAGAAGGCGGGCTCGGTGATCCGGTGCCGCAGATACGACTCCCCCAACAGCACCACCATCCCCAGGGCCACCAAGATCAGCCGCCACAGATAGGCCGTGAAGCCATCGTAGGTAAGCACCGACAGAATCTGCACGGCGCCGTTGCTCTGCAACGCAAAGCTGCTGGCCCCCGCCGCCACCACGCTGACCAGCGCGACTCCCCAGAACAACATCGCCGAGCGCCCCTGACGCGCCCCCGGATGGGGCACGCCCCTTGCGGGCGCAGCAAGGTCCAGGAACAGAATCAGCAGCGCGCCTGCCAGCAGGCACACTGATGGCAATAGATACCAGAGCGATTCAAATTCGGTCAAGCTTACTCCTCAGTCCGTGCAGCTTCCCGTCCCACGTCCCACGTAGTGCAAACTGTTAGTTTGCATCCCTCCGCTCATCAAGACACCTGTTAATCCCAACCTGCCACAGATCGATGCGAACTAACAACCTGTCCCCGCCAAGGGGAGTTTGCACTACAACGAACCCCAACCCGTCGCAGCCCAATACAAGTTGACTACTTGTCCCCGCCAAGGGGAGCTGGCACTACACTACGCCTCAATTCACACGGTCCCACGTCCCACGTAGTGCAAACTGTTAGTTTGCATCCCTCCACTCATCAAGACACCTGTTAATCCCAACCTGCCACAGATCGATACAAGCTGACAACTTGTCCCCGCCACGGGCAGCTTGCCCACAACACCGGTGCATCACTTCAATATAAACGTCCTCACCAACGTCACCACCGCCGCGTTGAACGTGTCCACCAGCGGTGCAGGATAGACCCCGAAAGCAACCGTCAAGATCACCAAGGGCCACAGCGTGACCTTCTCCCACCAGCGGAGATCCACCAGCGATGCCCAGCGCTGGCGATCCAGGGTGCCCAGGAAGAGATACTGCACGATCTTCCACAGGACGTAGCCCGCGGTGAAGATCATGCCGATCACGCCGATAAACGCGGCGATCGGGATCGTCTGGATGGCGGCGCGGAAGACAAACAGCTCGCTCCAGAAGCCGATCAGCCCCGGCAGCCCCAGTGAGGCAAAGGCCGTCACCAGCATCACGCCGTAGTACTTCGGCATCACCGTCGCCAGCCCACCGTACGCCTTGAGATCACGTGTGTGGGTGCGGTCGTAGAGCATACCCACCAGGAAGAACATCATCCCGGTCACCACACCGTGGGAGAACTGCTGCAGCGCTGCACCGGTTAGCCCCGACGTCGCAGCAGCGAAAAGGCTTGCGCTATCGCCGGGCCGAAGGCCCGCGTTCCCTGCCCACGCTGCCGCCGTTGCCACCAGCCCCAGCGTCATAGTGCCCATATGCGCAACGGATGAATAGGCCACCAGCCGCTTCAGATCCCACTGCGCCATGCAGACCAGAGCGCCGTAGATGATGCTCATCAGCGCCAGGACCGTGATGATAGGCACTACCACCGAGAAATAGTAGAAGCGCTCCGGGAACATCGGCAGCGCGATGCGCATCATCCCATAACTGCCCAACTTGAGCAAAATGCCCGCCAGGATCACACTGCCGGCCGTGGGCGCCTCCGTGTGAGCGTCGGGCAGCCACGTGTGGAACGGAAAAATCGGGATCTTGATGGCGAATGCGGCGAAGAGCGCCCAGAAAACCACCGTAGCCCACCGCGTATTGTCCGCAAAGGGCATGGCCGCGGCCGCCTGGAGAATGTTGAACGTGCCTGTCTCGTGGTAGATGGCCAGGATGCCCAGCAGCCCAAAGACGCTGCCTGTCAGAGTGTAGATGAAGAACTTGATCGCGGCGTACTCCCGCCGGGCCCCACCCCAGACCCCGATGAGCAGGAACATCGGCACCAGCCCCACCTCCCAGAAGAGGTAGAAGAGGATCATGTCCAACGACATAAAGACGCCCAGCATACCCGTCTCCAGCAGCAGGAAGAGCATGAAGTACTCCTTCACGCGCTCCTTCACCGTGAACGAACTATAGAAGAGCGACAGGGCCGTCAGCAGGCCGGCCAGCGCGATCATAGGCGAGCTCAGTCCGTCCACACCCAGCGTGTAGTGCAGGTCCAGCGCCGGAACCCATTCCCGGTCCACGACCAGCTGCATCTCAGCGGAGCCGGCAGCAGCGGATAGCCACCAAACGTAGGATGTCAACACCATCGCGATCAGTGCGAAGAGGACGCCCACAGTGCGAATGATCCTGACCCAACCCTTCGGGATCAGCCCCACGACGAGCGCGCCGAGCAATGGCGTGAATAGCGTTATACTCAGAATCGGCAGATCCATCGTAGATCGTCCTCCAATCTTATGCGTACTGGAACAGAACCAGAGCTGCCACAAGCAGCAAGATCATCACAAATGCGTTCCAGAGGTAGTCCGGCAGCAGCCCCGTCTGCATACGACGCGCTCTGTCGCCAAGTACCCCGAACCCATCGGCGGTAGCTTTCACCGCACCATCGACAACACCCTCGTCAAAGAGACGCAGTCCACCGGAGGAAAACCGTCCCAACCCCGTCAGGAAGTTGATCAGACCATCCAACAGGCCCGCATCCAGCCAATGGACGAGGCGTGCGGTGAGGCGGCTGAGCGTGCCCGCACCGTTCACCACACCATCGAACACATTGCGGTCGATACTGTCCACGGCGGGGCCCACCCCTCCCTGTTGGCCGAACCCCCGTGCAAAGGCCACCACCGTCGCATCGATCGCCTTGCTGTCGATAGCGCTGCATACATCGGCCAACCGCACCGCGGGGCGCACTACCAGCCATTGGTAGAGCTCATTAAAATAATACTGATGGGCCGGAACCTGATAGAGCCACCCAAGCTTGACCCGCGCCAGCGCCAACTGGACCGGATCGCCGACCGACACGCCGTCCGCCGCGCCGGCAGGGCCTGTGACGGTGACCGGCTTCCGCCCGTATACCCACCACCCGGCGAACAACCCGCCCAGCGAGGCCAACAGCCCGAAGAGCAGCGGCAGCTGACTGCTAACGGCCTCGGCGGCCGCGCCCGCCTGCAGCACCTCGCCCACACCTTCAATCGAGCGCTCGACGAAGGGACCGAACCAGCCCGGGAACCACCGGCCCAACAATGGGAAATCCCCGGAAATGCCGACCCAGCCCAGACCGATGGCAAAGAGCGCCAGGATCGCCAACGGGACGACCATCACCGCGCGGTTCTCCCGCGCGTAGGTCGCGGCCCGTGTCCGTGGCTTGCCCAGGAATACCAGGCCGATCTGGCGCGCCGAATAGAAGCCCGTGAGCACCGCCGCAGACAACAGCGCCCAGAAGATCGGCCGGTTGGCCGTCCAGGCACTTGCCAGGATCTCATCCTTGGACCAGAACCCCGCGGTCACCAGCGGGAAGCCCGAGAGCGCCAGGCTCCCAGCCAGGAACGAAACCGCCGTGACCGGCATCCGGAAGGCCAACCCTCCCATCTTCCACATATCGTTGGGGTTCGATAGCATCGCGTCGGCGTTGGCCGGGACCGCGTGTCCCATTGTATGACGGTGGCCGTGCTCGATCCCGTGGATCACCGACCCCGCCGCCATAAACAACAGCGACTTGAAAAACGCATGCGTGATCAAATGGAAGAGGCTCGCCTCATACGCGCCGATCCCCAGTGCCGCGACCATGTACCCCAGCTGGCTGATCGTGGAGAAGGCCAGGACCCGCTTGATATCCGACTGCGTCAGCGCGATGGTCGCGGCGAAGACCGCGGTCGCGGCACCCACCGTAGCCACCGCCGGCATCGCCTGCGACACCGCTAGAAGCGGGAAAGCTCGAATCATCAGATAGACACCCGCCGACACCATAGTCGCCGCGTGGATCAGCGCCGATGCCGGTGTCGGGCCCTCCATCGCATCCGGGAGCCATACGTGCAGCGGCAACTGTGCGCTCTTGCCGATCGTGCCGCCAAAGAGCAGTAGAATCGCGACGGTGGCCACCGACATCTGGCCCAAATAGGGCGTGCCCGCCAGCAGCTCAACCGTCTCCGCGCTGAACAGATCAGCATACGAGAGGCTGCCCACCTGCGCGTAGAGCAGTACCACGCCCAGCAGTAGGAAGAGATCGCCCGTCTTGGTCACCAGGAAAGCCTTCAGAGACGCGTCCACCGCCGACTGCTTCTCCCACCAGAAGCCGATCAGGAGATACGAACAGGTGCCCATGATCTCCCAGAAGACGAAGAAGGCCAACAGATTATCGCACACCATCGCCCCCAGCATCGCTCCGGCAAAGAGCGAGACATAGGCGAAGAAACGGCTCACCTTGGGATCGCCGCGCATATAGCCCAGGCTGTAGACGAAGATCATCAGACAGACAAAGCTGACCATCGCCAGCATCACAGCGTCCGTCGGGTCGACAAAGACCCCCAACTCGACGCTATCCACGCCCTGCGAGAACCAGTGGATCACACTGCCCGCCAAGGTGTCGGGCACCCGCACCAGCGACCAGAAGATCGCCTGCGATAGGACCACCGCCACGACGATGCCGGCCAGCGCCAGCGCCTTGCTCAGGCGCTGGCTGCGGTGCCCGCCCAGCGAGATCAGCACAAAGGCCAGGAACGGGCCCGCAGGTATCAACCAAGCCAAATCCGATAAACTCATCTCACTCCCAACCCCATCTCTGCAACCTACCTCCGCGGGCCTAAAGGCTTTCACGCTGCCGTAGTGTGGCAGCCGCTGCCGTCGTATGGCAGCCGCTGCCGTCGTGTGGCAGCCCGGCCTTGGTCCCTTCCGCCTCTCCTGAAATTGTACAGACGTGGCGGTGCCACGTCTTCCCCCGCGAGCACTCCTGTCCACCGGAAGACGATCCGCCGGATCGTCTCTACAATACCACCGCCGCTTACCTCCGCGGGCCTAAAGGTCTCACGCTGCCGTAATATGGCAGCCCAGGCTCTAGGGCCTTCTGCCTCTCCGCGCCGGAACCGCTCCGCTGCCCGGCCTCTATGAACCGAAACCATTCTGATGCCCGGCGTCTCGCCCGCATCTTTGTGTCAACTGCCCAGCGGAGAAGCTGCCCGCCGGCCGGTAGGGGCGCCCCTTGTGGGTGCCCTCTCCCCTACCCCTTCAACAGATCAATCTCCTCCACCACGACAGTATTCTCCGTCCGCCAGATCGAGATAATCAACGCCAACCCCAGCGCCGCCTCAGCCGCCGCCGTCGCATAAACCACAATCGCGAACGTCTTCCCAACAACGCGCGCCGGCTCCATAAACCGCGCGAACGCCACAAGATTCAGCACCACCGCATTCAGCATCAACTCGATCGACATCATAATCACGATCAAGTTGCGGTTGGCCAACACACCGAAGACCCCCACGCTGAAGAGCGCGGCGCCCAAAACAAGATACCACGAAAGTGGAACCGTTGACAATGCAGCCATCTTAACGCTCTCTCCCCAGATACAGCGATGCCACCAGCACCACCAGCATCATCACCGAGACCACCTCAAACGGCAGCAAGAACCCCTGCGGATCGACCAAGGCCGCGCCCAATAGCTGCAGCCCGTCCTCGAGCAACGGACCCGTCGGCACCTCCGGCAACGGCAACTGCACGATCATCCACGCCATCACCCCGAACAGCGCAAGAGAGACCACCGCCGCCGACCAGGGATCGTTCAACGTCCGCTGGTGCTGCGCCATCACACCCTTGGTCACCATGATCGCGATCACCGTCAGCACGGCTACGCCGCCGATATAGACGAACAGCTGGATGCCCGCCATAAACGGCGACTCCAAAAACATATAGATCGCCGCCACGCCGAAAAAGGAGATAATCAGCCACATCGCACCGTGGAAGATCCGGTGGCAGAGCACCACGCGCACCGCAGCACCCACAGCCAACACGGCGAAGACGAGGAAAACCACCACACTTAACGACACCTGCAATGCCTCCACATCCTGGCAGCCCACTTCATACCGCTAACAATAACGCTCACGCCGGAGCCCACTCCGGCGTTCTGCATCCGCGTCCGCTCCCGGGCCCAAAGGCTTTC
>CAZEXX010000047.1:0-17318 GCA_964516885.1 uncultured Anaerolineales bacterium | reverse complement strand
AGGTTGAAAGTTGCCAAGTTGCAGGTTGGGAATCGGGTCCGCCAGCCTGAACGTTTGACTTTCAACATGCAGCCTGTAACTCTGTGTATGGGAGGTACTTATGAACAAAATCACTGATTTTGGGGCGGTAAGCCGCGTCTCCGTGACGGTCTTGGTTGACAACCGAGCCGACATGATCGTCCGTTCGACGGATGATGTGCTCTATTTCACCGACAAACCGCTGTTGGCCGAGCATGGTTTTGCAGCTTTGGTCGATCTGGAGGATGTCGGCACACGGATCCTGTGGGATGCCGGCGGCACGCGCGTCACGCTGATGGAGAATGTGCGCCGGATGGAGGTGGATCTCAATACGGTGGAGACTATCGTGTTGAGCCACGGACATTGGGATCACATCGGTGCGATTGCCGAGGTCCTTGAGACGATGGCGCGGCGTCCCGGGCCACAGGAATGGCCCCCCAATATGTCTCCGGACGAGGCCGAGGTGTGGGTCGAGGCCCAGCGTGTGCCCATTGTCCTGCACCCGGCAGCTCTGCGTGAGCGCTGGAACATCGGCAAGGACGGCAAGCGGTTTGGTCCTGTGGCCCCGCCGCCGACGGGCGTTTGGGAGGCGCTCGGCGCCGAGATTGTGTGCTCAGAGGGACCCTATCGGCTCGCCGGGGGGTGCTGGACCACAGGCTATGTGCCGCGCCGTAGCTTTGAGCATTCCGGACGTTCGACGCGTGCGTACTACCGCGACGGCAGCAAGCTGGTGCGGGATGATACCGAGGATGACCAGGCGCTGGTTCTCAACGTTGAGGGCAAAGGCCTTGTGGTGGTCGCCGGGTGTGCGCACGCGGGCATCGTGAACACGGTCCGCTATGCGCAGGAGATCACCGGTGTGGAACGCATCCACGCGGTGCTGGGCGGGTTCCACCTCGCACGGGCTGAGGACGACGAGCTCGATCAGACGATCGCGGCGTTCAGGGAGTGGGCGCCGGATTTGATCTCGCCCTCGCACTGCACCGGCTTTGGCCCTATCTGCCGCTTCGCTGCGGAGATGCCGGACGTCTTTGTGCCGGGCGTGGTGGGGGTGACGTACCGGTTTTAGGTACCAAGGGATAGGAGATAAGGCACAAAGGCACCAAGGGAGGGGGTTTCCCCGTATCCCTTAGTGCCTTTGTACGTTTTCCTTAACGCCTATTTCTTACGCCACCCCAGTGCATCTGTAACCTTGCAGGCCTCGATGCACGCACCGCAGGCGAAGCAGTCCGCGTGGATGGTCTTTCCCTCGTAGAAGTCCTTCATCGCTCCCGAAGGGCACGCCTTGACGCAGGCCTGGCATTCTTTGCAGGCGTCCCGGTTGATGCGCGGGCGGAAGACGCTGAACTGCTCCGCTCCCCAGCTCAACAGCCCAAAAGGGCAGAGGAAGCGGCACCATGGCCGGTAGATGAAGAGGCTGCTGACCAGAACGACGATGACTGCCAGCACGATGGGCAGCGTGAAGTTGAATTGGAAGAGTTGGAATGGGTCAATCACGCCGATCCAGTCCAATCCGGCAACTGCCAGCCCGGCGACCAACACAACGAAAGCGATGATACGGATTGTGTTGCTCAGCCAAAACGGGGGCTGCCATTTGGGCGTGGGGACGCGGTGCAGCAAGTCCTGGAGCAGACCCAGCTGGCAGGCATAGCCGCAGAAGGATTTGTTCGAGATGACGGTGATCGCCAGCATAATGACCAGCATCCCGACCACAGGTGCCACGAGCTGCTTCTGGACCAGAAGTCCTTTCAACAGCGTGCGGACGGAGGCAACGGGGTTGGGGTTCAACCCCGGGGCCAGGAGGGCGCCGTAGATGAAGCCGAAGAGGATCACGCCGCCGATGACGAAGGCCGTCCGTGTGCGTTTTGACATCCGGTGACGCGTGAGCAGCACCGTTGCTACGACAGTGACGATGATCCACACGATGAACTTGGTCAAGATGAGGGGATTAAGTGCGAGCCCGCCTGGTGTCATTGATCATTCTCCTTCGGTGGATGAACTAGGCCGTGGCCGGCTGACTTGAGTCCAGGATGCTCTGTCCCAGTGGCAGGGCCAGGGCAATCAGCAGCGCCAGGCTTAGCAGCGGTGCGGGGAGGAACATCGAGAAGCCCCCTGCTTCGATCGCTGTTGCGATGCCGAGAGGCAGTCCTGCTGTCAGTTCCAGCAGCGCTGCGCCGAACCCGATCCAGCGCACCGCTGGCGTGGGTTTGGTGATCAGCAAAACGGTGAACACGCCCCAGCCCAGGGCGGCGACCCAATTCAGTCGCTCCACGGCTACAAAGAGGGCCGCACCACCACTGACGATCATTTTGTTTGTGCTTGCCACGCCGTTCATAAATGAGAGCACCATTGCTATCCCGGAGAGAAGCCCGATTGCGAGGATGCGCCAGTCAAGGCGTCGCACAACTTGGAGCATCAGCACGAAGAAAATCAGGTTGGGGACAAAGACCAACGCGTTCGCGGGCGGCAGACCGCGGGTTACCGGCGGAATCATCGGGAAGAAGCTGCCCTGCAGCGCCAACACGTTGGCAATCACGCCCAATGTCCACGCCCAAGATTTTCGCAACCCGAATCCGACGGCTGCCAAAGCCCACAGCACCCCGCCGATCACGCCGATGTCGCTGAGCACGGGGAAGACGTACTGCACGATGATCCCTTCATCAGGGCGTCCAAAGGCAACTTCCGCGGCCATAACAGGCTCGTACCACCGCACGAAGAGCAGCAGGGTTCCTAGTATGCCCAAGAGAGCCCCTAGCGACGCAATGACCATACCGAGGGTGTGGTTGGTTTGTTTCTTCATGAATCAGTCTCCTCATATCAAAGAATGCAAGCACACAGCCGTTCCTTACAGGATACCAGTCGGGTGCTTAACGGTCTTTGACAAAAGTCAACTTACCGAGGTTCTGCCTTGGCAGCTAGACCAACCGGGTCGAGGATACGGATTTCGTCACGTTCTACTTCGATGAGGCCCTCTTCTTCCAGGCCGCGGAGGGTGCGGTTCAGAACATACGTGACCGTGCCCAGGCGCGCCGACATCTCCGCCTGTGTCGCCCAGGATTCGCGGGAGAGAACGTTGTCCTTCGCGTTTGCCAACAGCTGGCGGGACAGGCGCATCTCGACCGTACGCAGCGAGAGATCTTCGACCAGGTCAACCAGCTTGAGCACCCGTTGTGCCAGGTTGCGGGCGATGTTCTGCGTCAGTGTCGGATACCGATTCTGAAGCGCGATAAGGCTGCCCTTGGGAATCGTCCAGAGGCCGGAGGGCTCCAGCGCGATGATGGTGACCGGATTTGGTGCATCTGCGAAGACGCCGGCGGCGTTGAAGATCTCACCCGGGCCCAAGACGCTGAGCGTCTGTTCGCGTCCCGAGGCGGCGAGCCGAACTGCTTTGAGTCGCCCTGTCTTGACGATGCCCAGGCCTATGCATGGCTCATTTTCGATGATGACGATTTGGTCAGCTTGATAGTCGTGGTAGTAGATGTGCCTGGCAATAGCGACGAGTATGTCGGGCCTGAGACCCTGAAAACAATGTGTGCGGGCAAGCGTTGCTGTCAGCTCGTCGATACTCTCTCGTGTCGCGTCGGTCATTTCAAAGAAACCGCCTCTCCGCATCCCGGGTATAGCAAGGATAGCAGAAAGGCGGAAAATGTGCCACTGAGTGGCGCTACCGACTGAACGGCTACGGTCTACTCCTCAGAGCCGTGTTGCGTCAAGTCAGGCTTCCGGACTCCGTCGAGTAAGTGTAGGACTGCCATCACGGGGTGATGCAGCAGCATACGCGGACCGGCGTATCGCATCACAGTCCTGATCTGCTCTCTTCGTGCAGGCTGGTAGCAGTGGACAGGACAGTGTGCACAAGTCGGCTTGCTCGCCTGGAACGGACACTTGCTGAGGCGGAGCAGGGCGTAATCGAGCAGGGCCTGGCAATCAGTGCACAGCTGGCCCCGGGGGCTACTGTGATGCCCGTGGCAATAGAGTCCGACCATGGCTGTGAGTGTCTTGGCCTCACGTCTCAACCTTGGGTTCTCTGACTTCATCTATGCCGGAATCGCTGATCGCTTCTTGGTGTGCCTATTGTACCGCGATGGAGCGCTTGGTGGGCGTCATCTTGTGCGTCCAGGGTAGCCAGGTCTCAGTTGTGAGTAGGGCTACACCGGCCAGCGTCAGCATGAGCCCCACGATCATCAGGGGGGTGCGGATGCCGCTGATCCAGGGCTCCATGTGCGTCTGCGCGACCCAGAGCGGTGCGCTCAGTGTCATCAGTCCGGTGACTGCGAAGGCTGCGCCGCCCGCTGTCTTGGCCGGGTCACCCTTCAGAGAGTGATCGAACATCATCCTGCGCCAGATTGATGGAATGCGGAAGATCAAGAAGACGATCAGTGTGAAGAGTGTTACAGCGAAGCGGATGTTTGCCGGGGCTGAGGAGCCACGGACCGACTGAGAGACCGCGGTCTGGATACCGGATGTGACGGCCCCTGCGATGAGGACGATCATGGCGTTGCGGTAGGCCTTGTCGCCGCCGTGGACCAGTGAGACCATAACCGGGATGCCCCAGATGCCGGCGGCGATGCTGAGAACGACGAGGATCTGGTAGAGGGGCTTGAAGGGGATCAAGCCCTCCATGCCGTCGTAGTTCTCGGCTCCGAATGCAACGCAGGTTGTGCCTCCGCCGCCCACCAGCGTGAAGAAAACGGTCAAACCCATAAGAATCAGTGCGAGAATACGTCCGAGCTTCGAGGGATGCGTCTTTTCGGCCATGCGAGTGCCTCCTTGGGTGATGAGAACAATCAACCTATGCTCCGGCGATGAGCACGATCATCGACCCGAGCATATAGAGCGAAGCTAGTTTGTAGAGCCAGGAGTTTAGCTTTGAGGTGGGGCGCAGCGTGGCAAAGAGCGTGAAGCCGAACAAAACGCCGCCCAGGCCTCTGGCAACCCACATCAACATAGCGTTGAGATCCAACGCATACATGGCCCAGAGCATAGCTACGACGGCTCCGCCGGTGGAGAGCCCGATGATGATCCGTGTAGTCGACACACCATAGCGATTGGGGAAGACAGGCACGTCAGCCGCTCGGTAGTCGTCGGCGTACTTGATGCCAAAGGTCATGATATGGGTAGGGATCCACAGCAGCACCGACAGAGTCAGCCACAGCCCGATGCTGTCAATGTGCCCGGTAGCCAGCGCACGGCCGGCCAGCGCGGGCACCCCCCCGGCGATACCGCCCCACACGATCGACCACGCTGTGCGTCGTTTGAGCCAACAGGTGTAGACCAGTACATCGACAAGCACGCCGCCGAAGACGATCAGACCATAGAACGGGGACTGCAGGGACGCCCACAGGGTACCCAGAGCCACCATGCCCACCCCCAGGACCAATCCCTCGACCGGCGTCACAACGCCGGAGGGCAGGGGGCGATTCCTGGTGCGAGCCATCTTCCCGTCGATATCACGGTCCACCACCATATTGAGCACCGTACTGCCGCCCACGGTCAAGAAGAGAGTGCCCAGGAGCGAGAGAACCTCAGGCCACGTTGGTTGCGTTGGATGCCCGCTCATAAATCCGGCCAGTCCGGTGATCAGCAGCAGGCCGGTCTGGAGATCTTTGATCAGTGCCCAATAGGCCCGCAGCTTTCGAGGTAGCGCACGTAAGCTACTGCGAACGGTCCCAGCTGTCGATGGAATCGTTTGATCGGTCATGGTCTCCCTAGGAGTCCCGTGCACAGCGGAAACCTACGCTGGGGCTGACGTGCTCCGGCCCCGCATTGTTATGGGACCAGATGCGTAGATCGTACGCGTAGTTGGTGTAGCTTCCGCCGCGAAGGCTGCGGTTGTGGGTCCCTTTGTGGACATCACCGGTCCATTCCCAGACATTGCCGGCCATATCGTAGATGCCGTAAGGACTTGAGGCGTCGATCGTTGTGTAGCCGTCATAGGTTGTGCCGTTGTAGAAGCCCACAGGCGTAGTTTTGCTGGTGGTCTCGAAGGGGTCGTGGCTGTTGGAGAAGTTGGCGGAGGATTCGTCAATCTCGTCGCCCCATGGGAAGGGCCGGGTATCGTTCCCGCGGGCGGCTTTTTCCCATTCTGCATCGGTCGGCAGCCGCCCATCGTAGGCCTGGCAGTAGCTCCACGCGCCGAACCAGGAGACCATTGTCATTGGATGATTCTCATAGCCCGGCAGGACGGTGAATGTTGTGCCGCCGAAGCGCAAGCGAGATGCAGGGTCTGCCACCGGCACCAGTTCCCAGTTGCCTGCGGCGATCTCCATCTCGTGCTTGTGCCCCCCGAAAGCATCCCCAGGGTAGAACCCCGTGATGGCATTGCCGTCGAAGGTGATCTCGCCGGCCGCCAGTGCTGTGTTCAGAAAGTCGGCATACTGGGCGTTGGTGACGTTGGTGATCATGATCTCGTAGTCGTAGGCGACTTCTGCCTCGTGGTCAAACTGGCCTTCGAGGTATTCACCCGCCGGGATCACGGCCCAACCGGCAGGGTCCACGTCGGGATCGATGATCGGTACCGCGGCAGCATCCGGTGGTGCTGCCCCGCAGGCCGTGAGCACCGACAAGAACAAGATGAGGATAAGCGTAAGGGGTTTCATAGGACGGCCTCCTGAGCCTGGACTGCGTCTGCTTCTTCTTGCCAGCGTCCTCTGTTCTTGAAGAGATCAATCAGGCGCCATCCCATCAGGATGCCCAACGTGATCAATATTGTGCCTAATCCGATATCGAGCAGAAGGGTGGAGGTGTTGACCAAAGAAGTCTCTGTATACTCTGTAACGAAGAGCCGCCGAGAGGAGTAGGCGCTCGCAGCGGCAAACGCGAGGTCCGAGGCTGCGATGATAACCCAGCCGAAGATCTGGCGTGTGCGTCCCTTGAGTCCCGCCATATCGGCATAGAGGAAGAGGATGATCGTGGCGATGATGCCCGAGAGCACGTGCCAATGTCCGGTGAGGATCAAGCGTTCTTGGCGCAGCGACCACACGCGGAAGATCTCCTCAAGTTTTGCCGCCATAAAGATCCCTGGGAAGGAGACCACGAAGTTCATAAAGACCATCTGCCATAGGGCGCCAAACTTGAGCGGGTCGTGGAGCAAGGCGCGCACTTTTTGCCCGGCTGTGGCTTTCCGGATTCCCTGTGCCGCCAGGTTGCTGCGGATGAGCTTGTCGAAGCCGGCGATGACCAACAGAAGCGCGCCAAGCAGCAAGATGGTTGAGCCCACATAGATGATGACGTGGGCCAGGGGCTCGATCGGTACCACGGACCACGCGCCCAGAGCGGTGACAGCGGTGCCGACAATTAAGAGAGGCATGGACCACTTGTGCAATGCCCCTTTGAAGTCCAGCCAGCGGCCGACCAACAGCGCCAGCGCAACGGCGATCAGCGTGAGCATAATGTGGAGGTGCCCGATGATGGCGAGCTGGAGCAGAGTTTTGAACGGCTCACGGACGACGTTCTCGGCCAGGAAGGTCTCCTGACCGTTACCATAGAATGAGCCGGTCACGCCGCCGAAGACGGCCGATCCCAGGGTTGCCACGGCCATGACGAAGAAAGCAACGCGTTCGAGATCCACTTTGCCCCAGTGGGCATACTCCAGGCTCTTGACCGTGTAGCTCTTGCGCCACGGCCACAGCGCAATGGCTAACTGCGTGCCGGCGAAGAAGGTCAGTGTGAGCCCCACGACGAAGAGCCCATGCGCGATCCAGCTGTGTCCGAAGTAGCCGAACATCAGACCGAAGATCAGTGTCAGCAAATAGCCGGCTGTGATCGTGCCATTGATACGCGTCTGTTCCTCCGGCTTCATCGGGACGGTGTTGGTAATCAGGTAGGTCTCGATGGCCACGACGGTGATGGCGATCGTGTGGTAGAGGAGGACGATGCGCCCTTCGCGCTCGGCCTCCACCAGGCGCAGGCCGAAGTTCTGGACGACGAAGCTGGTGACGCCCCATTCGTGCATCGGGCCGGACAACGTACCCATAAAGGCTGTGGTCAGTGCGATCAGGGCGATAGCAACGAGGACCAAGCCCTTGGTACCGGTGAAAAGGAAGGTGAGTCTTTTAGTGAGAACCTGCATAGTACCCCCTGGTGTGAGATAACATAGTGGCCACCGCGGGTGCGTAACTGTCGGGTTGCCGTGATGGCCCTATGTTAGAGTATCAGAGGACGAGGCCCGCGTCATTGACTTTTGTCAATTCGGACAAGATCCCCAAGTGCTGTCGTAGACCAGGCACGAAAGCAAATGCCAAATGTGGATGAGTTGCCCTCGGATGAGTGGACTCACAGCTCTGCCAATTCCGTTAGCCCATCGGGTGCCAGGACCGTGATGACGTCGCGGGTGCTCCGGATCAATCGATTCTTTCGCATCAGACCCAGGGCGCGGCTGAAGGCTTCGGGGACCGTGGCCACGCGAGCGGCCAGTTCCGTATTGGGATTGGCGCGGCGATCAATCGCGTCCTGCCCCTGCCGGCTCAGCGTGAGGATCAGCTTGGCCGTCCGCGCCACGACGCTGCGGAAGGAGAGATCCTCGTACTGAGAGATCAGGAAACGATTGCGCCGGGCCAGCACCCGCAGCAGCCCGAGCCCCATCGCGGGATAGCGGTTCAGCAGGTCCAGGAAAGCGTCACGGGGTGCGTGCCACACGATGGTCTCCTCGCCGGCGACGGCCGTCGCGACGTTGACACCACCATCCAGCACCGGGACTTCATTGAACATGGTCACCGGTTCGTGCACCGACATAATGTGTTCCCGTCCGTCAGGGCCGAGTTTGTAGAGCTGTATCCGACCCCTGATGAGCACGAAGAGCCCGGCGCAGGGCGCGCCTTCGTGGAAGAGGGGTTTCCCTTCGGCGTAGTGGCGCACCTGCCCGGGGTCACCATCGTCTGCAGATCTATCTGCTGCAGGGATTGGAAGTAGGGGACGCTGCCCAGCATCTGGGCCAGGTGTGCTGGATCGTACCGTACATTCATAATAGATCTTCGGCTCTTTCACAGTGCCGGCTACAGAAGTGTCCCTATGATGTCCCGGTGTCTCCCTTTGTACAACATTTCTCCGGTTTTGGAAGTAGGCCCCCTGAGTAATATATGTTGCATCGTGTGTAATATGTATTACAATTGAGATACCCTATCAACAGAAGGTCAGCGCAATGGACTATACTGTATTCTCTTACTCATTACCTACGAAGTCGTCTAGCCCCAGGGTAGCCACGTGGCGGCAGCTACAGCGATTGGGCGCGATTTCGGTGGCCGGCGGGGCCTACGTCCTGCCGGCCACCGATGAGTGCGAAGAAGCCTTTCAGTGGCTGGCCCAGAAGGTGCGCCACGCTGACGGGGAAGCGCTGGTTATGCGCGTCGCGAACTTTGGTGACGTGGCTGAGCAGCAGATCGTGGCGTTGTTTAATCAGGCCAGGCGCGAGGACTATGTGGCAATCGATGCGCAAGTCGATGCACTGGAGGAGGCCCTTCGGCAGCATACAGGGGATTTGGAGGGCTTGCGTGATGAGATCGGCAGGCTACAGCAGGCACAGGCGGCCGTAGCACGCACCGACCACTTCGGATGTCCTGAAGGTGCTCTTTTGGTGTCACGGTTGGAGCGCATACGGGCAAGTTTCTTTCCTGATGGTTCTGCTGCTGTTGAGATACCCCATGCAAGTCCGGAAGCCTATGCCGGCAAAGTTTGGGTGACACGCCCGCATCCTCACGTCGATCGTTTGGCCTGCATCTGGTTGATCCGTCGCTTCATCGATCCCGGAGCCACCGTTCGCTATGCATCTCAGGCCGCGCCGGACGAGATCGCGTTTGATATGGGGGAGAGCCGGTTCAGTCACCAGGGCGACCTGTGTACATTCGAGGTTATGGTCGCTGCCTTTGGGTTTAACCGACCGGGGATGCGTGCACTCGCCGAGATTGTACACGAGATCGACCTGCGAGATGGCCGCTTTGTGCGCCCCGAGGTCGCCGGCGTCGATACGTTGCTCCGCGGCTGGCAGCTGAGCGGCATCGACGATGCCAATATGGAGGCGCGGGGAACGGCGCTGTTTGAGGGGATGTATGCTGCGCTGTCAGTCACACCTCAACCCCAGGGATGAGAAAGGACCCAACTTACCACGATGACATCACAATCGGCCATTATCGACGTCTCCCACGTCAGCAAGACCTACCGGGGCTTATCGATTGACCGCAAAGAGTCGGGTATCGGGCTGTGGATCAAGAGCGTCTTCAGGCTCACGTCGAATCGGGCGCGAACGGTCCGTGCGCTCGATGACGTCTCGTTTCAGATCGAGCCGGGCGAGATCTTCGGCATCTATGGTGCCAACGGTGCGGGCAAGACCACTCTCATCAAGATCCTGAGCGGACTGCTGCAGCCCGAATCGGGATCTGAGCGGGTCAACGGGTGTACCGATATAGACGAGATCAAAGACCAGATCAGCTACATCTCCACCAATGGTTGGATGGGGTTGGAGTGGCAGTTGACGGTCTACGAGAACCTGATGTTGTACGGCCATATCTTCGGTATCCCGACGTCGGAGTTACGTATACGATGCCATAGTGCGTTGGATCGCTTCGGCATGGCTGGGGAGAAGGACAAGCACATCTCGGAGCTCTCCGCCGGGATGCGACAGAAAGTGACCCTGATGCGCGGTTTCTTGCCGGACCGGCCTATCCTGTACCTGGATGAGCCCACCGTGAGCCTTGACGTTCAGTCCTCGGCGGCGCTCAGGCAGATTCTGGTGGACGCTGCACGGCGCGACGGCAAGACGATCATCGTGACAAGCCACAATCCGGTAGATCTGAGCATCTGCCGGCGAATTATGCTGCTATACGCCGGGCGTGTGGTCGCCCTGGGCAGCGAGGCAGAGCTGGCAAGCCCGCTTCGGGGGATCGTGACGCTACACATTACCTGCGCGAATCACCAGAGCGCAGCTATCCCGGATGACCTGTATGGTGGGTTGCTGCAGCTTGGCATAGTGAGGGATGTTCAGGTGAGTGAGGGCAACGGAAAGGAGAACACCTGGCACGTCGACCTGCTTGTCGACCGTGACGACCACGCCGCCAGCGAGATCATCGATTGGTTTATCGCCCGCGAGCTCCCGATTGTCAGGATGCGAAGCACATCGCTTACGCTTCAGGAGCTCTATGCGTACTACGTGGACAAGTTCAAAGGCTCAGGAGGTCTGGCATGATGCAGCAGCTGAAGCGTGAGTGGGCCTCCCTTATGGTCTTCTCCAAGCGCGAGTACATCATCTGGTCCTCTTACCGGATGAACGCCTGGATGTGGTTCCTGGACGTGCTCTTTAATACGACGATCGTCTTCATGCTCAGCCTGTTGACGCGAGATAGCACGCTCGACTTCGCTCCCTACGGGAACAACTACGTCACCTTCGTCGTCCTGGGATTCTGTGTTCACTATATCTCCTGGACCAATCTGGGGGATCCCTTCAAGCGCGTGGCCCGTATCTACTGGGGCGGGACGATGGACCTGTATCTGCTTAGCCCACTCTCCTATCTTACCCCCTTCATGGGTATCATGTTCCGGTCTGTTATCGATGACTATCCCCGCGTGATCCTGTCGCTGCTCTTCGGCGGCGTCTTCTTTGGCGCGGCGTACAGCGCGAGCCAACTGCCCTTAGGCTTGCTCTTTCTTGCGCTGATTCTTCTCTCCACGTTGGGAATCGGCATGATCAGCGCCAGCTCATTCTACCTGCTGAACTTCAAGCAGAACACGGAACCAGTACGCTTCCTGCTGCAGGATGTCATCGTCGCACTCGCTGCGGGCTACTACTATCCCATCACGGTGCTTCCCGAACCGCTGCAGATTCTGGGCAGTTTCATCCCGCATACCTATGCGCTGGATGCGTTGCGCCGGCTGATTGTGCCGGGCGGGGATCTTGCCACAAAGGCCCTGCCGCTGCAGCACTGGTTGCCTTTTGCGCCGATTACGACGGACATCGTCGCACTTACCGCGATGACATTGGTTGTGCTGCCGCTGGGGGTGTTGATGTATGTAGGCGGTATTGAGAAGGCGCGACGGAAAGGAACGCTGACACGATGGCAGTAGAACCGGTGATCGCTCTGCAGCAGATCGTCAAGACCTTCCAGGTCCGGGACTCAGTGTTCCGGTCGCATCCATTCAATGCAGTTGACAATGTTGACCTGGAGGTCCACACGGGCGAGGTCATGGGGTTGCTCGGGAGAAACGGTGCCGGTAAGACGACGTTGATCAAGATGATGGCCGGCCTTCTGCGGCCCGACGGTGGAACGGGCCGGGTGCTGGGTTATGATGTCTACCGCGATCACAAGAAGATCCGTGCTTCCGTCAGCCTGGTTGCACCGACGGCGGACATCGGCACCGACAATAATCTCACGGTACGGCAGAACCTGGAATTCTGGGCTGTGGTCTATGATCTGGACCGGCAGCTCAGGGATCAGCGCATCGATGAGTTGTTGACTTTTCTTGATCTCAAGTCCTATGAGGACCATTGGCCGATCAGTATCTCGGCCGGCATGCGGCAGCGATTGGCGATTGCCCGGTCACTGTTGGTCCACAACCCGATCCTCTTTCTCGATGAACCGACAGTGAAGCTGGATGCCGCGGGGGCGCATGCCGTGCGTGAGTTCATCCGGAAGATCAATCGTGAGTTCGGCATCACGATCATCCTGACGACGCATTTCATCTTCGAGGCCGAGCGGCTCTGCGACCGGGTCGCCATTATGGACGAAGGTAGGATCATCAGCTGTGATTCCGTTGCCAACCTGCGGCGACATCTGCAGCGGTATGACTCCAGCGTGATTCAGTGTGGCGAGGTCCCCGAGTCTCTACGGCGCGAGGTAAGCAGGCACTTGGGTGCGCTGCCCCAGGTTATGTCTTGCTCATTCCAGGGGGACCGCGCTGAGGCAGCTCAGTTGGAGATATCCGCCGATCCCCTTGAGAGTGTGCTTTTCGATGCGTTGAAAATACTCAGAGCGCACGGTATCGACATCCACGCCGTCGATACCAATGAGCCGAGCCTTGAGGACATCTTCCTCAACACCGTCAACTCGAAGGGGGCTTCATGAACCGCTTCTTGCGCGCGAGTCTGTCTTTTGCCTGGTTGGAGCTGAAGGCGCTTCGCTTCTACCCTGTGAACGGCGCGCTGCAAGTGATCCGGTCCTTCGTCAGCGTGGGCATCTGGTTCTTTGTGTCGTTGTTTCTGAGGGAATTCGCCGCACCTGATCTGGCGGAATATGGTGGAGACTTCGTCGCTTATATGGTGATCGGCGTGCTCTTTTTCCAGAACGCGAGTTCGATACTCGCACTGCCCCAGCAGAGCTTGACGACGGCCTACTGGGACAAGCGGCTTGAGGTCTACCATTCGCGCCGACATGGTATCTGGGCTTTCATCGTCGGCCGTCTTATCTGGTTGTTCGTCTATGACGGCGTCATTATGATCGCTGTGCTGGCCGTCGGACTTCTGGGGGCGGGTGTCAAACTCAGCCCGGATATGCCCTTACTTCCTGCGTTGAGTTTCTATGTGGTCTTCGTGCTCACATCGTTCGGCATCGGTCTCATTGGGGCCAGCAACTTCGTTTTTCTTGAGATCAAGCAAGGCCGCGAGCCGGTCACGTGGCTTGTGGATGTCCTGGTGCGGATCTTCTCCGGTGTGTACTATCCGCTGACGATTATTCCGGTCTCGCTGCGCTGGATCACCTGGTGCCTACCGCACACCTATGCCTTGCGCGGCATCCGTTTGGTGATGATCAACGGCATGGGCTTTGGTAGCTGGGACACGCTGAGCATGTTCCTTGCGCTGCTGGCATTCTGCACCGTGGCGCTCGCCGCCGGCGTCTGGTTGCTCGACAAGGGGCTGCATCGGGCTGAGGCGACCAACGGCATGGGCATCGTAGGATAAGACGAGGCTGTCAGAAAGACACGTAGCGAGATTCTCTGTCAGGCTCGAAGCGCCTCCCGGCGAAGTCGATGCCGGTGATTCTCATGGCAGAAGGGCTCAAAGCTTGCGGAAAAGCTTTGGGCCCGAGATGCTCTTGTGGTCTCCGATGTCGGCGCGGTGCGCACCCTCAAGCTCATCTTGTGGCCTGCATCTCCATTTCTTCCCATTGTCTGATCAGGCCGGTCAGTTCCGTTTCGCTCTCTCTGTACTCGGTGTTCACATCCTGCATCTGCGCCCACTCGCCGGTTTCTATCGCCGCGACGAGCGCTTGGGCCAGCTCGGTCACTCTGGCTTCCTGCTCATCGATGGCGGTGAGTAGGCACTCCAGCTCGGCCTGACGGGCCATCTCAGCGCGCTGCGCCTTGCGTTGTGCCTTGTGTTGGGGTACTGTCTCCTTGGATTCTTTCCGCATCTCGGTCGCCGCTTGACGTTCCCTCTGCCGCACAGCCAGATAGTCAGTGTAGTTGCCCGGAGTTATGTGTAGCTGCCCCTCGCGCAGTTCCCAGACCTGCGTTGCCAACCGGTCGATCAGATACCGGTCGTGCGAGACCATCAGGATCGTGCCTGGGAAAGCCTTCAGCGCATCCTCCAGGATTTCCTGCCCCAGGATATCGAGATGATTGGTGGGCTCGTCCAGCAACAGCAAGTTGACCGGATGCAGCGCCAGCACGGCCAGCGCGAAACGCCCCCGCTCGCCACCACTCAGTGCTTGCATCTGTTTGAAGACGTCGTCACCGCGGAATAGATAGCGCGCCAGAAGATCGCGTGCCGCCCCGAGGCCCATATGCTGGTGTGTCAGTAGTTCATCTATCACGGTCTGCTCGGGATCCAGGATCTCGTAGGCCTGGGCGAAGTGCTGGACATCCAGATTTGCGCCCAGCCTGAGTTGGCCGGACAACGTGGGCATATGATCCAGAAGCGTGCTGAGGAACGTTGTCTTGCCGGTGCCGTTGCTGCCGATGAGCGCGGCGCATTCGCCACGGCGCAGCACCAGCTCGTCGATGTGGAAGAGCGGGGTCTCCGGATAGCCGATCTCGACTTCGTTGGCGCGCAGCACCAGGTTGCCGCCTCGCTGCCCGGTGCGCAAGCGCAGCTTGAACCGAGCGGCGCCGGGGTTCGGGACGCTCAGTCCTTTGATGGCGGACTCCACCTGAGAGACATTCCAGCTGGTCTTGGCCATCTGGGGGTTGCTGCGCATAAACTCGCTCCACTTTTGGTTCAGGGCCTCTGTGCCGCCCAGTTGTACGGCTTGGACCTCGCGTGTCAGCCGCTTGAGCAGCCCTTTCGCGCGGGCGGTCGTGCTGGCGCGGGCGATGTTGCGTTTGATGAAGTCCAGGTTCTTGAGGAAGCGCTGCTGGACGGTCCCAAACTCCTTGATGCGCCACGCCCACCGCTCCTTGCGCTGCATCAGGTAGGCGCTGTAGTTGCCGCGGTAGGTCTCGATCCCGCGACGGCTCATCTCCCAGACCACATTAACGATTTGGTCCAGGAAGTAGCGGTCGTGGCTGACCACGATCAGGGCGCCTTCCCAGCGCTGCAGGATGGACTCCAGCCACGCAACGGCGTCGATATCCAGATGGTTGGTGGGCTCGTCGAGTACGAGAAGGTCCGGCTTTTCCAACAGAAGGCGCGCCAGCAGGGCGCGCGTCTTCTGCCCCCCACTGCAATGAGCGACCGGCATGTGCTGCTGCTCGTCGAGAAACCCCAATCCGCTGAGCACCTGGTGGATCCGCAGCTCGTAGTCATAGCCACCGTCGCGAGCAAAAGCCTCCTGCACGGTGCCATAGCGCGCGAGCAGGGCCTCAGAGGTGTCCTCCTCGGCCATCTGCTCTTCCATCCGGCGCAGGGCGGCCTCGCGAGCACGCAGCTCGCCAAAGACGTCGAGCATCTCCTCGAAAACGGTCTGTTCCAGCCCCGTGAACCCGTCAGCGGCCTCCTGTTCAAGGTAGCCGATGCGTGTGCCCTTCACCACGAATACGTCCCCTGTAGTGGGGAGTTGCTGTCTGATCAAAATGCGCAGCAGCGTTGTCTTGCCGATGCCGTTAGGGCCCACCAGCCCGATGCGCGCACCACGCGGCACATCGGCCGAGAGGCCGCTGAACAGATCTACGGCGCCAAATGCTTTGCCAACGTTTTGGAACTTAACGACTGACATCCTGACCCCCAAGAAACCGCGAGTTTGTGTGCCCGTGGTTGATAAGTGCTGACCAAACAAAAAAAGCGTGGGCTTGTGCGCCCACGCTCCTTCCAGATGACTGATCTGTCAGACAGATCGCGAGATACGCGCACTACGACAAGGAAATCTCCCCGCCGCCCCTTACTGCCAAGGGTGCTACCAGCTCGTAGTGCATGGTTCCTCTCTCTGTCCGTTTGGGCTGTTGATTCAGCATGACTCTGGGTCACTTATCCCATTATAGACCAAAGGACGGAATCGTCAAAATCCATCAGGTTGAAGGGCGATTATCTTGTGTTGCCTCCATACTGTGTGGCATGCCAGCCGGCTCGCTTTCATCGCATGCCGCCTAGGCCACAGGTTCCGCCTCCAGTGTCTCCGGAAGTGTCGTCAGCAACGAGAGTCGCAAGACCAGATCTATGACCAGGGGAATGAGGAAGACATACCGTGGCCCCAACTCTCGCCATATCAAGCCGCCGATCGCGGGTGCCGGGATCGCGACCAGTCCCCGAAACAGGCCCAGTGCGCCGCTCCACTTTCCCATCCGTTCTGTGGGCACCAGCTCAAGGGTCATCGCACTTGTCATACCCGAGGAGACGGCGTAGAAGGTCTGGAGGGATGCGGACAGGACCAGGGTGGCTGAGTTGGTGGAGAAGACGAGGAGCAGATTGGTGGCATACCAGAGCGGGGCCAAGAGGTAGATGACCTTCTTGCGACCTACCCGATCCGCAAGTCGGCCCAAAGGAATTCCAAATGCCAGCCGTGTCAGGACTGCCGCTGTTGTCATGATCCCCAGCAGGTACTGGTCGGCGCCCTTAACCTCATACGCGTAGAACTGCATAAAGGGTGAGGTCATAGCCATTGGCAATCCGGTGAGAGCAGCCACGACTACCCATCTTCGAAGTAGTGTTTGACCTGCGAAAAGTTGTTTGAAGTCGCCGATGAAGCTGGCACTGGCACGGACCTCGTCTGTGCGACTGCGGTTGGGCTCTCTGAGTTGCAGTACTACGAAGATAAGCACGAATCCATAGCCCACAAAGCGAATGTAGTACAGCGGCCTGATTCCTTCGGTGCTCAGCCCACCGGAGAGTGTGATCAGATACGCTGCAACCAGCGGTGCGATCAGAGAGGCGATGGATGCGATAGACACACATAGGTTCTGGGCAGTTGCCCGATCACGGTTCCGTACCGAATCGGATGAAATGA
>CAZEXX010000046.1:7325-17325 GCA_964516885.1 uncultured Anaerolineales bacterium | reverse complement strand
CGGGGACTTCGCCCCCTGGACCGGGGACTTCGCCCCCTGGACCGGGGACTTCGCCTCCGCAGCCGGAGGTGGGAGAGGGGCCCCGTTTGGCGAAGAACAGGGATCGTGGCGGTTCGGGCAAGGCCCTACGGCCTGGGCTGCCACACTACGGCAGCGGCTGCCACACTACGACAGCGGCTGCCACACCACGGCAGCATGAGAGCCTTTAGGCCCGCTGGGCGCACCAGCATTTTCGTCCTGCGTGGTGTAAGCTGGCGAACATCGCGTCTATTCCTTAAACACGCCAATTGACATCCGCGCTAGGAATCGTAATAATTGTTAGTATGAATACACACACAAGACGTTCTTGGACAGGTCTGCTGGCGCTGCTGGGGATGATCGCTATCCTCACCGGATGTGCGGAGGGGGAGATCTTTCCCGGTCTTGGCCGAGCAACGAAAACGCCGACATTGACGCCCTCCCCAACAGCAACGGCAACCCTGACGCCCACCCCGACCGCGACTCCTACCCCGACGCCGACGCCGATGCCGGCAGAGGTGCTCATCGCGGGTGATCGGGCGGCCTTCGTCGGGGATTGGGATACCGCGGTGACGATCTATCAGCAGTTACTGACGCGTCCGCAGGCGACGCAGGATCAGGCTGCCGACGCGACCCTGGGACTAGCCAGAGTCTATATTGCTCAAGGTGCCTATGAGGCTGCTGTTGATGTGTTGACCGCGCCCGCAACCGGTGCCTCGGGCGAGATGGCGCTGTCGCCTGTTGCTGCCGATGCGCAGATCCTGTTGGGCGATGCCCTGCACGCCTCCGGTGCCCATATTACTGCCACGCTGCATTATTCCGCGGCGCTACAGGTCGAGCCCATGCTCTTGCTGTACATCAACGAGTGGATGGGCGATGCGTACGCCGCTGCCGGTGAATATGTGCTTGCTGCGGAGGTCTACTCTGCCGCATTGACAGTCGCTGAGACGGCGCCGGAGCAGGTCTGGCTGTTGGAGAAGATGGCCATCGCAGCCTCGGCCGGCGGCGACTACGAAGGTGCCATTGGGAATTACGATGCGATCCTGTCGATTGCCAAGATCCCGAGTTATCGTGCTCGCATTATGTACCAGGCGGCCGAGACGTCCTTGCTCTATGGGGATACGGCGTTGGCCTACCAGCAGATGCTCGCATTGGTTGCCGCCCATCCGAAGATGGATGAGGCATACGAGGCGTTGGTCACCCTGGTGGAGGCCGGGCAGCCTGTCGACGACATGGTGCGGGGACTGGTGGATTATCACGCCGAGGTGTATGGTCCTGCCGTACAGGCCTTCGCGCGCGTGGTGATGGCTGATCCGGACCACGATGGTGAGCCCCACTACTTCGCCGGGCTCTCATATCTTGAGGCCGGCAGTCCCGAACTGGCCCTGGCCGAGTTCGAGATGCTCATCGATACGCATCCTGAGGACCCGCTGGTTCCTGATGCGTGGTTCGGGAAGGCCCTGGCCGTGGCAGACTTGGGGTACACCGGGGCGCGCCTGGAGGCTGCGGATCTCTTGGTGGAGTTAGCTGATCGCTATCCCGATGAAGAACTCGCGCCGGAGGCTCGCTTCTGGGCCGGGGTGGAACGCTACCGCGCGGGTGCTGTTGAGGATGCACAGGCCGCTTGGCAGGACCTGACTCTCTGGTATCCCCATGCTGATCGCACGCAAGGGGCATGGTATTGGTTGGGCAAGACGTATCTGGCAGCCGGGGAAACCACGAGTGCGACCTTGGCGCTGAGCCAGGCGGTTGCGTTGGCCCCTTGGGATTTCTACGGGCTGCAGGCTGCCAGCCTGATGGCCGGTGAGGCCCCCTTCCCTCAGGATGCTGAGCTGGTGACCGCCTGCGATACGGCTGAAGCACAGCAGGAAGCCGAGAAGTGGTTAGCTGAGTGGCTTGACCTGACGCCCGAGACAGATGTCGGCGCGCTGCCGGCATCGCTGCTGAACGACACCCGGTTGCGCCGGGCTGTCATCTTGCTTCGGGTGGGGCACCTTGATGAGGGCCGCAGCGAGCTCGAGAAGCTCCGTGAGGACATGGCTGAGGATCCATTGGCGCAGTACCGGCTGGCGCTGGCATTCCGTGATCTTGGGCTCTATCGCTCCTCGATTTTCGCGGCCAATGCCCTGTGGCGCCTGTCGCCGGCGGAGGACCTGACGATGCTACCGCGGTTCATCGGGTGTTTGATCTACCCGACCTACTACAGTGATCTGGTGGAGCAGGAGGCTGCCGAAGAAGAGCTGGCGCCCCTATTTGTCTATGCCCTGTTGCGTCAGGAGAGTCTTTTTGAGGGTTTTGCTACGTCCTTCGCTGCTGCGCGTGGCCTGATGCAAGTCATTCCTCCGACGGGTGCCGGCATTGCTCAGGCATTGGGCTGGCCGCCGGACTACGAGACCGCGGATCTCTATCGGCCGATGGTCAGCGTGCGCTTCGGCGTCTACTATCTAGCGGAGCAACGAGATGCTATCGATGGGAACATGTTTGCGGCGATGGCAGCGTACAACGGCGGGCCGGGCAATTCGTATCGGTGGTGGCAGATGGCGGAGGGTGATCCGGATCTCTTTGTGGAACTGATCGACTTCTCTGAGACACGGCTCTATGTGCGGTTGATCCGCGAGCACTTCGCAGCGTACCGGTGGCTCTACTCTGAAGCAAGCTCAATGTTCGCTGGTGCCGGTGTCAGCGCCGACTGCGCGAACCTCGTGGGCTCGCCGGGGACCGGGCCCCTCTGCGGACCGTCGACACAGACTCGGGCGCGGTGAGACACAGGCCCGAGCAGAGAAAGCCCTCTGTGCGAATGAAAATGCGCGCGTGGTGTGCGCCAGTGAACGTGAGGTTGGTTCGGACAACAGTGGTCGTACGGCAGCGTCAGGGTACCGGACGCATCATCCGGATGTGAGCGGTCGCTTGCTGGGCATTCCCGGTCGCCGCGGATAGCGCTCAGGGGTTGCCGCGATCTTGTCGACCAAGACCAGGTAGCGGGTCTCATTGATCCCACGCAGGTCCACGGAGATCAGCCGTCGGATCTGGCCCCCTAGCTGCTTCAGCGCGTAGTCGCTGCGGTGAGCTTCGGCCGGCGCGCTCTCGCCCTTCTGAGCCAGAGCTCTCCCACTGACCTGCAGCAGTGGGAGGAGATACTCCATCAGAATGGGCAGGTCGGCGACCGCCCGCGCCAGTGCCCAGTCATACTGCTGGCGGTGCGTTGGGTCACGGCCCAGCTCCTCGGCCCGCCCGTGGATGATCGTGACGTCCTCAAGTCCCAGCTCGTCGACTATGTGCTGCAGAAAATGGGTCTTCTTTGCGGTCGCTTCCAGGAGTGTTAGTTTCATGCCGGGGCATACGATCTTGAGTGGAATCCCCGGGAGTCCAGCGCCGGTGCCGACATCAATGATGCGTTTGCCGGCGAAGTTCTCTCCGGACTCCAGGGCGAGGAGACAGGAGAGAGAGTCCAAGAAGTGGCGGATCTGGATACCGGTTTCATCGGTGATGGCAGTGAGGTTGAAGCGTCTGTTCCATTCGATGAGCTGCTGCTGGTAGGTGCGGAGTGCGTCCAGATGCTCTGCGCGCAGTGAGATCCGTAGATCCTGTGCTCCAGCTATGAGTTCTTGCACGACATCATCCCTCACTCACCTGTCTCTGTGTTGTCGATTAGGTTTGTCCGCAGTCCGGGTTCGACAGTCCGGCGGGTGGACATCATTATACCAGCAATCCACTTGGGAAATAACCTACTGCTCCAGGGTGTGTTCCGGAATGGGGGCGAGTGTGCGAGAAAGCCCCATCGTCAGACTATCAGTTTGTCGGTTGCCCATTCCGGAACGCATCCGCCACCGACGCGGGCTTTGTGGATTCGTCAAAGCCCGGTATAATGCTTGCGGAGTTCAGTGCCGTGCAGGAGGATATGTGGCATCAGAATTCAAGGTTCGGAGAGCGCGGTTGTCGGATGCCGGGGACATTGCGCAGTTCGTGAATGCTGCTCGGTCTGGAAGAGCTTCTGCTCTTGAGGTCACGCGGTCGAGTGTTACCGAACGCTTCGGCCAGATCGGATTTGTGGTCGTTGAGCATGCCGGTGAGTTGGTCGGCCTATTGGGCTGGCAGGTTGAGAACCTGATTGTGGGTGTCACTGACTACTTGGTCGCACCGTCTGTGGCCGATCCGATGGCTGCGGGCCGTGCTTTGGTGAGCAATATGGAGGTCGCGGCTCTCGATCTCCGGGCTGAGGTCGTCTTACTCTTCTTGCCCGCTGATCCCCGCGCCGAACTGGTGGCATTCTGGAATGGTTTGGGCTATGAGTTTACGTGTGTTGATGACTTACATAGGGCTGGTCGTGAGGCCATAGCCGAGAGCGGCCTGGATGCGCGGAATGTGATGAGCAAGTCTCTACGGGAGGATGCCGTTCAGCGGCCCATGTAAGGGTACACAGGTCTGTGGTGATCCCGCAACCAAACTGGCGATATCTTGGAGGCAGTGAGCGAATGGAAAAGATCAAGCGATTTGTGACTGAGCATCCGCAGTGGACATCTTGGATCGTACTGGCGATCGGTATGGTTGCGATTCTGGTGTGGTCGGCACGTGATGTGGGGCTCTTGCCCGGACAGTGGGCTGCGCTGATCATTGCGACGATTCTGGTAGCGGGCTTGGCTGTCTGGATCATTGGGTGGGAGGATGAGGAGGATGCGCCCGCAGAGGACGCGTCCGCGGAGGACGTGTCTGCTGCGGACGAGGATGCCGAAGAGCCTGCTGAGGACGTAGCTGCTGATTCATCGGAATCCGAGGCCTAGTTACCCGGCGGCTCTTCTGATGTGAATGCAGCCCACTGACTAACGTGGCGCCTGCTGGATTGAAGTGCGCAGCAATGCCGGGTCAAGGTGCTCGGATGCTGTGGGTCATTGTGCACACCCCCGTCACTGACGGGGGTGTGCTGTATCGAGATTCCCATGAGTTTCGATTCTGTGTTAGAGACAGGGGTTGTCCTCATCACGACATAAACTATAATTCCAACTTAGGGTGATCGGAGGTGGGATATTGGTAGATGAGCAGACGGGAGAGGCTTTGGAACCGGTAGCGGTGGCTCAGGATGATCAGGAGCCCTCGATCAGTCGATCCTTTGGGTTCCGCTCCTGGCTACAGGATACGCTGGAGACTTTACTCCTAGCTGCTATCCTCTTTCTTGTAATTAATATGCTTACCGGACGTTACCAGGTTCACGGTCAGAGCATGGAACCAAGCTTGTATGATGGCCAATACTTGATCGCGAGCAAGGTTGCTTATTGGCTGCAGACGCCCGAGCGCGGCGATGTCGTTGTGCTGGACCCGCCGAACCGCGACAGCAGTGTTCCCTATATCAAGCGTGTCATCGGCTTGCCGGGCGATCTGGTTGAGGTGCGTGATCAGCGTGTCTGGGTGAATGGTATCGCACTGAATGAACCTTACACCAGCGCGCCGCCGAACTATGACGGGAACTGGGTTGTGGCCGCTGCCGAATACCTTGTGTTTGGGGATAACCGCAATAACTCGAGCGATTCACATTCTTGGGGTCTGTTGCCGGAGGACAATATCCTTGGCAAGGCTTTCTTCTTGTATTGGCCGCCGGAGTCTTGGGGCAAGATCCCTCACTATACTTTTCCTGAGCTAGAATCTGCACAATAGTGGTGTAAAAAAGTGAACACTTCCGGCATTTCGACGGCTGAGGCCCATACCAGTCCCGAGGTTGTACAAGAACCAAGGCGTGCAGGGGCAGCGTGGGCCTGGATCCGTGATATTGTTGAGACTCTGGTCCTGGCGGCGATCATCTTTGTGTTGGTCAACACGCTGACCGGGAGGTACGAAGTTCAGTCAATCAGTATGGAGCCAACCCTGCACGAGGGGCAATATCTGATCGTGAGCAAGGTGGCGTATTGGTTGCACGAGCCGCAGCGTGGGGACATCGTGGTGCTTGACCCCCCGGATCAGCGGAGCTCGATTCCCTATATCAAGCGTGTCATTGGTCTGCCCGGTGAGCATATGGTCGTCCGTGATGGGCGGGTCTGGATCGATGATGTTGCCCTCAATGAGCCCTATGTGAGTGGTCCGGCTCTCTACCAAGAGGATGTCATGCTGGGACCGGGCGAGTATCTGGTGCTGGGTGACAACCGCAATAACTCCAGCGATTCCCACGTGTGGGGGGCTCTGCCTGCAGACAATATCTTGGGCAAGACGGTCTTTCGTTATTGGCCACCGGAGAAATGGGGCATGATGCCTCACTATGGCTTCCCGGAATTGGAGGAGATGTGATGAATAGTCAAAAGTTGGCACGCTATATCGACCATACACTGTTGAAGCCTGAGGCCACGCCCGATGCCGTGGTGCAGGTCTGTCGCGAGGCTGTAGCCTATCATTTCGCCGCAGTCTGCGTCAACCCCGTTTTCGTGCCGCTGGTAGCCAAGGAACTCGCAGGTAGTGATGTGGCTGTTTGCTCGGTGGTTGGTTTCCCCCTCGGTGCGACTTCCACGGCGTCCAAAGTCTGTGAGACGGAACTTGCTGTGGCCAAAGGGGCGACCGAGATCGATATGGTGATTCCTGTTGGGTTGCTCAAGGCGGGCAAGACGATAGAAGTGCGTGAGGATATCGCCGCTGTGGCGGCTGCGTGTCATGGTCAGGGCGCGATTCTCAAGGTCATATTGGAGACGGCCCTGCTGACGGATGACGAGAAGGTGACCGCGTGCAAGCTCTGCCAGGAGGCCGGCGCTGACTTCGTCAAGACGTCCACCGGTTTCTCCACCGGAGGGGCAACGGCTGCGGATATCGCATTGATGCGAAAGACGGTGGGCCCCGATATGGGCGTCAAGGCGGCCGGCGGTATCCACAACTACGCAGAAGCTATGGCAATGATTGAGGCCGGGGCTACGCGCATCGGTGCCAGCAAGGGTATTGCTATTGTCGGGGGGGCTCCTGAATCATGACCTATAGCTGTCCCAAGTGTGCTTTCGGCACGCTTAAGCCCACGCGGATCACATATCTGCGCCGGTGGGGAGATCAGATGGTCACGCTGCCGAACTTTGCGGCTTGGCGGTGCGATTCGTGCAGTTACACACGCTATGACGGTGCGGCATTGGCACAGCTCGAGATGATTTTCGGACCTGATGCGGAATCCCTGGCGGAGACTTCGCTCTGGCGTATACATTCGGCCGAGGGGCCGGGCGAGCGAGGCCCCCACCGCTGGTCCTACTAGACCCGCAAATCAGGCAAAAGGAATGACGCGGCTGCCTCGCTCAGAGTCAGCCGCGGCTGCATATCAGGGAGCTGAAGGGCTGTGGACAAGGAGGAGCGGAATGGATGGGAGGCAGTCGTGTGATGCTTTGGTGCTGGTAATCGGAGCAGGTCCCGCGGGTCTCTTTGCGGCGGGGGCATTGGCAGAGAAGGGAGTCAATGTCATCCTGCTCAATCGCGATTTCAAGCCCGGGGGACTTGCCGAGTACGGCATCTACCACAGCAAACATAGGGTCAAATCCGCGCTGAGGAAGCAGTTTCACAAGATCCTGGCTATGCCGGAGATTGCCTATCACGGTAATGTGACCGTCGGTGATCAGGAGGATCTGACCTTTGCCCAGTTGCAGAAGATGGGGTTCAGTGCGATCGTGGTGGCGGTGGGTGCGCAGGCCACGAAGTGGTTGGGGCTGCCGGGGGAGCATCTGACCGGCGTCCATCACGCCAAGGAACTCATCTACGCCTACAACGACCTCCCGCCCTTCAGCGAGCAAACCTTCGAGATCGGCAAACGTGTGGCCCTGATCGGTGTGGGCAACGTGATGGCCGATGTTGCTCGCTGGTTGGTCCGTGATCTCAAGGTCGAAGAGGTGATCGGCGTCGCCCGCCGGGGTCCGGCTGAGGTCAAGTTTACCCGCCAGGAGTTTGCACACGTCGCCGCCAATCTGGATCTGCAGGCGTTCGATCAGGAGATCGAGAGGGTGCGTGGGCGGATGGAGGATGTCAACCAGGACGTCGATGCCGCAAAGGAGTTCATCCTCTCTGCGCTTAAACGGGCCGAGACGTCCGTTTCCGATACGCGGGTCAGTCTCC
Source organism: uncultured Anaerolineales bacterium (assembly GCA_964516885.1). Taxonomy (GTDB): domain Bacteria; phylum Chloroflexota; class Anaerolineae; order B4-G1; family SLSP01; genus PWVB01. The sequence goes on along the minus strand of CAZEXX010000046.1, from coordinate 9,252 downwards.
GCTTCCTCACCTCACCCATCCGTATTGTGGGGGACGATGCCGACCACGTGATGGGCCTGGAGGTTGAGGATACGGCTCTGACGCTGACTGACGCGGGTGTCACACGGGCCACACGGTTGGGGTCCACCCATGTGCTGGATGTGGATACCGTGATCTTCTGCATCGGCGATCGTGTGAGCGACGACTTTGGACTGCCGGTCCAATGGAACTCATTTGTGAAACATCCCGAGCCCTGCTATGCGGTCAACGGTGTGTCATATGAGGCTTATGACCCGGAGTGCGGCGAGGCTCTGCAGGGGGTCTTCGTGGTGGGCTGGGCGCGTGAGGCCAGCACAGGCCAGGTGGCATTGGCGCGCAAGGATGCCTTCGGCTGTGTCAGCGCTGTCTCCGCTTACTTCGGCGCGACCGAATCTCTTCCCGATGCCGCTGCAGCCCGGGAGCGCTTGCTCGCGGCACTTGCGGAGTCAGGAAACCCTGTGATCACCAAGCAGGACGCGTTCCGCCTGAACGAGATCGAGACCGAAGAAGCTGTGCGCCGCGGTTCCGAAGCCTTCCGCTTTGATACCAACGCAGCGATGCTGGAGGCTCTGGGGTCGTAGGCTTGATCTGAGATCTTGGCGTTTTTGGCGGTTAGAATCTTGTATTCACCGTCAAGAACGCCGAGAGGACGAAGTAGAAGCTGAGACAAAGTCCCTTCCTCGATCGAGTATCTACATCCAGCAGTGGGACGACTCCAACTCCGACAAGCCGGGGGACAGTGTCAGGATCGCGATCGCGCTCAGGCCCGAGATGCCTGCTGAGTGCGTATCGTCATGGGTGCGTGCGCATGTTCCAATCCTTGACAAATCCCGACGATCCATTACAATATTCAGCGCCTGAGCCGAGATAGCTCAGTCCGGTAGAGCAGTGGACTGAAAATCCATGTGTCCCCGGTTCGATTCCGGGTCTCGGCACTAGGTAGCGTGGGTGGGCTTCTTCAGTCCACCCACTTTTTTTGTCTGTCCATTACCCTGCCCGCAAGATCCGGCTTATAATGGACATGAAGTCACTCGCCGTCCGCATCTCATCCTCGTGCAGTGCCCAACTGATGATCAAGCCCAAAGGAGGCTCCTGATGGAAACACGACCACCTGATCTCAAGGCGGAGCAACAGGCGACGCTGCAACGGGCTCGCTATCCTTACACATTGCTGGCCCAAGTCTTCTATTTCTGTATGGACCTTTTTGCCGGTAAGGAGACCACGCTGTCCAAGGCGAAGCTGCTGGAGATTTTCGCCGGTGTACCCTACCGGGCTTGGGGGCTCAGCCACTACCGCCGGATGACGCGTCGCTACAATGATCGGGAGCTGGTGCGGAGCTCATGGGATGTGGTGACCTGGGCACGCGAGGCGCAAGACAACGAAATCTGGCATCTTTTCGTGATAGACGAGAAGATGAAGGAGGACGGCGAGAAGAACGCGTGGTATCTCACGCCGCCTATCCCGGCGTTGATGATGGGCGTCTATTGGGGCCTCGCCCGGCTGATGGCATGGCTCAATATGGACCGGGCCTTTCTGTTTAATGCACAGTTCGAGGACCACGCCGAGCACAACTACGCTCAGTTCGTTGAGGATCACCCGGAGTGGGACACACAGCCGGTGACGAGTGATCTGGTTCACGAGTACGGCGGTTTTGCCACGTGGGGTGACGTTTTCCGGCGCATCGCGCTGGATGAGCGGGAGCATATGAACCATAGTTTCGACTTTGCCGGTCAGCCGGAGCACGTCGTCGTTCTCGCTTCAGGGGACGGTGTCCCTCGGGATGGGTTGTCTCAAGGTTCTTAATTCGCGTGATTCGCGGCTGATTTGCTGTTGGGGGGGGCGAACCAGGCGCTTCGCCCTACGCGGAGGGTTGACGGGGTCATCGGCCTCAGCGGTTCAGCGATTCAAC
>CAZEXX010000046.1:0-7225 GCA_964516885.1 uncultured Anaerolineales bacterium | reverse complement strand
GGCCTCAGCGGTTCAGCGATTCAACTTGTCCCCGCAGGGGAGTTCGCCGCTGCGCAGAGTGCTCCTCAAACCGCGCTGCTACGGAACTTTCCGAGGTCTCTCGTCGTCTTGAAAGCAGGAAAGACAGGGAATCAGCTTCCCAATCCCCGAGTATGCCTGGCTGATTCCGTCACAGTGAGAGGAGACGACGATGATCAAGAAAGTGATCCCGGTTGTGATGAGCGCGATGCTGTTGGCCACGACTGTAGTTACGCCCGCGCTGGCCCAAGGCCGCAGTGAGCCACCTGACCCTGAGTACATCGAGGCGATCGAAAAGACGGCGGCGATGGTCTGGGACCCCAGGGCTCAGGCGCTGGTCGAGAAGTACGGGTTGAATATCCTCAACGTGACGTGGGAGGATACCGGCCGCTACTACGATTCCTCCGTCGGGCCGAATATCTCAGACGTTACCATTCAGGTACAGCATCGGAGCCCCGAGCGGGGCGACTATGATCTCACGCTGATGCCTGTGATCCGCTATCCTAACTTCAGTGATCTGACGGCCGATATCTCGCCCGACGATTTCTATCTCTTGGTGGGCAACGAGGCCGGCGAGGAGTTGAAGCGCGTGACGCTGACCGAGTACCTCAGCCGGATGCCTCGCTACTTGAGCGATGCCGATTCGTGGCCCGGGGACGAGGTCTCGCTGATGGCCCGCCGCGACACGCACGTGCTGGTGAGCGCGCAGGCCGCGTTCTTGCCGGTGCCCGAGGAGGGCTTGGCCGAGTTCAACCCCGTGATCTTCAACTACCAGTCCTACCAGGGCGATCCCGCGGTGCTGACGATCGTGGCGACCCGCGAGGGCACCAGTGCGACCATCATCGACAATGTGCGGGATGGTTTCCCGTCCGGCTTCTCCTGGGGACAGCGGCTTTTCTTCAACCAGGACGGCGAGCGTGCCAGCTTCACCGGCCAACGTCTGAGTGACTTTGTTGATAATGCGTCCGTGCGGGACGACACTCCCTCTGCAGAGGATGCATCCCCCGAGGCGGCGGGTGAGGCCGGGCTGAATTTGGTCCTGCTGATCCAGGTGCCGCTCAAGCAGAAGCAGCCGATGCGCTTTATGCAGGAGGGCATGTCGTTGGGGATGGCACCGGCCGCCGAGGAGATGGAAACGGACAAGGCCTCGGATGTTGAGGCGGCTGTGATCGGCCATGGCGAGGTGGAGGGTCCCTTCACCGAGATCGATGGTCTGGAGATCGAGCGTGACCCGGATTACCCTATCCGTGTGACGGTGCAGTTCTATAAGGCGACCAGCAACGGTGTCATCTCAGAAGCCGATGTTGAGGAGATCGCGGACCAGATTCAGCGGGTCTACGACGAGGCCGACTACGTGGGCAGTCTGGTGGTTGATGGCCCCTCCGACCGACCGACCGAGCACGACGGCCCCAAGGTTGAGCCCGCCGTCTGGTGGGAGCTCTTCTGGCAGCGCTTTGAGGACAATACCGGCATGGATCGTGAGAGGGCGATCTTGCTCTGGCGGCGTCTCGGCATCAAGGCGTGGCAGTGGTGGCCGTTCCCGCGTCCGTTGCAGAGAGAATGAGAGCATAGAGAATCAACGAATGGAAGAATGCAGAAAGAGAGAACGTAAGAATGGCAGAGACCTACCGGTCTTCACTCGCCCATTCTCTCATTCTTGATTCGCTGATTCTGTCATTCTCCAATCCTTCCGTACAATTCCGGTCGCCGGTCCCCGATAGTGTCAAGCTCGAACTCGCCCGGACGCAGCACGATCCGCTTCTCACGTGCCTCGAGTGGTTCGATGTCGGCGTAGCAGATCTCCTCCCCCGTTTCAGCTTCCGCCAGCACGTTGCCCCGGGGATCGGTGATCTGGCTGTGGCCGAAGAACCAGAACCCGCTTTCCTCGCCACAGCGGTTGCAGGATAATACAAAGACACGGTTCTCCAGCGCTCTCGTTCGGGTGACGAACTGCGGCGCATTCTGAGAGCCATCGGGCCAGTTGGTGGGGAGTGCAATGATGTCGGCGCCTTCCAGCGCCAGCGCGCGTATGCCCTCGGGGAAGCGCAGATCGTAGCAGATGTTGATACCGATGCGCCCGATCTCGGTCTCCCAGACCAGGAAGCCCGTATCGCCGGGCGTCGTGAAGCGATCCACCCCCAGCAGCGGAAGGTGAGCCTTGCGGTAGAGGCCGATCACTCCCTCGGGGCCGATGAGCACTGCGCTGTTGTAGACGATGTCAGGATCGCCGGTCTTCTCCAGCAGGCCGACCACAACGTAGGCGCTACCGGCGTCGGAACGATGGTTCCGGCATAACGTTGTGAGGGCTGCGGTCGTCGGCCCGGGTACGGTTTCTGCGACCTCTCGGGCACTCGCCAGGTCGGCGAAGCCGTACCCGGTGGTGGCGCATTCAGGGAAGACGGTCAGTTGAGCGCCCTGTGCCAGGGCCTTCTCAAAGAGGGCACTGACGTGGGCCAGGTTCTGCTCGCAGGCGCCCAACTGCGGATCCATTTGTACCACGGCGACTTTCACAGACATAGAGGACTCTCCTTGGACAGGCTGTGCCTATCCCTGCAGCACCCGGGATCAGACGCGCGGTTGTGTTACGAGCATGAGATCGTGGCTATGACGATGCGGCGCAGGACGGCTTGAATCTCTTTCAGTGTGCCTGTTGCGTCCACGAGACGCCAGCGCTCCGGTTCGGCTTTGGTGAGATCCAGGTAGCCCTCGCGTACACGCTGGTGAAAGGCCAGCGCTTCGAGGTCGAGCCGGTTGAGTGCCTCGCCACTGGACTCGCGGCGCTGCAGCCCGATCTCGGGGGGAATATCGAGATAGAGGGTCAGATCCGGCTTGAGCCCTCGCGTGGCGAATCCGGTGATGGCGCGGAGGTCGGGCAGCGATAATCTGCGCCCATAACCCTGGTAGGCGTAGGTGCTGTCGAAGAAGCGATCGCATAGGACAACCTTGCCTGCCTCAAGTGCCGGCAGGATGACCTCGCCGACATGCTGCGCACGTGAGGCCGAGTACAGGAGGATCTCCGCCTCTGAGGTCATCTCGGTGTTAGCACAATCGTGCAGGATATCGCGGATCTGTTCTCCGACCGGCGTCCCACCCGGTTCGCGTGTGGTTATGATGTCGAAGCCTTGATCGACCAACCAAGGCGCCAAGCGCTGCATTTGAGTGGTCTTGCCGCTGCCGTCGGGTCCTTCAAATGTGATAAACCAGCCGCGCATAGAAGTGTATGTCTCCTTGATCAGTAGTTGGGTCCAGGACCGGCAAGTTGGGTCAACGGGACCTTGGATTTAGCAAGCTCTTAGTTCTCGCGGTAGATCCGGACGCTCCGGTAGGGCTCCTCGCCAAAAGAGCGCGAGTTCAGCTTCGACTTCTGAGCTAAGTCATGTTGATACCGGCGCACGAAGGCGTTTTGGGGCAACAGACTCACAGCCTGTTCCCCCTGAAGTACGCGGCCGATGGCGTGTTCGGCTTCTCCCATGGCCATAGTAAAGGGATCTGTCTCACTGTCGCTCAGATCGAAGAGGTCCTTGAGAAAGGTCTCCAGTTGGGCTGAGGTGTTGGCACGTAGGACGTAGATCGGCACCCCACGTCGTTCAGCGTCCGTGACCACGCGCGGGCGTTTTCGGTAATATTGCTTTGTTGTGAGGAAGACGTGTGATCCCTTCAGTTGGTCCACAATCTGGATCGGAACCCGTAGGCTCTGAGCTGCGTGGAGCAGCCGGTTGCGGGCCACGCCAAATGGATAGATCGACTTCTCCTTAAGCGTGCGCCGCTCGCGAGCGGCGCGCACAGGTGGAAGCTTGCGCCTTACCGGTTCGCGGTGGTTGGTGTTCGTGCTCTGCCGCTGATTGGCGGGGGCCGATCTCACTTGTTCTGTATGCACCGCACCTGTGTCATCCCTGTACCGTAGCTCTTCGGGCATTTCGCGTCCCCGCAGGAGTGCGTCCACGGCCTCGGTGACGTTGCGGTGCACCAGCAACCGCTGGCGATCATGCAGCTCCACCAGAATCGCAAAGGTCGGTGGGGCCCGGCGCTCAAGCACGGTCTTCTGCGTGCCACGACGGCGCGCCTCCTCATCCGATAGGGTCACGCTCTCAATGCCGCCGACAAGATCCGACAGCGTCGGGTTGAGCAGCAGGTTGTCCAGCGTGTTGCCGTGCGCGGTGGCGATCAGCTGCACGCCGCGCTCCGCGATGGTTCGGGCGGCCATAGCTTCCATCTCACGCCCGATCTCGTCGATGACGATGACTTCGGGATTGTGATTCTCCACAGCCTCTATCATGACCTCGTGCTGAAGGCTGGGCATTGCGACCTGCATGCGTCGAGCACGGCCGATAGCGGGATGCGGAATGTCGCCATCGCCACCGATCTCGTTGGAGGTGTCGACGATCACTACGCGTTTGGTGTCGGCCAGCACTCGGGCTGCTTCCCGCAACATGGTCGTCTTGCCGACGCCAGGGCGACCCAGCAGCAGTACGCTTTCACCGGATTCGATGAGATCCTCGATGATCGAGATGGTGCCGAAGACGGCGCGCCCGACGCGGCAGGTGAGGCCCACGACTTGGCCCTTGCGGTTGCGGATGCCCGCGATCCGGTGGAGGGTGCGGGCGATACCAGACCGGTTGTCGGCGTCGAATTCTCCGACGCGGTTGACGACCCAGTCAATCTCCTCTCGGGTGACTTCCCGATCGCGCAGTACGATCTCACCATCTGTGTAACGCGCGGTCGGTACCCGACCCAGGTCCAAGATGACCTCAAGCAGGTCATCCCGACGCCCGATGTTGTCCACGGCCTGCCGGATTGCCGGCGGGAGAACCTGCATCAGGGAGTCCAGGTTGTCGACGATAGGTTGCTCTGCTATTTTAGATATATCGAGTTCGATGTGCTCAGCTGCTGAATTCATGTTTTTCCTGTTCCGAGTCACGAGATCTGATCATAGAGATTGTACCATGACAGAAGTCGATGGAAAAGAGCTTGATCGTACCCGGGCCTTCCTCTTGATCCCCAGTATAATGTGCTAGCAGGCTGTTATCGTGGAGAGGAATGGATATGATCGTCACAGTGACCCCTAACCCAGTTGTGGATCGCACGCTGACCGTGCCGCGGATCGTGATGGACGATATGGTGAGGGCCACCGAGGTGCGAGAGGACTGGGGTGGGAAAGGGTTCAACGTTTCGCGTGCATTGCAGTCGTTTGGGCAAGAGAGCGTCGCCTTGGGGTTTCTGGGGGGCGCTGCTGGCGCGAAGTTGGCGTCCGGCTTGCGTGCCCACGGCATTCAGCTTACTGCGGTGCCCATTGTCGAGGAGACGCGCACGAATATCGTCATCGCCGAGGCCGATGCGAAGCGGTATATCAAGGTCAACGAAGCTGGTCCCACCATCAGCTGTGAAGAACAGATCGTTTTCTTCGAATATGTGGATAACCTCGTGCAAGCCGGTGATATCTGGGCCCTCTGCGGCAGCTTGCCGCCGGGCCTGCCGCTCGATTTCTACGCGCAATTGACGGAGCTATTGCACCGTGCTGGGGCAAAAGTGCTCCTGGATACCAGTGGAGAAGCATTCCGGGTAGGGCTTTCTGCGTGTCCGGACCTCATCAAGCCCAACGATGTTGAGGCCGCCGCATTCTTTGGAGAGGTGATCGCAGGCCCGGAGCAGGCGGCAAGGGCTGTGGATAAGTTTGTGGAAATGGGGATAACTTTAGTCGCGCTTTCCTTGGGGGCTGCTGGTCTGATGCTGGCGTCAGGATCATCGCGCATCTGGGCCAAGCCACCCTCTGTGCATGTGCTGAATCCCGTTGGGGCCGGCGATGCATTGGTCGCCGGCATCGTGTGGGCGTTTGCGGAGGGGTTGAGTCTCGCTGAGATCGCCCGCTGGGGCGTGGCCTCGGGCACGGCTGCTGCCGTGCGCGAGGGCGTGACTGTAGGGACGCGACGCGAGATCGAGACACTCTATGCTCAAGTCAGGTTTGCCACGTGGCCGGAGGATCTCTGATATGGAACCACTGTTGATTGCTGTTGCACCGTCGATTCCACCCTATATGCGCGCTGGTTTACCGGCATTGGATGTATCGCCTGAGGGGATCTCGGATGAGGTCGTGCGCGCGTGGAATGCCGGCGCGAGTATCGCGCATTTGCATGTCTGGGATGAGCATGGCCAGCCAACGCAGGACTTGGCGGCCTTTAGCCGCACGATCCGGTCCATCCGCGAGCGGTGCGATATCATCATCGAGGGATCCACTGGGGGCTTCAACGACCTTACCCCTGTGGAGCGCTCGGTCTCCTTGCAGGCGGACGTCGAGATGGCATCGTTGAATCCCGGTTCGGTGAACTACGATGCCGGGGTCTATATCAATGCGCCGGACGCGGTCGCCTATTGGGCGGAGGAGATGCACCGGCGGCGGATCAAGCCCGACGTGGCGGTATTCGAAGCCGGGATGATTGCGAACACGGTGCGCCTGATCGAGCGAGGGTGGATGGAGGCACCCTATCTCTTCAGCTTTGTGCTGGGACAGCTTGGGGCACTGGAGGCCACGGCCCGCAATCTCTGCTTCTTGAGCCAGAGCCTTCCCCCCGCATCGCATTGGGCGGCTGTCGGTCACAGCGGCCACGATCTGCGCATTGCCGTGATGGCTATGAGTATGGGCGGCCACGTGCGCGCCGGGTTTGAGGATAACGCCTACTATCGGCCTGGCGAGCCGGCAGTCAGCAACGCGCAGTTGGTCGAGCGCCTCGCTCGCATTGCCCGCGAGCTGGGGCGTGAGGTGGCGACGCCGGCCCTGGCGAGGGAGATACTGAAGCTAGTGGGCCGCTAGCGCACACAACAGAGAAGCGGCCCGGATTGATCTGGGCCGCTAGATGTTACCGCGAAAGACGCTTGTGCTGTTGCCGTCGTCGTCGCCTGGTTGCTCTAGGCCCGTACGGCGACAAGCGCTATCCATTCCTCCTGCTGCCGGCGCTCGGTGACCTGCAGCCCTGTGGCTTCCAGGGCGGCGGCGACATCGTCGGCCTGCTCTTCCAGAATGCCGGAGACGACCAGGGTGCCCCCGTGCCGGACGCGGTCGGCGAGCCCCGACTTAGCCATTCTGATGATGATGGGCGCGAGGATGTTGGCCAACACCAGATCGTAGGCCGCTGTCACATCTTCGAGCGATCCGTGAACAAGGTCGATCCGGTCGCTGAGTTGATTGGCGTCTGCATTGTGCCGGGCAGCGATG